>JAHWJY010000038.1 GCA_019348135.1 Actinomycetota bacterium
GTTGCCGAGGCGTCTGCGGGCCCGAGCCCTCGACCTCTCTGGATGAGCTACCAGTCCGGACATCGTACCCTCTCGCTCCCGAGGACGTCCAGACAGCGAGGCGGTGATGGAGGAGACGCTCGCCCGGTTCGCCGGCCGGACGCACCACCACGCCGATTTCGCGATCCCGGACCTCCTCGAGCGACGCGCCGCGGCCGGGACCACGGTCTCGGTCGTCATCCCCGCCCGCAACGAGGAGGGCAGGGTCGGTCGTGTGGCAGGGACGCTGCGCGCTGCCCTGATCGACGCGGTCCCGCTCGTCGACGAGATCGTCGTGGTGGACGGTGACTCGACGGACGCGACCGCGGCCGAGGCCGAGGCGGCCGGGGTCCGGGTCCTGCGGCAGTCCCACATCCTCCCCGAGGCGGGCACGGGGTCGGGCAAGGGCGAGGCGCTGTGGAAGGGCCTCGCCGCGACGACCGGCGACCTGGTCGTGTTCGTCGACGCCGACATCGAGGACATCCACGCGCGGTTCGTGACCGGCCTCCTCGGACCGCTCCTCACCGATCCGGCGGTCGAGTTCGTCAAGGCGACCTACGACCGCCCGCTCCGGCTGGGCGACGAGCGACGGCCCCGGGGCGGCGGCCGCGTGACCGAGCTGCTCGCCCGTCCCCTGCTGGCGACGTTCTGGCCCGAGCTGTCCTGGCTCGCCCAGCCCCTCTCGGGCGAGTACGCCGGACGGCGGTCGCTGCTCGAGTCGCTGCCGTTCGTGCGCGGCTACGGCATCGAGCTCGCGATGCTGGTCGACATCGCCGACCGTCACGGCGTGGACGTGATCGCGCAGGTCGACCTCGACGTGCGGGTGCACGACCACCAGCCGCTCGACGCCCTCGGGCGGATGGCGAGCGAGATCCTCCAGGTGGCGCTGCAGCGTCTGGCTGCGCAGGGGCGCATGGTGCTGACGGACCCGCCGTCGTCGCTGCTCGCCCAGCCGATCCGCGACGCGGCCGGCGACCTGGCGCTGTCCCCCTTCGAGATCTCGCCCAGCGAGCGCCCGCCCCTCGCCGACTGGCGCGCCGCCCGCTGACGGCTCACTCCCCGGCGGGTCCCGGCGGTGGTCGTCGCCGCTCCCAGGCCCGACGCATCTCCTGGCCCAGCGCCACGAGCGTCCCGGAGCTCGGCGGCCCGTCGTCGTCCTCGCGTCGGAAGAGTCCGGGCCCCTCGCCGGCGAGGTGGCGCATGGACGGGACGCGCGTGACCAGCAGGTACATCACGACGAGCTTGGTCGCGGCGATGAGCGGGATGGCCACGAGCATGCCGAGCAGGCCGTAGAGGCTGCCGGCCACGAGCAGGCCGAGGATCACCGTCAGCGGGTGGACCTCGACGGTGCGGGACAGGATCGTGGGACTGATGAGGTGGTTGTCCACCTGCTGGACGGCGATCATGATCGCCGCGACCCACAGCGCCTGGGTGCTCCCGTCGCCGACCGTCAGGGCGATGACGATCCCGATGATCCCGCCCACGAACGGCCCGATGAGCGGGATCAGGTTGAAGACGCCGGCGAGGAGCCCCACGAGCGCCCAGAACGGCAGCCCGAGGATCCCGAGCCCGATCGCGGTGGCCACGCCCACGAACGACGCGACGAGCAGCTGCCCGCGGAAGTACCCGCCGACGGCCCGACCGATGCGGCGGCTCACGTCGACGACCTCCCCGCGCGACGCCGGGGGGAGCAGCCGTTCCAGACCCTGTGCGAGCCGCGGCAGGTCGGCCAGGATGTAGAAGGCGAGGATCGGGGCGAGCACGACGGTGAGCAGGACGTGGAAGAGGCGCCCGACGACCCCGAGCGCCCCGGCCAGCACGTTCATGATCGTGCCACCGTTGTCCTCGAGGTAGCGCTGGATCGCCTCCTGGGTCGCCGGGCTCTGGAGGTCGATGCTCACGCGGTCCGACAGGCCGGCGCGCGCGAGCTGGTCGTTGATGCCGCGTTGGAGCGCCTCGCTGATCTCGGGCAGGCGCTCGACGAAGTCGCCGGTCTGGCGAGCCACGACCGGCCCCACCCACCGGAGGAGCACCACGAGCCCGAGGACGAGCACGATGTAGGCGAGGAACGTGGCCAGCACCCGCGGGATGCGGACCCGGGCGAGCCCGCGGACGACCGGGTTGAGGAGGTAGACCAGCACGCCCGCCAGCGCCAGGGGCGGGACCACGATGGCCAGCGGACCGCGCAGCACGAGCCAGGCCGCGACGACGAGGAGCAGCACCCCGATCGTCGTCCAGGTCCGCCACAGCCACAGGCGGCTCGCCGGCACCGGGTCGTCCACCCGCCCTCCAGTCGGCGTCCGATGGCCGCACGCCCGCCACCGGTCGGGCGACGCTAGCGGAGGCGGAACCTAAAGGTCCGCCGCACCGCGCCGACGTGTGAAGGGATGGGCGCCCGCGAAGGCACGCGTCGAGTGGCCACTCGCCGTACCATCCAGTACCCAGGACGGCGGGACACCGCCGCGGAGGAGCCGAGACCGTGACCGACCGCCAGAAGGTCCTCGTCGTCGACGACGAGCCGGACGTGCTGCTGCTGTGTCGCGTGAACCTCGAGTTCGAGGGCTACGACGTCATCGAGGCCAGCGACGGCGAGCAGGCCATGGAGCGCGTCCGCGACGAGCGTCCGGACGTGGTGCTCCTGGACGTGATGATGCCCAAGATGGACGGCTGGCAGGTCCTGTCCGCGCTCAAGGCCGACGCCGAGCTCAAGGACATCCCGGTCGTGATGCTGACCGCGAAGGTCCAGGACCAGGACCAGATCCGCGGCTGGTCGTCCGGCGCCGCCGAGTACATCACCAAGCCCTTCTCCCCCCTCGCGTTGTCGCAGGTCCTCCAGGACGTGCTGAACAACGACCCCGAGGAGGAGGAGCGCCGGCGCAAGATGATCCTCGAGAAGCTCCAGCTGCTGCAGAACAGCTGAGCCGACCCGGTCGTCCCGGAGGCCGTCCGGATCAGGCGTCGAGGCCCACGACCAGGTGCACGTCGACCGAGTGCGACAGGTTGCCGGGCTCGGGCGCGACCTCGCGGTAGCCGTACATCTCGGCGATCCGCTGCGCCTTCGCCTCGTTGCCCGGCGTGTAGAAGACCGTCGTGACCTCGTACTCGCGGACGGCGCGGTTGGTGGCCACGACGTCGAAGCCGTCGCTCTCGAGCTGCGCGACGACGTCGTCCATCGTCTCCCCGCCCTCACCCGTGGCGTCGAGGACCTGCACCGAGATGTCGGCCGGGTCGAGGTCGCCGGCGGACGTGGAGGGAGCCTCCTCGGTCCCCGTCGCCGCGGGCTCGTCGGGCTCGTCCGTCGCGGCCTCGGTGGGGGTGGCCTCGGCCGTCGGCGCCGCGGTGCCCTCGTCGGCCGGGGGAGCCTCCGACGTGGGCGGGTCGCTCGGTTCGGGGGTGGCGACCACCGTGGGCCCGTCGCTGGCCTCGTCGCTGGTGTCGGGGCTCGAGGCGACGGTCATCGACGAGCCGTCGTCGCGGACCTGGCCGATGCCCCAGAACGCGGCGGCGACCACGGCGACCAGCGCCACGGCGGCGCCGAGGTGCCGGACCAACGACAAGGTGAAGCTCGTGTCGTCCGGGGGGGTGTGCTTGGCCACGGGGCGCTCCCGCTCGGCGGGGGTCAGCGGGCGTCGACGCCGAGACGACGCTGGGCACGCTGACGCTGACGGGCGGCGCGCATCCGGCGGAGGCGCTTGACGAGCATCGGGTCGTACGCGAGCGCCTGCTCGTCGTCGATCAGCCGGTTGAGCAGCTGGTAGTAGCGCGTCGGCGAGACGTCGAAGCGCTCCTTGACCGCCTGCTCCTTGGCGCCGGCGTACTTCCACCACTCGCGCTCGAAGTCGAGGATCTCACGGGAGCGCGGGTCCAGGGACTCGATCACGTCGGTGGACTCGTGGAACGCCATGGGATCCTCCAGCGGCCGGGGTCGGGCACCACGAGGGTCGCAGATGAACCACACCCGTGCAACTACATGCCCCGTACTCCCGCCGCCGGCGCCTCTCGGGCCGCGGCCAGCCCCGCCCAGGTCACCGGCCGGTGAGACGATGGCCCAGGCGTCCTCGATGCGGAGGGGAGGTTCCTCCGCATCCAGTGCAAGACCGGACGACTCCGGAACGGCGTGATCAGGGTCAGTACGACCAGCACCAGCTACCACCATCCGTCGCACCGCCGCCGGACTGACCTCCGACCTGAGCACTACCGGAACGACTACCGAGGCGATGCTGACCTGTTCGGCGTCTATTGCCCGGACACGAAGGAGACGTTCCTCGTTCCCGTCGAAGCTGTCCCGAGGAAGGAGTGCTACCTGCGCGTCGACCCCTCCAGGAACGGTCAGAGTGCCGGGATACGCTGGGCCGCTGACTACCGGATCGACGATCCGGGTGTCGCGCCGGAGTAGCTCAGTTGGTCAGAGCGACGCTCTTGTAAAGCGTGGGCCAGGGGTTCGAATCCCCTCTCCGGCTCCGCGTGCTGGCAGCCTTCGCTTCTCCAGATCTTCTCCATCGAACGCTCGATGGGACGGACTCCTGTCGTCCCCCTCCGCGGGCCGCCGCACGACGGGCTTCGGAGAGGTCTCGAAGGCCTCAGCGTTCGGGTTCAGACCCATCCAACGGCCGGGGGAAGAATCACCGCCCGGCCATGGGGCACGCGTTGTCCCGCGCGGTGGGTACGCAGAGACGCCCTGTCGGACCCCGCAGTGAGCTCAACTACCGCGTCGGTGCGGTCGCGGCCCGCCCCAACGTCGCCTACTCGGTGGTAGGTCTCGGCCCTCTGCCCCCAGAGACGTCGGGGACGTACTGCCGGGCAGACGACGGGCGGACAAGGGTCGTTGAGCTCGTCGGCGACCTGCGCAGCCAGGTACGCACCAGTACGGCCGAAGGCGACCGTCTGCGGACCCATCCCGTGGACGAATCGAAGCCAGCCGTCCGCGGTATCGCGCTCGACCTCGACCTCGACGACTTCGGTGCGGTCGACGGTGCCCACCGCGCCATCCGCCCGTTCCCGTTCGAACGCTTTCTCTGTCTCAGGCAGCCAGCGCGGTTCCGACGCGCGCGGCCCACACGCCGTCGACGAGCCCTACTGCAGCCTCGTCGGTCTCGCCCGACCTCGACTGTTCGATCCGACGCTGATGGGCATCGGTCAGATGCCCCCGGTGGCCTGACGGCCGGCCCGTCGCTCACGAGCAACTCACGACCAGCGGGAGTGATGGCGATGCGGCATGACTCGACCGTGACGAGCCCGAGCTCCTGCAGCGCGTCAGGGTTGTCGGCAACGCCGGCGTCGTGTCAACGGGCGTAGACGGCGGGGGCGATCGTGCCCTCACCGTCGAGGGCGCGGGCGAACGCTCGATGGTCGGCGGCGAGTAGGGCCGGCAGTTCCGCGAACTGGGTGTTGGCGTAGTAGGCGAACGCGCCGAGGGATCGGACCCGGTTGCGGTGGCGCGAAGCGGGTAGTGCGCTCAGTACGCCGATCATGGTGGTCGGTGTGGTGCGGATGAGCGGGCCGATGAGTGCGCCCGGGTCGTGGCCGGCGAGGCGGAGGTCGACGAGCACGATGTGAGGTCGGTGGTGGCGTGCTGCCGTCAGGCACGCGACCGCGTTGTCCGCCTCGGCGACGACGTCGAACTGCCCGTCGGCAGCGAGTAGCGCGCGCGTCAAGGCACGGAACGGCACCTGGTCATCGACGAGGAGCACGCGGATGCCGCCGTTCGGCGCTGCGCTGTTCGGTGTCATGTCTGCCTCGCGTGCGCGCCACTCGGCTGTCCGTCGAGCGCAAGATCGGGGTGAGCCGCCCTGGTGCGGCTGGGGATGGGGGTTGGCTGAACGTGGTCAGCTCGAGGGCTGGCCGGTCCCTGCGCGGGCTACGCCAGCGTGCGTGAACTCCTCTCGAGGGTGTCGCGCAGCCGGACGAGCCCGTCACGGATGCGCGACTTCGCGGTCGGCGTCGGTACACCGAGAAGTTCCGCGACGCGCCGGTACGTGTGCCCGCCGAAGTAGGCCAGCGTGACCGCCTCGCGTTGCAGGTCCGTCAGCGCCGCGAGCGCTGACCTGACCGCCGCATACTCCGCCGCGAGCTCAACGTCGTCGGCGACCGGGTCGACGACGACGACGGTGCCGTTGACGGCTGAAGCGCGCCGGTCCCGGTCACGCGCTGCCTGCTCGCTGCGGACGCGGTCGACAGCACGTCGATGGGCGAGCGTGCGCAGCCACGTCCCGGGGGTGCCGCGGGCCGGGTCGTAGCGGGCCGCGATCCGCCAGGCCTGAACGAACACCTCTTGGGTGACCTCGTCGGCGTGCGCCGGGTCGCGGACCAGGCGCAACACCAGCCCGTAGACGCTTCGACAGTGGCGGTCGTAGAGCGCAGCGAACGCCTGCTGATCGCCACGGGCGACACGCCCGAGCAGTTCGACGTCGGACCCACCGACGACGTTCCGGTCGCCGCCGCCGTCGGCGCGGACCGGCGACGTCCCGTCGATGCGCCCGGCTGTCGTGGACTGCTTCATGTGGCCTCCCCCGATCCGGCCTGCACCGCACCGCGAGCGCTCAGGGTCGGGCGTAGCGTGCTGCGCGAAACTGGTTGCTCGCCGATACGTGCCGGCCAGATTCACGCTACGTGCGCGCGTCCACCAGCAGACCAACAACCACGACGACCGCGGTAACAGGACGACAACGGCGAACCACGATCCGACATCGCTCGGTCGGTCAGCCGACGGCCGCGTCCAACGCGACGACGAGATCGACCCAGCGGGGCCTCTCCGGTCGCACGAGCAACCTCGCTTCCATCGCGTCCGCGACCTCGCGCGCGAGCGACAGCCCGACCGGGCCGCCGTCGGGCCCGAACGTCGCCGTCCCGCGCGATGTCAGCCGCGACACGGTGGCATCCGGGAGACCTGGACCCTCGTCGACGACGCGGATCGCCCCCCATCGGCCCTGCGCGCGGAACTCGAGCCCGATGCGGCCGCGGCCGTGACGTAGCGCGTTCTCAACGAGGACGTCGAGTATCTGGTCGAGCCCGGCGGCGTGAACGGTGACGTCCACGTCCGCGTCCGACTCGGCGGTCACGTCGCGTCCGACGGCACCGACGGCGGGCCGCCAGCGGGTGGCGGCGGCGGCGAGCGCCCGGCCGATGTTGACGCGGTCGCGTTGGTGGACGGTCGCTTGCTCGGCGAGGTCGAGGATCGTGGTGACGGCATCGGCGAGCCGCTGCACCTCCCCCAGCATGTCATGCAGCTCTTCGGCGGCCATGGGTGGCGTCTCCGGTCCCCCCGCGAGGTCCTCCATCCGGATCCGCAGACCTGTCAGGGGCGTGCGCAGCTGGTGGGCAGCCTGCCTGGCGAACCGCGCGTGGCGACGCGCGGCGAGCCTGGCGGCGATCTCGCCGCTAGCCGCGGCCGCCAGGTCGTCGAGGGTGGCGAGCTCGTCGTCGGTCCACGTCCGAGGCTGGTGGTCGATGGCACACAGCGACCCGAGGATCGACCCGTCGGGGGCGCGAAGCGGCGCACCGGCGTAGGCGACCACTCCGAGGTCCGGGATGGCGAGGTTGTCGCAGACGAGGGCGTGGCGTGGCGCGTCATCGATAGCGAGAGGCGCGGCGGACGTCACGACGTGCTGGCAGAACGAGTGCGTGAGTGGCGTTTCCCGACGGCCTGCCCATGGTTCGGGCAGCCCGATCTGGCTCTTGAAGAACTGCCGGGTGTCGTCGACGAGCGAGATGAGCGCGACCGGGACGGTGAGGTTGCGGACCACCAGTCGGGTGTAGAGGTCGTAGGTGTCCTCGGGGGGCGAGTCGACGAGGCCGGTCTCGGCGAGCACGCGGAGCCGCTCCGCGTCGTCGAGATCGGTTCTGCGCTGATTCATAGGCGTCGGATCCTGGCGGCAGCGGCCGTCACGGCTGCGGCGACGTGTCGAGGCGGAACCCGACGCCGCGCACGGTCACGATCCGCTCGGTGACGTCGGGTTGGGCCAGCTTGCGGCGGAGTCTGGAGACGGTGACGTCGAGGGTCTTCGTCGATCCGTACCAGTTCTCGTCCCAGACCGTGTCGATGATGTGCTCCCGGCTGACGACGGTGCCTGCGTTGCGCCACAGCAGCGCGAGCACGTCGAACTCCTTCGGTGAGAGTGCGAGTTCGGCGTTGCCCGCGAAGACGCGTCGCGAAGCCTCTTCGACGTGCAGCCCCTTGGTGCTGGGTGGCGACGGCTCGTGTCCGGTTGGGGTGTACCGGCGACAGACAGCTCGGATCCTGGCGCACAGCTCGGCCAGCGCGAACGGCTTGGTGAGGTAGTCATCCGCGCCGCTGTCGAGACCTACCACGCGGTCGATCTCCGCACCTCGCGATGTCAGCATGATGATGGGCGTGTCGGCACCGCGGTCACGGATCTGCCGGCAGACGTCGGTGCCGTCGATGTCTGGGAGTTGGAGATCGAGCAGGACGGCATCGAAGCGCTTCGTCGACGAGCGTTCGATCGCTTCGGTGCCGGACGCGACCCAGACCACGTCGTAGCCCTCACGTTCCAGGGCGCGTTGCAGCGGCCTCCCGATCGCTTCCTCGTCCTCCACGAGGAGAAGTGTCCTCACCATCCTCGAAGGCTACTCTTCCGCCGTCGGCACCATCCGGCCAGATCCGCGACACGACAACGCGCTCGACCGTCCGGCGACGATCGAGCACGTGCATCCGAATGCAGGACGGTGGGGTGGTGGCGGCGGGGTCTGCCATGTGGTCGAGCAGGCGCACCCACCCGCCGCCTGCACTCAATCCTTGGCTGCAGAGCGGCGAGCGTTGGTGGGTGGTCGTGACGCCTGCGCGTTCCGTCCGCGCAGGATGCACCGGGCATCTCCCTTGCCGGCGCCTTCACGGGCGTCTCGCCATCTAGTCCCGATCGGCGCCATGCGGGCCTAGCAAACGACGGGTCACCGGCTCGCTGGACGTACCGTGGCCAGCTGTCGCACGGCGCCTTGTCGAGGCAGGCTGGCTGCGGGATCCCGCCACCTGTCAGATGTCTGCAGAGACGAAGGCCGGCTCAGGTTGCCCGGTCATGCTCTCGCTGTGTGGGAGCGTGAACAGGAACGTCGCACCGGCTCCTGGAACGGAGTCGACCCAGATGCGTCCCCCGTGGTGTTCGACGATCGACCGGCAGATCGCGAGTCCGAGCCCGGTGCCGTTGTGGGCGCGGGAGTCCGAGGCGTCGACCTGCTGGAACGGCTCGAAGATCTTGTCGTGCATCTCGGCCGGCACGCCTCGTCCGCGGTCACGGACCCTGACGAGCACCTCGCTGCCGCGACGGACCGCCGTCACGGACACGTCACCACCCTGGTTGGAGAACTTCAGCCCATTGCCCACGAGGTTCATGAGGACCTGGTGGAGCCGTTGACGGTCCGCTCGGACCGCGACGTAGCCGACGTCGCACGTGAGCTGCACCCCGCGGGCCGCGGCAGAATCGCGGATCTCGGCGAACACGTCGCGAACGACGTCCGTCAGTGCGACATCGCCGAGTTGCAGCTCCACCCTTCCAGATCCCGACCGCTGGACATCCAGGAGGTCGGTGACCAGCCTGATGAGCCGGTCGGTGTGGCTCGAGGCCATCGCGACGATCGATCCCTGCTTGGACGTCAGCGGGTCAGCAACGCCACGTTGGAGCGTCGACAGGGCCGCGCTGACCACGGTGAGCGGTGTGCGGATCTCGTGGCTGACGATGGACAGCAGCTGGTCCTTCAACTGCTGGACCCTGGTGCTCTCCTGAAGCTCGCCGTACACGTTGGCGAGACGGGCGATCACACAGGCGAACGTGAGCATCGTGATGGCGGCCAGCACCGACACCCGCTTGTCGGCGACGTGGACCAATAACGTCGCCGGCGGCAGCATCGCCGCCGCGCCGAGCAGGATGATGCGCCCGTTGGCGGAGAGCCGTTGCACGGTGGTGTCGGGCTCGGCGATCCGGCGCATCGACGGACGCAACGGGGCGGCGCCAAGCAGGACGTAGAACAGCATCCATGCCGTGAACGCGGGCGCTCCGGCGGCGAACGTCCCGTCGATCGACCCGACGGTGTAGAGCACGTCGCCGACCACCTGAGCAGCGACCGCGGCCACCAAGAGCACCAGTGCCGGCGATCGAGCTCCCGGTGCGAGGGCGAGATGCACGAGCACCGCTACGAGCGCGACGTCCACCAGGACGTAGGCGGCTGTCACCGCAGCGGCGAGGCCGGTCACTGCGGGCAGCATCGGCTCAAGCAGGAACACCCACGCGAGGCTCGACAGGGCGACCGAGACAGTCGCGGTGTCCAAGAGCGCTGCGAGCCCCAGGCCTCGGCTGCGGTGAACGAGCAGCAACGAGATCCCCACGACCAGCCCGACATACGCGGCCAAGTAGAAGCCGTCTGCGGGCGCCGGGAAGGGTCGCTCCGCACCGGTCACCGCCGGGACCCAACTGCCGAGGATGTTCCCCACCGCGTAGACGACCTGGGCCGCAGCCACGACGTACCAGCCGGCCCGCCGACTCGGCCGGTGCAGCCACACCCCTAGCAGGATGAGCGGCGCGACCGTCGCGTGCAGCGCCACCTCGACGCCGGCCTCCAGCACCGTGCCGTCCGGCACCGCCAGGTAGACGGCAACAGCGGAAAGACCCGCAGCGAGATGCAACCCGCGGAACGCGCGACTGGCCAACATCTTCTCGAGCCGTCCCAAGTCAACTCCTATCAGCGACCACCCCTGACGCGTCGGCGGTGAGCACAGGCACGTAAGCGGTTGGTGCACCGGTGCCCGGAAGTAGCGTCTCCGCGGAGGACCTCGGCATGGCGCGAGGTGCCCGGATCCCATCCGAACGCTCGGACCGAGGCGAACTCGGACACCATGCGCGTTCGCCGCCAGGGGATCCACGCCCTCCTGATCGTCTCCGGCGGCCAACACTTCCGCCGCTCGGGGGTCTCCCCGACCCAGTGGACGTGGATTCCAGTGACGATGGGCGTAAGCACGGCGACGATTTCGTTCATGCCGCCAGCGCCAGTTCTTGGGTAGGTGCTAACCGGGGTGCCTCAACGCTCGGTCTCTGCCCTAGCTCTGACTCACGCCGTCGACCACCTCGCCTTCCACGTCCGCGACCGGGACGCGCTCGAGCACTGGGTCGCCCACCTCGACGAGGCCGGCGTCGCGCACTCGGGGATCGTCGACGTCGGTGGGTGGGGCTGGATGATCGAGCTCCGCGACCCGGACGGGATCCAGCTCGAGCTCTTCGCCCGCAGCTGACCGCAGGTGGCGTCGCGACGCACGATCGGGACCGTCGCCGTGCGCTACCAGTCGGTGGGGCGGTAGTCCTTGAGGAACTGGCCCCAGACGTGGGTGCCGGTGTTGGCCCCGTCGATGATCGGATCCACGATCCGGGCCGCCCCGTCCACGATGTCGAGCGGCGGGTGGAAGCGGTGCTCCGCCGTCTTCGCCTCGGCGATGTGGGCCGGGTCCTCGTCCGTGACCCAGCCGGTGTCGACCGCGTTCATGTGGATGCCGTCCGCGACGTAGTCCGTGGCGGACGTGCGGGTCATCATGTTCAGCGCCGCCTTCGCCATGTTCGTGTGCGGGTGCTTGGTCGTCTTCCACCGCCGGTAGAACTGTCCCTCGACCGCCGAGACGTTGACGATGTGCTTGTCCCGGTTCGGGGTCCGCAGCATCAGCGGCTTCAGTCTCGCGTTCAGCACGAACGGCGCGACGGCGTTCACGAGCTGGACCTCGAGGAGCTCGACCGACGACACCTCGTGCATCAGCAGGCGCCACGAGTTGTGTGCGCGCAGGTCCACCTGCTGCAGGTCCTGGTCCAGCATCCCCACTGGGAACCGCTCGGGGTCCGCCTCGACGTCCTCGGGCAGGAGGGCCGCCTGCGACATCAGGGCCGGGTCGGTCAGGCCCGCGATGTCCCCCGCGGACTCCGTGAGCACCGGCAGCGTCTCGCCGAGCATGTCGTAGCCGCGCAACCCCTCGTAGTCGCCGAGGAACTCCTTCATGGGCCCCGTCAGCTCGCCGAGCAGCGCCTGCTCGCCCGCGAGCATGTGCTCGTAGAACGCCGGCGGACGACGCACGGTCTGGCACGCGTTGTTCACGACGTGGTCGAGCCGGTCGCGGGTGCGGAGCAGGTGCCCGCACAGCGCCTCGATGCTCGGCGTGTGACGGAGGTCGAGGCCGTAGATCTCGAGCCGGTCGCCCCAGTCGTCGACGTCCGGCTCGGCGGCGTAGCGCGTGGCCGCGTCGCGCGGGAAGCGGGTGGTCACGATCAGGCTCGCGCCGGCGCGGAGGAGCTTGATGCCCGCCTGGTAGCCGATCTTCACGCGCCCGCCGGTCAGCAGCGCGACCTGCCCCGTGAGGTCCGCGGTCTCGGTGCGCTTGGCGTAGTTGAAGACCGCGCAGGCGGGACACAGCTGGTCGTAGAAGTGGTGGACCTGCTGGTAGGTCTCCTTGCAGACGTAGCAGTGCTGCGGCTCGACCACGTCGCGGAAGGGCGGCCCGTCCGGGTCCGCCAGGGGCGTGTCCGAGACGTCGTGCTGGGTGAACCCGGCCGGCGCGTAGACGTTCGGGGTCGTGAACACCGGCTGCTCGCGCAGACGCCGGATGCCGGTGTCGGCGAGGACCTCCTCGGCTTCGGCGATGCGCTCCGCGCGCTGGCGCTTGCGGCGCTGCCTGATCTGGCGGCGGCGCAGCTCCACGTCGGGCTGGAAGATGTCGCCGGCGGCGTTCTGGAGGTCGTGCAGCTCGTCCTCGGACAGCGCGGCGAGCATCGACTCGTCCGCGGCCGCCCGGCGGAGCAGCTCCGTGGCAGCGACGAGCGCGGCGCGGGTATCGGCAGGGTCGGAGGAGGCAGAGATGGTGGGTCCGTTCGGGCGCGCGCCGGTCCCGGGGCGCGGGAGCCGCGCGGGGCGGGGCGGAGGGGACGTCGAGGGAGGGACCGCAGCGCGGTGTGGCGAAGAAGGTACCCGTCGACCCCGCCCCTCCCCGGAGCCCCCGATGCCCTCCTCGCCCTTCGCACGCCGCTCGACCGCCCGGCTCCTCGCCGGCGGGGTCGTCACGTCGCTGGCGGCGCTCCCGCTGACCGCGTCCGCGGTGCCGACCTGCCCCACGCCCGGTACCGAGGCCGCCTGTGGTGGCCGGGTCGTCGCCGAGGCGACGCAGTCGGCGACCTTCGTCCAGTACGGGCTCGAGTTCCCGAACGCGCTGGCCGCCATCGAGCGCATCGCGCCGATGATCGTCGACGTGACGACCCTCGACCAGCTGACCGGCGACAGCTCGCACGTCTCCGCCGGTGGCCGGCAGATCTTCGTCGTGCGCATCACCGACGAATCGGTGCCACGCGACCGCAAGAAGCAGGTCGTCGCGTCGCTGTCGATCCACGGCAACGAGTCGGCGGGCCGCGAGGGGGGTCTGCGCTACGCGGAGGACCTCGCCCGCCGGTGGCAGGACGAGCCGGACGCGACCGTCCACGCCGGCGACGTCGACCGGCCGCTGCGCGACGTGCTGGCCGAGGTCGAGCTCTACCTCGGCTTCACCAACCCCGACGGCTGGGCCATGGGCGACGCGCTCGACACCGAGCACGCCATCTTCAACCGGGCGAACTCGCACGGGGTCGATCTCAACCGTCAGTTCCCCACCACCGGGTGGACCAAGCTCTCCGGCCGGCCCGCACCGGTCACCGAGCCCGAGGCCCGCGGCTGGGTCGCGTTCGTCGAGACGCTGCCGAACCTCACCACGGCCACGGACATCCACGGCGAGCTGACCTCCGCGACCGACTCGTTCGCCGACCTGATGTGGCCCGCCGGGCAGTGGAGCCCGCGCCGGCAGGCCCAGGAGCTGCAGCTCGCCGAGCACGTCGCCCGCTCCGTCGAGCGCTACTTCGAGGACGAGGGCGTCCTGCTGGACACGCTCACCCCCGACGGCGCCCCGGGCCCGGCCGGCACGAAGCCGGCGACGTTCGCGACCGCCTACGACATCGTCGGCTACGACGACTCCGGCTTCCTCGGCGACTACTTCGTGTCGGAGGGCGCGGTCGAGATCGACGTCGAGAACCTGTTCTCGCACCTCGTGCCGTCCAACATCTGGAACCAGCCGCTCGAGCAGGCCCACGTCGCGGCGGTCCGGGGCGTGCTCGAGGCCGTCATGGTGGAGGCGACCCTCACCGGCGACGTCGAGCCAAGCCTCGACCTCGGGCGCATCGCCTACCTCGACGATCCGGACGTGGTGTCGTCGACCGACGCGAACGGCTTCGGGTTCGATCCCTCCGTGGCCCCGCAGCCGCCGGAGCACTACGAGGCGGACCGTCTGCGCTACTTCGAGGACCTGCGCGCCGACGCCGGCGAGGGCGCCGTCGTCGACGAGGTGACCGCCTCGGCGATCGCCGCGGATCCGGCCGTCCTCGCCGCCTACGACTCGCTGGTGGTCAGCGACGTCGCCTACCCCTCGGACCTGGCGGACGACGAACGGTCGGCCTACGTCGACGGGCTCCGCAGCTTCGCGGCGTCCGGTGGCCAGCTGGTGCTGACCGACGGCGCGGTCGAGCTCGCGGCGGACACCGGCGTCGTCGACCGGTCGGCGCTGCTCACCGGCCAGTCACAGGCCGGGCACGTCGTCTTCGGCGACAAGGACCACCGCTGGGAAGCCGAGCTGCGGGGACTCGCCGAGCAGACCTACTACGAGGTGCCGCTCGGGTACCCCTCCGGGTCGAGCACCCGGCGCGCCCCGCACCACGGCGTCGACACCGACGCCTGGGCCGCCGCCGGCGGCACGACCGTCGCCACCTTCCGCGACGACGCCTCGTTCACCGCGCTCGGCGAGGTGCCGGTCGGGGACGGCGCCGTGGCGATCTTCGGGGCGGTCCTCCCCAAGCAGGACGAGGGCGAGCCGCACCTGTTCGGCCTCGCCGACTACGCCGTCACGGTCACGGGCGGCCAGGTCCTGCACTCGATCCTCGAGTACCGCCGGCCGACCGGTGAGCTGGTCGAGGTGACCGGGGAGCTCACCGTGGCCGTCGGCGGCGGCGTCGGCGTCGGCGACGTGCTGCCCGGCGAGCCGCCCACGACGATCAGCACCGACCAGGCGCGCGAGGTGCTCGCCGCGTTCTGGTCCCGGCTCACCACCGCACTGCTGACGGACGGCGCCCGCTGACCCGGCCAGGTCAGGGGCGGTAGACGAAGCGCATCTCGATGAGCTCGCCGTCGACCACCACGACGTTGAACGCCGCCTCGGTCTCCGGGGAGCTGAGGCCGGCGAGCCAGTCGGCGAGCTCGGCCACGGTCACGTTCGTGGCCGTGGCGGGGTCGCCCGTCGACGTGAACACCTCGATCACGGCGTCGTCGGCGATGGCCAGCTCGACCGGCGCCACGCCCGGGTCATCGATGCGGTAGCCGTTCGGCTCGTCGTCGCTCTCCACCCACGTGGCGGGGTCGATCACGACGCCGGCGGGGTCGGTCGAGACCTCGGTGAGGAAGCCGAACTGCTCGCCGTCGAACGCGTCGACGACCTCGGTCACCGGCTCGGTCAGCCCGGACGCGCCGTCCGCGCAGCCGGCCGCGCCCGCGGCGAGGAGGAGCAGGGGCAGGACGATCGTGCGACGCATGGTGCGTTCCGTTCCGACAGGATGGGGGCGAGGCATCGCCCGGTCACCGGAACAGACGCCGCCGGTGGGGCCGCGGTTGCAGCCGACCACCCCGAGGACGGGAGCACGCATGCCGAGGTCCGTCGCCTTCCTCCGGGCCATCAACGTCGGCGGCCACACGGTCACCAACGCCCGGCTCGCGGACCTCTTCGCCGAGCTCGAGCTCGGCGACCCGACGCCGTACCAGGCCAGCGGCAACGTCGTCTTCGACGCGGAGGGGGACCCCGCCGTCCTCGAGACCCGGATCGAGGACCACCTCGCCGCGGCGCTCGGCTACGAGGTCGTGACCTTCGTCCGGAGCGTCCCCGAGGTCGCCGCGCTCGCGGACGCGTCGCCCTTCCCCGATCCGCCGACCGGCGCGAAGCTCCACGTCGCCTTCCTCAAGCGACCCCCGACCGACGACGAGCTGGCGGCCGTGACGGAGCTCATCACCGACACCGCCACCTCCGTCGCCGCGGGCCGCGAGCTGTGGTGGGCGCTGACCGACGGCTTCGCGAACTCCCCGCTCGCCACCCCCGCCCTCAGCCGCGCCCTGACCCAGCCCACCACCCTCCGCACCCGCACCACCCTCACCCGCCTCGCCAGGAAGTTCTCCACCCCCTGACCCTCTCCACCGAAGCCTGTGTCGCGGGGCGCCACCTGCGAGGGGGCAGGGAGGCGGGGGCGGGGAGGTGGGAGGGATGCCCCACGTCCCGCAGTCGCGACTATCAGTCCGGAGCAGCGGAGGGACGTGGGGCATCCCTTCCGCCGGGCAGGGCCCGCCCCGCGGGAAGACCTACGAGAGGTGGCGGTCGTGCCAGTCGAGGATGGCCTGGAAGCGTTCGACACGGTGCTTCGGCGCGCCGGAGCGGGACAGCTCGTGTCCCTCGCCCGGGAACCGGACGAACTCGCTCTCGACGCCGTGGCGGAGGAGCGCCGCGAAGAACTGCTCGGCCTGCTCGATGGGGCAGCGCCAGTCCTCCTCGGAGTGGAGCACGAGCGTGGGCGTCCGGACGCGTGAGGCGAGCCCGACGGGGCTCGCGAGGCGGTGGAGGTCGCCTCCGTCGGCGAGCGAGCTGCCGAGGAACATCCGGTCGAAGTACTGGCCGATGTCGGAGGTGCCCGAGAAGGACTCCCACTGGAGGAGCCCGCGCTCCACGACGGCGGAGCGGAAGCGGTCGTCGCTCGCGAGGATGCGGGCGACGGCGTAGCCACCGTAGGAGCCGCCCATGATCCCGAGCCGGTCGGGGTCGATCCGCTCGGATGCCCCGATGGCGGCGTCGACCGCGGCCCGCAGGTCGAGCATGTCGACGGAGTCGTTGTCGCCCCAGGCGCCGACGACCGCCCGCATCCAGTCACGTCCGCGTCCCGAGGAACCCCGCGGGTTGGTGCCGATCACGGCGTAGCCGGCGGCGGCGTAGACCTGGAACTCGTCGAAGAAGGTGAACCCGTACTGCCCGGTGGGACCGCCGTGGATGTTGAGGACCAGCGGCACCCGGTCCGCGTCGCCCGGCGGCAGCAGGAGCCACCCGTCGATCTCGGCCCCGTCCCGCTCGTAGGTCAGGTGGCGGGTCGGGACGACCTCCACCTCGGCGCGGAAGCGGGCGTTGACGTCGGTGACCGTGCGCTCCTCGCCGTCCTCGACCCAGACGAGCTCGCCCGGGTCCGCGGGGTCGTCCACGGTCAGGGCCAGCACGGTCCCGTCGGAACCGGCCGCGAGCCCGCTGACGGTGCGGTCGCCGCCGACGACCACCTCGGACCCTCCGTCGGGGGCGATGCGGACGACCTGCACCCTGCCCCGGTCCTCGACGCGGACGAGCAGCCCACCGTCGTCGAGGAAGGCGAGGTCGTCGCCGACCACGGTGCGGTCGAGGCCGGCCGTCCGGTCGGTGGGCTCGTCGCCGTCGAGATCGAGCACCCGCAACGGCGAGGGCCAGGCGAGCGCGTGCTCCAGCCCGACCGCGTGGAGACGTCCGTCCGGCGCGTAGGCGAGCGCGGAGTAGTGCCCGACACCGGTACGCGCCTCGACCTCGCCCGTGTCGAGGTCGAGCTCGAAGACCTGTTCGCCCGGCTCGGTGCTGCGGTCGTCGTGGCGCTGCGAGAGGAACGCGATGCGGTCCTCGCGGGGGTGCCACCGGGCACCCGTCTCGTCGAAGTCGCCGGCGGTGAGCAGCTCCTCCTCCCCCGGCTGGGCGCCCCGTCGGACGAGGTAGAGGTGGTCGCGACGATCGGCGATCCAGCCGCGGTCGTCACCGCGGTAGGGCGTGCGCGTCAGACGGCGCGGCCGCCGTCGCCGCTCGTCGTCGTCGAGGTCGGCGAGCTCCTCGATCCAGGTGCGCCCGACGACGACCAGCCGGTCGCTGTCCGGTGCCCAGTCGAACGCCACCGCCCCGAGCGGGAGGTCCGTGAGGGGCAGCGCCTCGCCACCGTCGACGGACAGCACGACGAGCTGGGGCTTCGCGCCGTCCTCGGGGCCGCGGCGCAGGAACGCGAGCCAGCGACCGTCCGGGGACCAGCGCGGCCGGGTGTCGCCGGGGCCGTGCGTCAGGACACGGGAGCGGTCGTCGACGGCACCGGGCGTCCGGGGGTCGAACAGGTGGATCCGCGAGACGTAGCGGTCCTCCTCGAGGTCGATCCCCGTGACGACGAAGGCCACACGGCGACCGTCGGGGTGCAGCCGGGGGTCGGCGACCGTCCGGACGAGCGCGAGGTCTTCGGGGCGCACGAGCGGCCTCCCAGGTTGTCTCGAGGTCGAGAGAACCTAGCGGCTCGGGGACGCCGCCCCGACGCCCGACGGGCGGCTCACAGCCCGGCGAAGCCTCGCTCGAGGAGGGCGACCTCGAGCTTGCGCTTGATGCGCTGCAGCGCGTTGTCGATCGACTTCACGTGTCGGCCGAGGCGCTCGGCGATCTCCTGGTAGCTGCGGCCCTCGACGTAGAGCATGA
>JAHWJY010000340.1 GCA_019348135.1 Actinomycetota bacterium
ATCTCCGGGCTCGGGACGATCGCCGTCGCCTTCGCCCCGTGCAGCGCCGCCGACTGCCCCGGATCGGCGACGAGCTCGATCGACCTCGCGCACACGATCACCGCCGCCGTGAGCTACCTCGCGCTCGTCACCGCGCCGGTCGCGTTCGCCGTCCGGGTCCGTCCCCACCTGCCGCGGTTCGCCGCGGTCTCGGCCGTCCTCGGCGGGCTCGCGGTCCTCGGGTTCGGGCTGCGGTACTCGGGGGCGGTCCCGGCGCTCCCCGGCCTCCAGCAGCGGCTCTTCAACACGGTCGCCGACGCCTGGTACGTGGTGGCCGCGGTCGAGGTCGTGCGGCGGTCGCGCCGGGCACGGCGTCGTCGGTAGCCCACCGCGCCGGGCCGTAGCCTGCTCCGAACCACCTACCCCCCGCCGAGGACCTCCGTGACCGCCGACCCGGCCTCCACCACGACCGCCTGCTACCGCCACCCCGACCGCCCCGCCGCGCTCGGGTGCTCGCGGTGTGAGCGGCCGATCTGCCTCCAGGACGCCGTCGACGCCCCGGTCGGCTACCTCTGTCCGGAGTGCGCCAAGGTCCCGAGGTCCCAGGTGCGGGCCGCGCGCTCCAACGCGGTGCCCCTGACCAAGCTGCTCGTCGGGGTGAACGTCGTGCTGTTCCTGCTCCAGCAGGTGCCGGACCTCGGGGTCACGACCGCCGGCGTGCTGTTCGGCCCCGCCGTCGCGGTGGGGGAGTGGTGGCGGGTCGTCACCGGTGGCTTCCTGCACGGTGGGATCGTCCACATCGGCTTCAACGGCTACCTCCTGTGGATGCTCGGCCAGATGCTCGAGCCCGAGACGGGCAGCGCCAGGTTCGGGGCGCTCTACGCGGCCGGGCTCTTCGGCGGCTCCGCCGGCGCGCTGCTGCTGTCCTGGGACGCCCCCACGCTGGGTGCGTCCGGCGCCGTGTTCGGCCTCATGGGAGCGGCGATGGTCGGCATGCGGCGGCGCGGGGTGAACCCGTGGCGCTCCTCGATCGGGACGCTGGTGCTGCTGAACCTCGTGTTCACGTTCGCGGTGCCGGGGGTGTCCATCGGCGGGCACGTCGGCGGGCTGCTCGGCGGCGCCGTCGCCGCTCTGCCGGTGTTCCAGGCCACCCTCCCCACGCGGCAGTCGCGGCTGGTCGTGCCGTGGGCGATCGCGCTGGCGATCGGGGCGCTCGCCATCTGGCTCGGCGCGTCCGGGCCGTTCCTCTGACCGGGCAACGGCGTCAGGCGTCGGTGTCGTGGACGACCTCGATGCCGCGACGCCGGGCGACGTCGAGGATCGTGCGGGTCGTCTCCGGGTAGAGGTGGGCGACCAGCGCCGGCAGGCGCCGGAGCTCCGTCGACCGTCGCTGCTGGTGGATGCGGACGACGGTCCAGCCCGCCCGGTCGCGCGCCCGCGACAGGCGCAGCGGAGCCAGCCGCTCGGCGGTGGTGAGGACCGCCGACTCCGCCATGCGGTGCAGCTTCGGGATGCGTCCCAGCGGCGTGAAGCCCAGGCCCAGGGTGAGGAGCTCGTCGAGGCGGCTCGAGAGCTCGACCGCGTCGATGTGCTCCCAGGCGATGCGTCGGCTCCAGATCCCCGTGAGGGTGATGCCGTCCTCGCCCACGCGGACGTTGGCGACCCGGTCGACGAGCTCCCTCGCGGCCGCGACCGGCGGGGCGAGGGGGAAGCGGTCGAGCGCGTCGAGCAGCGCGAACCGGCGCGGCTCGCCGCGCGGCCGGTCCGGCGCCGCGTCCGCGGGCGTCGGGGTGGGCGCGGCTGACGCCTCGGTGGCGGAGCGGATGGGCACGACGGGAACGGTCGCTGACACGACGGGGTCCAGGTCGGTCGGGAGCAGAGGGGCTACCGGACACGGTAGGTACCCACCGCCCCGTCGAGGCCGGTCGGCACGGTCGCACGACCGGTCGCGTGGGGGGAACCTCGCCCATCCGTCCGCGCCCCGACCACGCAGGGTGGGAGGGGCGTGCACCGTGCGCGGCGAGCACGCCCTTCGCCCGTGCCACCGGGGGCAGGCGC
>JAHWJY010000135.1 GCA_019348135.1 Actinomycetota bacterium
GCTACCCGATCATGGTGACCCGGACGGCCAACAACTTCGGGCCGTACCACTACCCGGAGAAGGTCATCCCGCTGTTCGTCACCAACCTCATGGACGGACGGAAGGTCCCGCTCTACGGCGACGGGCGGAACGTGCGCGACTGGACCTACGTCGTCGACAACGCGGCCGCCCAGTGGCTCGTCCTGACCGAGGGCGAACCCGGTGGCGTCTACAACGTCGGCGCCGACAACGAGATGTCCAACAAGGAGCTCACCTACGCCATCCTCGAGCGGTTCGGGAAGGGCGAGGAGATGATCGAGTTCGTCGCGGACCGTCCCGGGCACGACCTGCGCTACTCGGTCGACACGAGCCGCATCGAGGCGCTCGGCTGGTCGCCGTCCATGAGCTTCGAGGAGGCGCTCGACGCGACCATCGACTGGTACCGGTCCCACGAGCACTGGTGGCGACCGCTGAAGGAGGGCGGGGCGTCCGACCGTCGCGGGGTGGCCGCACCATGAAGGTCCTCGTCACCGGTGCGAACGGACAGCTGGGGCAGGACCTCGTCGACGCCTACGCGGCGGGTGTCGCCCGCGAGACGGTCGCGACCCCGACCGCCGACGTGGTCGGCCTCGGGCACGCCGAGCTCGACGTCTCCGACGAGCCGGCCGTGTGGGCCGCGGTCCGCGACGTCGAGCCCGACGTCGTCGTGCACGCCGCCGCGTGGACGGACGTCGACGGCTGCGAGGGCGATCCGGACCGCGCCCACCGGGTGAACGCCCTCGGCTCGTGGTGGGTCGCTCGCGCCTGCGAGGCGGCCGGCGCCGCGATGGTGATGGTGTCCACCGACTACGTCTTCGACGGCACCGGCGGCGCCCGTGACGGCGGGGACCCGCGCCCGTACGACGAGTTCCAGCCGATCGATCCGCTGAACGCGTACGGCCGGTCGAAGGCCGCCGGCGAGCAGCTCGTGCGCCAGACCCTCGCCGAGCACTACATCGTCCGCACCGCGTGGGTCAACGGCGCCCGTGGGAGCAACTTCGTCCGGACGATGCTGCGGGTCGGCCGCGAGCGGGGCGAGGCGCGCGTCGTCGACGACCAGATCGGCTCGCCCACCTTCACCCGCGACCTCGCCGCGGCCATCCGGGAGCTGTCCGTGACCGGTCGCTACGGGACCTACCACCGCACCAACGCGGGGACCTGCTCGTGGTACGAGCTGGCCGCCGCCACCTACGAGCTCGCCGGCGTCGAGGTGGACCTCGCGCCGCAGAAGAGCTCCGAGCTCGACCGGCCGGCGCCCCGCCCCGCGTACTCCGTCCTGTCGGACCGCCACAGCGTCCAGTCCGGGCTCACGCCGCTGCCACACTGGCGGGACGGGCTGCGCAACCTCCTCGTGGAACTCGGGGAGCTGGACGCCTGATGGTCCTCGACCCCACGTCGGGCGTGTCCGCCCGGGAAGGCCTGCGCCGCATGGATCTCCCCACCGTGCTGCTGCTCCTCACGTCCATCGCGCTCGCGACGGCCGGACAGCTGCTGCTCAAGGCGGGCATGAACGAGGTCGGCGGGGAGCTCGGGCTCGCGGACCTCGGTCACCTCCTCCGGACCGGCGCCACGACCTGGCAGGTCCTCGCGGGGCTGGCGGCGTTCGGCACCTCGGCGGTGTTCTGGCTCCTCACCCTCTCGCGGGTCCCGCTGTCGACCGCGTACCCGATCGTGAGCCTGTCCTACCTCCTGATCCTCGGGTTCTCCGTGCTGGTGCTCGACGAGCGCCCCAGCGCCACCGTCTGGGTCGGCGCCGGGCTCATCATGAGCGGGATCTCGTTGATCGGGATCGGGGAGCGGTGAGCTCCGACCCCGCCGCCGACGCCCCGTCGCCGCGCGTGGCCGTGGTCATCGTCACGCACAACACCCGGGCGGACGTCCTCGGCTGCCTCGACTCGCTGCCCGCCGCCGGCGCGCACGAGGTCGTCGTCGTGGACGCCGGCTCGACGGACGGGACCGTCGCGGCGGTGAGATCGGCGTTCCCGGACGTCGACGTGCTCGCGCTGCCCAACGTCGGGTACGGCAAGGGGGCCAACGCGGGCGTCGACCGGACGTCGGCCCCCTTCGTGGTCGTCGCGAACGCGGACACCCGGTTCGCGCCCCGCTCGCTCGTGCAGCTCGCCGGCGTGCTCGCGGACGAGCCGGACGTGGCCGCCGTCGGTCCGCTCGTGCGCTACCCCGACGGCCGCCACCAGGCGAGCGCGCGTCGCTTCCCCACGCTCGGGCAGGCCGCCGGCCACGCGCTGCTCGGGCTGTGGTGGCCGCGCAACCCCTGGACCCGCTCCTACCGCATGCTGGACGAGGACCCCCTCGCCCCCCGCGACGTCGACTGGGTGTCGGGCTGTGCCGTGGCGCTGCGGCGCGACGCGTTCCTCGACGTCGGCGGCTTCGACCCGGGCTACTTCATGTTCGTCGAGGACGTCGACCTCGGCTACCGGCTGCGCCAGGCGGGGTGGCGGGTGCGGTTCGAGCCGACCGCCCAGGTGGTCCACGCCGTGGGCGCCTCCACCGGCGGGGCGCGGGCGGCCATGGTGGTGGCCCACGCCAGGAGCCTCGACCGCTTCTACGGCCGCGCGTACGCCCGCGGTCCCGGACGGCTGCTGCGCCCCTTCGTGCGGCTCGGGCTGGCCCTGTGGGTCGGCCTCGTCCTCGCCTGGAACCGCATCGTGGCCGTCCGGTCCGGTCGCAGCACCACCGGCGAGTAGCCCCCCGGCGGGGTCGTGGCCCGCGGTGGCGCTCCCGTAGGGTGCGGCCGGTCCGAACGAGGAGTCGAGGATGAGCACGGTGCGCGACGCGATGATCGTCGCCGGCGGTCGCGGGACGCGGCTGCAGCCGCTGACGCACGCCACGCCGAAGCCGCTGCTGCCCTTCTGCGGCGAGCCGTTCCTCGCCGGGGTGATCGCGCGCCTCGCCGGCGCCGGGGTGGAGCGCGTCTTCCTCGTGGTCGGATCGGACACCGCGCCCTTCGAGGGGCTGCGCCCGCACGCGGCCGCGGTCGGCGTCGAGATCGTGCTCGTCCCCGAGCCGGAGCCGCTCGACACGGCCGGCGGGGTCCGCGCCGCCGTGGACCAGGTCTCGGGGACCTTCCTCGTCCTGAACGGCGACATCCTCACCGACGTGGACTACCCGGCCGTGGTGGCCGCGCACGAGGCAGCCGGCGCCGCGGGCACGATCGTGCTGACGACCGTCGAGGACACCTCGTCGTTCGGCGTCTGCGTCCGCGACGGGACCCGCATCACGGCGTTCGTCGAGAAGCCGGCGCCCGGCAGCCTCCCGGGCCAGGACACCATCAACGCCGGCACCTACGTCCTGGAGCCGGCGCTCTTCGAGGGACTGCCGGAGGGGCGGCTGTCCTTCGAGCGGCAGGTGTTCCCCGCCGCCCTCGAACGGGGTCGCCACCTCGAGGGCGTCGTCCACGACGGCGTGTGGGCCGACCTCGGCACCCCCGAGCGCTACCGCGAGGGCCACCGGCTCGCCCTGTCCGGGGCGATGTCGTGGCCCGGCGTCGACGCCGTGCCCGACCGCGGCGGGGGCGTCCGTGTGCACGCGGACGCGACGGTGGCCGCGGACGCCGACCTGGTGGGGCCGCTGCTGGTCCTCGAGGGCGCGCGCATCGACGGTGGTGCCACGGTCGGACCGGACGTCGTCGTCGGCAGCGGGAGCTCCGTCGGCACCGGGGCGACGCTGTCGGACAGCGTGCTCTTCGACCGCGTCACCGTCGGCGCCGACGTCGCGGTGACGGGACTGCTCGCCGGCGCCGACGTCACGATCGAGGGCGGTGCCCGGCTCGGCCGCGGGATCGTGATCGGGGACGCGGAGCACATCCCCGCGGGCACGGTGCTGGACGACGACGCCCGGGTGCCGACGCCACGCGGCTGACCCCGCGGCGGTTGGAACCTCCCGTCCAGGGCCGCCGTTATCCTCAGGACGCCGCGCCGGCGCGCTGACCGGCGTCTCCCGCCGCTCTCCCGCCACCCCCCGAGGCACGCGTGCTCCTCCCCGTCTCCCGCCGTCCCGGCCCGTCGCTCGCCGGGCTGCTGCTCGTGCTGGTGCTGGCCACCGGTCTGTTGGTGGCCCTCCCCGAACGGGGGGCCGCGGCCTCCGGCTGCTTCCCCGCAGGCGGTGCCGACCAGCCGTTCGTGACGTCGCAGGCCGTGAAGGACGCCGGCAAGGACATCTCGATCAACGGTGGCGGGTGGGGCCACGGGCTCGGCATGAGCCAGTACGGCGCCTACGGCGCCGGGCTCCTCGGGTGCAACCACGAGGAGATCCTCGAGACCTACTTCCCGGGCACGCAGGTGACCGCCGACGCGCCGTCGCCCCCCAAGATCGTGGTCGGGCTCATCCAGAAGGGCGCCTACGGCGAGCTCACCGCCGAGTCCGGCGACGTGACGTGGCGGCTCGTGAAGTGCGTCGGCGACGCCACCTGCGCCGGCGAGCCCGAGCTCCCGGTGCAGGTGAAGGGCCACACCTGGCGCATCACCTCCCTCGCCGACGGGACGTTCCGGATCACCGACCGGGTCGGCACCCAGCCCGAGACCGAGGTCTGGAAGGGCGGCGACCTCGAGTCCCTGCTCCGGGCACCGCACGAGGGCACGATCGTCCGGGTGGCCATCCACGAGGGTGGGGGCATCTCCTCGCGACGGGTGAAGTACGGCTTCACCGAGTTCGACTCGTACGCCAGCGAGGGTGGTCGCATCTTCGCGACCCAGCACATCACGCCGGATCCGGCCGCTCCGACGGACCCGACGGTCAGCGCCATGGAGCGCTACCTCTGGGGCCTCGCCGAGGTGCCGACCGGCTGGCCCTACGAGACGCTGAAGGCCCAGGCGGTGGCCGGCCGGTCCTACGCCCAGCGGCGGACCGCCAGCATCCGCGACTCGTGCCGGTGCCACATCCTCGCCACGACCTCCGACCAGGTCTACCGCGGCTACAGCCAGGAGGAGGCCGACGCCGCGTACTCGGGGGGCAACTGGAAGAAGGCCGTCTCGGCGTCGGCGACGCGGGTGCTGCGGTACGGGAGCACGATCGCGGACACCTACTACTCCTCGTCCCACGGTGGCTGGTCGGACGAGTCCGAGCACGTGTGGACCGCCGACATCCCGTACGTCGTCCCCGTCGACAGCTCCCGGTGGGAGACGACGGCCGGGGTCAACAACCCGAACCAGCGCTGGAGCGTCGGCTTCACGTACGAGGAGCTGGCGGCGAAGTACGGCTGGGCGAGCTTCGAGCGCATCGAGGTCGTCGAACGCAGCTTCCCGCAGGGGCGTCCGACCCGCCAGGACCCGAACGGCGACGGCCTGCCCGACGGCGTGCGGCTGACGGGCTACGACGCGAACGGGAACCGGGTCACGAAGTGGCTGTCCGGTGAGCAGATCCGGTTCAGCTCGACCGGGCTGGGGCTGAAGTCCTCGCTCATCCAGATCGAGGTGCTGAACGGGCCGGACGAGAGCCCGACGCCGGAACCCGAGGAACCGACCGACGCCGGGCGCACCGGCCCGACGATCGAGATGGCCTGCCCGCAGGGCGACGTGCCCCCGTCGGACTACCCCGACGTCGCTCCCAACATCCACTCGCCGGCGATCGACTGCGTGTCGTGGTGGGAGGTCGCCCAGGGTCGCGAGGACGGGACCTTCGGGCCCTTCGCCACCGTGCGCCGGGACCAGATGGCGTCCTTCCTCGTCCGTGCACTGGCGGCGGCCGACTTCCCGCTCGACCCCGAGCCCGACGACCACTTCACCGACGACGACGGCACCACCCACGAGCTCGCCATCAACCAGCTGGCCCAGGCCGGCATCGTCGAGGGCACCGCCGGCGACGAGACGAGGTACGTCCCGGAGGGGATCGTCTCGCGGGCGCAGATGGCGGCCTTCCTCGTCCGTGCCTACGAGG
>JAHWJY010000136.1 GCA_019348135.1 Actinomycetota bacterium
GCCGTCGGGGGCGAGAAGAACAGGTCGAGCCCGATCCACGTGGTCTTCGCCCAGGGGTAGGCGACCACCGGGACGACGGCGTTCAGCACCAGCCCCGCGACGAGCAGACCCGTCCACGGCACGTCCGGCCAGGTGAGGACCATGCCGCCGACGAAGACGACGCCGAAGAGGAGCTCGGTGAGCACGATGAGCACGGTCATGGCCCCGACCCAGTAGCCGTCCTCGCGGACGAACAGGTACCCGCACCGGGGACAGCGGTCCCGCAGCTCGAAGAACGACGCCCACACGTCGGGCTCCCCGCACCGGGCACAGCGGCGGCGCATCCCACGGGTCAGCCGGGCGGAGCGATCGGACACGGCGACCTCGGCGGACGGGAAGGCGGCGGGCGACCAGTGTGGCACGTCGACAGGTCGCCACCCGGCGGTTAGGGTCAGATTGACCAGAACTTCTCCCCCCGCCGATCGGCCAGCGCATGACCGCGACGACCACCTCGACGGCGCTGCTGACCGACCACTACGAGCTGACGATGGTCGACGCCGCGCTCGCCGACGGGACCGGATGGCGACCGTCGGTGTTCGAGGTGTTCGCTCGCCGTCTGCCGACGGGCCGGCGCTACGGCGTCGTGGCCGGGCTGGACCGGGTCGTCGACGCCATCGAGCGGTTCCGCTTCGGCGACGAGGAGCTGTCGTGGCTCTCGGATCGCGGCTTCCTGTCCGAGGCGACCCTCGACTTCCTCGCGGGCTACCGCTTCGCCGGCGACGTCGAGGCGTACCGGGAGGGCGAGCTCTTCTTCCCCGACTCACCGATCCTGACGGTCCGTGCCCCCTTCGTCGAGGCGGTGGTGCTCGAGACGGTCGTGCTGTCGATCCTCAACCACGACTCCGCGATCGCCAGCGCCGCCGCACGCATGGTCGCGGCCGCCGGCGGCCGACCGCTGCTCGAGTTCGGTGGGCGGCGCACCTCGGAGCAGGCGGCGGTCGCCGCCGCCCGGGCGGCCTACGTCGCGGGCTTCGCGCTGACCTCGAACCTGGAGGCCGGCCGCCGGTACGGCATCCCGACGTCCGGGACGAGCGCCCACGCGTTCACCCTCCTCCACGACACCGAGGCCGACGCCTTCCGCTCCCAGCTCACGGCGCTGGGGGCGGACACCACGCTGCTGGTCGACACCTACGACACCGCCGCCGGGACGTCGTCGGCCATCGAGCTGGGCGGGCCGGCGCTGGGCTCGATCCGCATCGACTCCGGCGACCTCGCCGCGGAGGCCGTCCGCGCCCGCCGCTCGCTCGACGGGGCCGGGCTCGGCGACACGACCATCGTCGCCAGCGGCGACCTCGACGAGTACCGCCTCGAGGAGCTGCAGGACGCGCCCATCGACGCCTACGGCGTCGGGACCTCGGTCGTGACCGGGTCGGGCCACCCCACGGCCGGCTTCGTCTACAAGATGGTCGCCCGTTCGCGGACGACCGACGACCACCCGGCGGCGCTCGAGCCCGTCGCGAAGGCGGGCGGCAGGAAGGCGACGATCGGTGGCCGCAAGCGCGCCACCCGCGTCCTCGAGCGCGGCACGGCCACGGCCGAGCGCATCGAGCCGTGGACCGTGGACGCCGCCGAGCCGACCGACGGACGGGCCCTACAGGTCCGGGTGATCGTCGCCGGCGAGGTCCGTCACCGTCCCTCCCTCGACGACATCCGCACCGCCCACCGCCGGGCCGTCGACGAGCTCCCCGAGCACGCCCTCCGGCTCGACGCCGGCGAGCCCGCGATCCCGACCCTGCGACCCGAGGACCCGTCATGACCACACGCACCGCGTTCATCGCCGTCGACGTCCAGAACGACTTCTGCGAGGGCGGCTCGCTCGCCGTCGACGGTGGCGGCGACGTCGCCCACCGCATCTCCACGCACGTCCGGCCCCGCCGGGAGGACTACGCGGTCGTCGTCGCCACCCGCGACTACCACGTCGACCCCGGGGAGCACTTCTCCGACGACCCGGACTTCGAGACGTCGTGGCCACCCCACTGCGTCGTCGGGACCGCGGGCGCGTCGTTCCATCCCGAGCTCGATGTCGTGCCGTTCGAGGCGGTCTTCACGAAGGGCCGCCACGACCCCGCCTACTCCGGCTTCGAGGGCATCGACCACGAGGACACACCGCTCGCCGACTACCTGCGCGCCCGCGACGTGCAGCGGGTCGCGATCGGCGGGCTCGCCACCGACCACTGCGTGCGCGCGACCGCGCTGGACGCGGTGCGGGCGGGGTTCGAGACCGTCGTCCTGCTCGACCTCGTGGCGGGCGTCGCGCCGGAGACCACCGAGGCCGCGCTCGACGAGCTGCGCGAGGCCGGGGTGACGCTGACGACGACGGACGAGCTGGCCACGTGAGCTCGTCCGCCGACGCCGGTCGGGTCTCCGCCTGCGCGGTGGCCGTGGACGTCGCGCTCCTGACGATCCGCGACGGTGCCCTCGCGATCCTGCTCGTCGAGCCCGACACGCCGGATCTCTCCGGTCGCTGGTCCCTGCCGGGACGGCGGGTCCGCGACGACGAGTCGCTCGACGACGCGGCCCACCGGGCTCTCCTCGAGCTCGCGGGGATCGCGGCCCCCGGCGCGCACCTCGAGCAGCTGCGGACCTACGGCGAGCCGAACCGTGACCCGCACGGTCGGGTGGTGTCGGTGGCCTACATCGCGCTCACGCCCCATCCGCCCGAGCCGCGCCCGCCGGCCGGACGGGCGCGCTTCTTCGCGGTCGAGGAGGTCGGCGGACGCGAGCTCGCGCTCGCGTACGACCACGAGCGCATCGTCCCGGACGCGATCGAGCGTGCCCGCTCCAAGCTCGAGTACACCCCCCTGGCGACCGCGTTCGTGGACGAGCCGTTCACGCTGGCGGACCTCCGCCACGTCTACGAGGCGGTCTGGGGCGTGGAGGTCGATGCGGCGAACTTCCGCCGCAAGGTGGTCTCCGCCGAGGACTTCGTCGTCGAGACCGCCGGCCTGTCCACGCCCGGCCCGGGCGGCGGCCGACCGGCGAAGTTGTACCGGCGCGGCACGGCGACCACCCTCCACCCGGCGATGCTGCGACCCCGCTGACCGCGGTCGCCGTCATCGACAGGTGAGCCCGGGGGGCGCATACTCCCGTCGATGTGCCACGAGGGCAGGTCACCGAACAGGAGCAGCGCATGGGGGCTTTCCCAGCAATCGGGCACGTCGCGGTAACGGTCGGGGACGTCGACGAAGGGCGGAGCTGGTACAGCACGCTCTTCGACGCCGACCCCGTCCTCGACGAGGACACGGGCGGCTTCTACCACGTGGTCTACGACCTCTCCGGCACGCTGTTCGGCATCCACGGCCACGCCGACACGACCCCGGGGGACCGCTTCGACGAGCGCCGGATCGGCCTCGACCACGTGGCGTTCGGCTGCGCCGACCGCAGCGAGCTCGAGTCCTGGCAGGGCCGGCTCGACGAGCTCGGCATCAGCCACGGCGGCATCGTCGACGCGCCCTACGGCTCCGGGCTGTCGTTCCGCGACCCCGACAACAACGCCCTGGAGTTCTTCGCGCCTCCCGCCGGCTGACGTCCGACGCGGGGACCCGACCGGGTCCCCGCGTCGATCGCGCCGCGGGCCGGGGCGCGGGTCGGGGCGAGGGGGACCGCCCGGGCGGTGAGTTCCGCCGTCGCGCGCCGTCCACCATCCGAGGACGGGCGACGGGGAGCGCGTGACGGCCACGGACGACGGCGACCGCCGGGAGGTGCCGGTGGACGCGAGCGCGCTCGGATCCGCCGATCTCGCGTCGGTCGAGCTCCTCGCCAGGCTGGCCCTGACGGCGCGCCGTTGCGGGGCGCGGCTGCGCGTGCGGGACGCCCCACCGGAGCTCCTCGCGCTCCTGGAGCAGGCGGGCCTGACGCAGGCGCTCGGCGTGCTACCCCGCGACGGGCGGGAGGCGGTCGGGCAGGCCGAACATCGGGAACCACCGGGCGGTGTCGAGGAACGCGTTCATCTGGACGATCCGCCCGTCTGAGATCTCGATGACCTGGAGCGCCCACGGCTCGTGGCCGCCGTCGGAGGCCGGCCGGTACTGCCCGAACGCCGGCGAGCCGTTCGCCACGGTCGGGACCAGCCGCGACCCGCGGCACCCGATGCCGGTACCGAGGTACCAGCCGCGGATCTGCTCGTGCCCCTGGAGCCACAGGTCGAACGGGGGCATGGACTGGATGGCGTCCTCGTGCAGCAGCGCCGTGAGGGCGTCGAGGTCGTAGCGCTCGAAGGCGTCCACGTAGCGGGCGAGGAGCGCCTGCTGCTCCTCGTCCATGGGGCGGAACGTGTCGGTGTCCTGGATCGGCGTCGCGTCCAGCGTCGCCCGGGCGCGCTGCAGCGCGCTGTTCACCGACGCCACCGAGGTCTCGAGCAGCTCGGCGACCTCGGCCGCCTGCCACCGCAGGACCTCGCGCAGCACCAGGACGGCACGCTGCTTCGGCGGCAGGTGCTGCAGGGTCGCGACGAAGGCGAGCCGGACCGTCTCCCGCTCGACGGCGAGCTCCGCCGGGTCCTCCGCGGACAGCACGCGTGCGTCGGGCGCGGGCTCGAGCCAGGTGGCTTCGGGCAGCGGCGCCGGCAGGGCCGCGTCGGCGGTGGAGGACGGGCCCAGGTCGACGGGGCGCGCGCGGCGCTGCCGGCCGGAGACGGCGTCGAGGCAGACGTTGGTGGCGATCCGGTACAGCCACGTCCGCAGGCTCGAGCGGCCCTCGAAACGGTCGAGGTTCCGCCACGCGCGCAGCATCGTGTCCTGGACGGCGTCCTCCGCCTCGGACGACGAGCCCAGCATCCGGTAGCAGTACCCGGTCAGCTCCCGTCGGTACGCCTCGAGCTCGCCCGCGCGGTCCGTCCCTCCGACCGGTCCGCGGACCGGCACCACCACCTCGCTCATCTGCCGTCCCTCCCGTCCGCGATGCAGCCAAGCAGTCCGGGCCGCCCGTCGCGACGCGGAGCATGCCAGGAACACTTGCTTGTAGCAAGCGTTCCTGTCACCATCCCGTCATGCGCAACCCCGCCCCCGTCGCCGCCCTCCCGGGGACCGCGAGCCCCGCCGCGGCCGCCTGCCCCGTGCTGGGCGCCCTCACCGTTGTCGGCGACTTCTGGACGATGGGCGTGCTCCGCTGCGTCTTCACCGGGATGGGGCGCTTCGGCGAGATCCAGCGCGAGCTCGGCGTGGCGAGCAACGTCCTGACCGACCGGCTCGGCCGCCTCGTCGACGCCCGCGTCCTCGCGCGCGTGGCCGAACGGGCCGGCGCGGCGCGGCACCGCTACGTGCTCACCCCGGCCGGCGAGGACCTCGGCGCGGTCCTGATCGCGCTCCGGTCGTGGGGCGAGCAGCACGTGGTCACGGGACCGGTGAGCACGACCTGGCGCCACACCGGCTGCCCGTCCCCGCTGCGGGCCGAGGTCCGGTGTCCGGACTGCGGCGCCGCACCCGCCCTGCGTGAGGTGGAGGTCGCCCACACGCGCTGAGGCGCGGGGTGGGTGCGCCCGCTGAGGCGCGGGGTGGGTGCGCGCGGAGCGCAGACCGGGTACCGTGGGTCGCGCGGACCGCCCTCGGGTGGACCGCGGAACACGAGCGCCGGCCGCGCCCCCCAGCAACATCCTCGGGGGCCGTGATCGCCGGGCGCGGTCCGGGCACCGACCTCGCGTCGGTCCCGCCCCACCTCGTGCGTGTTCACCACGCACGATCCGTCCCCTCACGCGGCCGCCCCCTCGGGGTGCCGTCCGCACGCGTGGACACCGTGCGTCCCTCGCCGGCTACCACGCCGGCACACGCCAACGTCCGCCACTTCCGGCGGACCACCACGAAAGCACCTCCTTGAGCTCCTCCTTCGCCGATCTCGGCGTCCCGAACGACCTCGCCCGCGCCCTGAAGGACGC
>JAHWJY010000137.1 GCA_019348135.1 Actinomycetota bacterium
GATCTGGATCGCCCCCGGGCCGATGATCGTGATCATCAGCGCCGGGAAGATCCCGATGAGGAGTGGGCCGAGGATCTTCACCGGGATCTTCTGGGCCTTCTCCTCGGCCCGCTGACGCCGCTTCATCCGCAGTTCGTCCGCCTGGACCTTGAGCACGTGGGCGATCGGGATGCCGAAGATGTCGGCCTGCACCATCGCGAGCACGAACGAGCGGAGCTCCGGGACCGTCGTGCGCTCGGACAGGTCCCGGAGTGCGTCCGCCCGACTCTTGCCGAGCTGCATCTCCTGGACGACGCGGTGGAACTCCTGGCCGAGCGGTCCCTCGATCTGGCGGCTCACCCGCTGCACGGCGGCGTCGAAGCCCAGACCGGCCTCGACGGTGATGGACAGCAGGTCGAGCGCGTCGGGGAGGTGACGCTGGATGAGGGCCTGACGCTTCTCGGACTGGCTCCGGATGACCCACTCCGGCACGTAGTACCCGACGGCGGTCGCGAAGCCGATGATCGGGACGGTGCGGGTTGCACCCAGCTGCAGCATCGACGTGATCGCGATGGATCCGACGAACAACCCAGCAAGGGACACGACCTTCGCCGCGAGGAACCGTTCGGCGTCCCACCCGGCCGGGCTCCCTGCGGTTTGGAGCTGGTGATCGAGCCGCGTGAGGACGCTGCCGGGGGTGAAGCGTCGGAGGCCGCGACCGACCCGCAGCATCCCTGGCATGAGCACGCGCGACGCCATCGGGGCGGCGAGCTGACTGGCGCGAAGATCGGCACCGGCGAGGTCGATCGTCCGGATGGAGCGCAGGCTCCGGTGAACCTGACGACGCTCTGCCACGACGGCGTGTCCGACGAGCACGAGGGTCACTGCGGCGACGAAGGCGGCGGCGAGCCCGAGGGTGATCTCCTGCATGAAGTCGGTCCTGTCACACGTCGATGTTGATGACCTTCTTGATGCCGATGACCCCACCGAGCAGGAGCGTCCCGCCGACGATCAGCATCGACCGGCCCAGGGAGGTCGTCCAGAGCAGGCTCATGTAGCTCGGGTTGACGGCAAACATGTAGAGAGCCATGGCGGGGACCAGACCCAGCAGCACGTACGCGGAGAGCTTGCCCTCCGCCGAGAGCGTGCGGACCTGTCGGCGGACCTGCTCGCGACCACGGAGGGTGTCGGCGACCGTCTCGAGGAGGTGGGCGAGGTTGCCTCCCACCTCCGCCTGGATGTTGATGGCCATGACCACCCAGCCGAAGTCCTCGCTCTCCAACCGCTCGGCCATGCCCTGGAGCGACTCCGCGAGGGGCATGCCGAGCCGGGTCTCGGTCAGGACCCTGGCGAACTCCTCGGAGGTGGGTGGAGAGGCCTCACGGACCACGGTGTCGATCGCCTGCACGAGCCCGTAGCCCGCTTTCAGTGACCCGGCGAGGAGTCCGAGCGTGTCCGGCAGCTGCTCCATGAACGCACCGGACCGCGCCGAGACCTTCCGGTCGAGGACGACGCGGGGGGCGAACGCCCCCACGATCAGTCCGACGGGGACGAAGACGAGAGAGCCGGTGAGCGCCCACGCCAGCGCGCTCCCGGCGATCCCTGCGGCGATCTGGATCGAGAGGAACTCGGTTGCGCGCAGGGGCCAGGCGGCCCGGTCGATGCGCTTCTGCAGCCTGGAGTCGAAGCCGGCGGGCATGGGCAGGTGGTCGATCAGCTCGCCCGCCCGCCGGGACAACGCCGCGGGGTCGAAGTCGCGTTGCCGCCGTCGTTCCGCGACGTTGGTGTGGACCCTGAACGCCTTCTTCAGCCGGCGGCTCTCGCCCTCGGAGCGGACGGCGACGACCAGCACGGTGACGAGCGTCAGGATGGCAGCGAACGCCGCACCCAGGCCGGCCCAGAGCACCCAGGGTTCAGCTGGGGTCAGCGGCTGGACGATCACCGCCGGCGCGGGACCGGCGGAGATCGCGATGCGGGGGTTCGTGACGGTCACCACGTCCCGTGCGATATCTCCCGCGACCGTCGCGGTGACGGTCAGATCGAGGTCGGCGGTCTCCACCGGTGTCGCCGTGTACGTCAGCACGTACTGGCTCGCGACGGCGGCTGCCGCGGTGTCGAACGCCGCGGCGAGGGAGCCGCTGTCGTCGGCCTCGATGACGCGGCCACCAGTCCCGTCCGCGAGAGCGGCGATCGCCGCCGGGTCGAGCGCCTCCGTCGCGAGCGCGACGGTCGTGACGGGCGCTTCTATGTCGAGCGCGCCGGAGACCGCGGCGCCCAGTGTCGTGGCGCTCACGGTGTCCGCGCCGTCGCTGAACACGATCATGTTCCGGATGCCGTCGAACTCGGCCAGGGCGTCCGTGGCGACGGCGACACCGTCGTACAGCGCGGTCTCGCCCTCCGCCACGAGACCCTCGATCGCCGCACGGACCGGCGCAGGGTCGGTGGTGAGTGGCGTGAGGAGCTGTGCGGTCTCGCCGAAGCTGACGAGACCGACGAGGCCCCCTGCGGCGGTGAACTCCGTCGCGAAGGCCGTCGCGGCAGCCTTGGCGGCAGCGATCGGCTCCCCGACCGTGCTGCCGCTGACGTCGATGACCAGCATGACCGCGAGTGCGGCCGCCTGGTCCTCCAGGAGTGGGGTGACCTCGACCCCGTCGACCGCGACGCCCCCCTCGAGCACAGCGAGGTCTCCGGCACCGAGGACCTGGCCGTCGGTCGCCGGGCCGGTCACCGAGACGACCACCCGCGTGCCGCCGTCGGGCGCGAGCTGCGCTTCGCGGACCCGGACCGACAGGGGGTCCGTCTGGGCGGACACCGGCCCTGCCCACGCCAAGGCCGTGACGACGAGGAGCAGGAGGAGCGGGATGCGGTACGGCCGTTGCATCAGCGCCGCCGGTTCTTGACGCCGGCGACCGCGCCCACCGCGTCGTGATCCGGCGCGAACAGCTCGTTCGGGAGCTCGATGGAGAGCTCCTTCAGTCGTTCCGTGAACTTCGGCCGGATGCCGGTCGGCTGCAGACGACCGAGGAAGCGACCCGAGGCGTCGCGACCTGCGGTGTAGTCGAACGTGTAGAGGTCCTGGAGGACGATGACGTCGCCCTCCATCCCGAGAACCTCGGTGATGTGCGTGACGCGGCGGGACCCGTCGGCGAGCCGCGTCTGCTGCACCACGAGGTCCAACGCGCTCGCGACCTGCTCCCGGATCGCGCGGACGGGCAGGTCCACCCCGGCCATCAGGGTCATCGTCTCGATGCGGGCCAGCACGTCGCGGGGGGAGTTCGCGTGGACCGTGGTGAGGGAGCCGTCGTGACCCGTGTTCATCGCCTGCAGCATGTCGAGGGTCTCGCCCCCGCGGACCTCACCGACGATGATGCGGTCGGGGCGCATACGGAGAGCGTTGCGGACGAGGTTCCGGATGGTGACCTCGCCCCGGCCCTCGATGTTGGGGGGCCGGTACTCGAGCCGGACGACGTGAGGCTGTTGCAGCTGCAGTTCCGCGGCGTCCTCGATCGTGACGATCCGCTCGTCGTGCGGGATGAAGGAGGAGAGCACGTTCAGCGTCGTCGTCTTGCCGGCACCGGTGCCGCCGGACACGAGGACGTTCCGGCGGCCCAGCACGCACGCGTCCAGGAACCGGGCCGAGCGTTCGTCGAGCGTCCCGAAGGAGACCAGGTCGGCCACCTCGTACGCCTCGGCGGCGAACTTCCGGATCGTGAGCGACGCGCCGTCCACCGCGATGGGCGGGATGATCGCGTTCACACGCGAACCGTCGGGGAGTCGAGCGTCCACGTACGGCTGCGATTCGTCCACGCGGCGGCCGACCTGGCCGACGATCTTGTCGATCGTGCGCCGGAGGTGACCGTCGTCGAGGAACCGGGCTTCGGACAGCACGAGCCGGCCGTCCCGTTCCACGAAGACGGACTCCGGACCGTTGACCATGATCTCGGTGACGCTGTCGTCGTGGAGCAGTGGCTCGAGGGGCCCGTAGCCGAGGATGTCGTCGATGGTCTCGCTGATGAGCCGCTTGCGATCGGCGGCCGACAGCGGGGTCTGTTCCTCGGCCAGCACCTCCGTCAGCTGCTGACGGACGCGACCCTCCAGCTGGGTCGCCGTGACGCTCACGTCGTAGAGCTTCGGACCCATCGCCTGGATCAGCGCGTGGTGGGTCTTGCGACGCAGCTGGGCGAGGGGATCCTCCTTGACCACGGTGACGTCTGGGATGACCGCGAGACCACCGTCGGCCTCGGTGGCCTGCGGTGCGGCCGCGAGGCGCTCGTAGAGTCCCACCGTCAGTTCCTTCCGAGGAGCGCACGCCGGCCACGCTTCGGACCGGTGTGGGCGGGGATGCGGATGCGCCCCGCCAGCTTCGAGATGCTCGCCACGACGGGGGAGCGTCGGTTCTCGATCGCCAGCGGCTGGCCCTGGTTGACGGAGAGCGGCACGTCGCGGCTCGACGGGATGAGGACATCGATGGGCGTGCCCAGAGCGTGCTCGACCTCCTGGAGCCGGAGGCCGACCTTGCTGTCCGCGCGGTTGAGGACGACGTGGGTACGGTCCCGGCCGATGCCCAGCTGCTCGAAGGTCTGCAGTGCGAGCTTGAGGTTCTTGATGCTCGGAACGTCCAAGCTGGCCATCAGCACCGTCTCGTGGCTGACGTCGAGTGCCGCGATCACCTGGTCGCTGAAGACCGCCGGCCCGTCGACGATGACGTACGGGAACCGTTCCGTCAGGAGGGTGAGGATCTCCTGCACGGTCTGCCCGGTGATCGTCTCGGCCAGGGCCGGCTCGAGCGGCGCGGCGAGCAGCGAGATGCCGGACCGGTGCGGCGTCAGGTAGCCGACGAGCGCATCGAGGTCGAGGCGGCTGGTGTTCTCGGCGGCGTCGTAGATGGTCCACGCCGGAGTGAGCTGCAACATGATGGCGAGGTCGCCGGACTGGAGGTCGAGGTCGACCAGGACGACCTCCTCACCGGTCTCCTCGGCCAGGAGCATGGCGAGGTTGCTCGCGACGACGCTCTTGCCGGACCCGCCCTTGGTGGAGAAGACGGTCACGATCTTGCTGTGCAGCCGTTCCGGTGCGGTGCCGGTCGACCCGGCCACGCGACTGGCGAGGCCGAGCGCCCGGTCGACGGTGTCGCGGAGTTGGTCCGCGGAGTGGGACTCCGGCAGGACGTCCCGAACGCCTGCACGCATCGCGGCATGCAACACCTCGGCGGACAGGTCGTGGGCGATGAGGATGGCGGCGGTCGGGGTTCCGCGATCCTGCAGCCACGTCGCCGTCTGCAGCCCGTCGTCGAGGGGGACGTTCGGACCGAAGACGGCGACCGCCGGGGCCACCGGCGCCATCGCCAGCGCGTGCTCCAGATCGACGACCGTCTCGTGGTGGCTGATCGCCACCGCGCTGCCCAGAGCCTTGGCCAGGTAAGCCCGCGTGCCCTTGTCCGGATCGGTGAGCGCGATCATCGGTCTCCTCCGAAGAACGTCTCGGCCGTCAGACCGGGTGTGGCGACCTGCTCGGCGCCCTCCGGCATGAGGGTGAAGTACAGCGAGCCCTCGAGCTGCGCGAACACCAGCCTCTCGGCCTCCTCAGGGGTGAGCGCTACGGTCGCCAGGAGTCCGACCGGCGCTTCTCCCGCCGCTGCTTGCTCCTCGGTGACCGGACCGGTGCGCCCGTTGACCGCGAGCACCTCGACGCCCATGAGGATGAACTGCACGCGCGGCTCCGTCGCTTCCTCGGCCCCCGCGGCCGGGTTGGCGGGATCGACCGGCTGATCCGGTGCGCTCGGGTCGGGGACCTCGAGGCGGGCGATGACCCCGACCCGGTCACCGGGCTCGACGAACCCGGCCACACCCTCGGGCACTCCCACCTGGACGGACACCGCATGGTGGCCCTCGGGGATCTCCAGCCCCGTCACGACCGCCGAGGG
>JAHWJY010000013.1 GCA_019348135.1 Actinomycetota bacterium
CGGAGCCCGAGGACCTCATGGTCCTCGACGTGCCGGCGCTCGTCATCCCCGGTCGGGACACCTCCCACGCGACGTCGGCTGCCCGGTACCTCGAGGAGTGCCTCCCGCGTGCGACCTACTGGGACGCGCCGCCGAGCGAGCAGACCGCCGGCTCGGTGGCCGAGCAGGTGCTGGGCTTCCTCGGCGGGATCGACCGCTGAGGCGACGGTCAGAGCTCGCCGCGCTCCAGCTGCTCGATCTGGTCGAGACGCTCGCGGTGGCGACCGCCCTTGAAGGGCGTCGCGAGCCACAGGTCCGTGAGCTCCTCGGCGATCTCGTCGGTGACCAGCTTCGTGCCGAGGACGAGGACGTTCGAGTCGTTGTGGGCCCGCGAGATGCGGGTGGAGAGCAGCGTGAAGCCGAGCCCGGCACGGACGCCCGACAGCCGGTTCAACGCGATGAGCTCGCCGCCTCCCGTCCCCCCGATCATGATCGCGCGCTCGACGGCTCCGGTCGCCACCAGGCGGCCGAGGTCGGCGCAGAGGGGCGGGTAGTCGACGGTCTCGTCGCCGAACGACCCCCGGTCGTCCACCTCGTGGCCCTGCCCGGCGAGGCGGGCCGACAGGATCTGCTTCAGCGCGACCCCGTTGTGGTCGGCGGCGATGGCGATGCGCATGTCGGCTCCGGTGCTCGGTCAGGCGGTGAGGTCGCGGGTCGTCGGCGCGAACACGTCGTCCACGGCGACGGGACGGCGCAGGATCCCCTGGTCGACCGCCGCGCGGATCAGCCGCTCGAGGACGTCACGGTTGGGCTCGATGCCGTAGGGGAGCGGATCCCGCCCGGTGATCTCCATCACGCGCTGGTGCATGCGGTCGGTGTCGTCGGTCGCGTCGAGCTCGCCGGCACGCAGGGTGTCGACGTACCGCTGCTTCGACGCGGCGAAGGCCTCGAAGAGGTCGACCGCCACCTCGGGGTGCGCCGCGAGGACGTCGTCGCGGACGACCACGAGGTGGTTGATGGGGTACAGCCCCCGGTCGCGGAGCGCGACGTAGGCGGCCGCCTCCGGATCCGGGATCAGGGGCACGACGTCGGGGTGCTCCACCGTGATGCCGGCCGCGGCCGGCAGCTCGCCGGCGGCCAGCAGCGCCGCGAGATCGGCGCCCGGGGCTGCGGCGACGACGTTGGCCGGTGGCTCGTAGGTCGCGACGTGCTCGTCGCCCGAGAGCACCCAGGTCACCCGCGTGAGGTCGACGTCGTGCTCCTCGGCCAGGATGGCGCGGGCCCACACGCCGGTCGTGACGGTGTAGCCGCGGTTGACGCCCACGCGCCGGCCCTCGAGGTCCTTCGGGCGCTCGACGCCGGCGGTGACGTTCTTGAGGATCTTGTCGTGGTGCAGGCCGCGGACGAGGAAGACGGGGAGCGCCGTCAGGGGGACGCCGTGCTCGCGCGCCGTCAGGTAGGTCGTGAGGGCCATCTCGCAGACGTCGTACGCGAGCTCGCGGACCATGTGCCGGAAGGCGTGGACCAGGACCGGGACGTCCTCGAAGACGAGGTCGCACGTACGCGGCTGGACCTCGCCGGCCAGCAGCGCGGCGTTGTTGCCCTGCCGGCGCGTCACGGTGCGGAGCTGCAGGTCGGCCACGGGTCCTCCGGCTGGCGGCTGCGCTCCACCGTAGCAAAATGACAGACCATCAGACCTTTCGCTACGGTCGCGCCCGGACGGATCAGGAGGCGGCGATGGCGGAGACGGTGCGCGCTGCCGTGCGGACGGGACCGGGCACGACCGAGATCCGCGAGTTCCCCCGGCCCGGGATCCCGGCCGACGGGGCGCTCCTGAAGGTCGAGGTCGCCGGCATCTGCGGCACCGACGTCAAGATCTACGGCGCACCGCCCTCCGCGGCGCCGGTCATCATGGGTCACGAGAACATCGGCACGATCGTCGAGGCGGGGCCGGACTTCACCGATCGTCAGGGCTTCGGCGTCGGCGACCGCGTCTTCGTCGAGCACTACGTGCCCTGCCGGCGCTGCGCGTGGTGCCACCAGGGGGAGTACCGCCACTGTGAGGCGACCGACTGGCGCACCAACCCGGACGCCAGGCGGTACGGGTACACGACCTCCGACAACCCGCAGCACCTGTGGGGTGGCTTCGCCGAGCTCATGTACCTGCCCTGGAACGCCGTGCTCCACCGCGTCCCCGACGCAGTGTCGGCCGAGCTCGCCGGCATCGTGACCCCGCTGTCGAACGGCATCGAGTGGGCGCTCTTCGACGCCGGGGTGGGCTACAACTCCTCGGTCCTGATCCAGGGGCCGGGCCAGCAGGGGCTGTCGCAGACGGTCGCCTGCAAGCAGGCGGGTGCCTCGTTGATCATCGTGACCGGCACCAGCCGGGACGCCGCACGGCTCGAGCTCGCCAGGGACCTCGGGGCGGACGCGGTCATCGACGTGCAGACCGAGGACGTCCGCGCCCACATCGCCGAGCTCACCGGCGGTGAGGGTGTGGACGTGGTCCTCGACTGCACCGCCGGCGCGGGGACCGCTCCTCTTCTGCTCGGGATCGACGCGCTGAAGCGCCGCGGTGGCACGCTCCTCGTCCAGGGGGAGCTCGCCGCGTTCCCGGACTTCCCCCTGAAGAAGCTCACCGAGAAGGCCATCACGATCAAGAGCGCCCGCGGGCACAGCTACCTCTCGTGCGAGCTGGCCCTCGAGCAGCTGGCGTCAGGCCGGTTCCCGCTGGAGCGGCTCACCACCCACACCTACGGGCTCGAGGAGGTCGACGACGCCATCAAGGCCGTCGGCGGGCAGGGCCCGGAAGGCGTGATCCACGTCTCGCTCCTGCCCAACGGTCCCGTCGAGGGATGAAGCGGAGGCACGACAGCGCCCCCTCAGAGGAGCAACGGCATGGGCATCGTCGTCACGTCGATCGAGCGGACCGACCGGGACCTGGTCGAGGGCCTGGGCGCGTTCGGCACCGCCACCATCCACGAGGCGCAGGGCCGGACCGGGGATCTGGCACCGCGGCTCCGGCCCGTCTACGCCGGCGCGCACGTGGCCGGCACGGCGGTCACCGTGAGCGTGGCGCCGGCCGACAACTGGATGGTGCACGTGGCCATCGAGCAGTGCCAGGACGGTGACCTGCTCGTCGTGGCCCCGACCTCCCGCTCCGACGCCGGGTTCGTCGGCGAGCTCGTCGCCACGGCGCTGCAGCACCGCGGCGTGCGCGGGATCGTGATCGACGCCGGCTGTCGCGACGTGGCGGAGCTCACCGCGATGGGCTTCCCCGTCTGGTCACGGTGCGTGTCCGTGTTCGGGACCGTCAAGGAGACCATCGGGGACGTGAACGTCCCGATCGTCTGCGCCGGCCGACGCATCGCCCCGGGAGACGTGGTCGTGGCCGACGACGACGGCGTCGTGGTCGTGCCGCGGGCCGCTGCCGCCGACGTGCTGGCGGCCGCACGTGCACGGGAGGAGCGGGAAGCGGCGTCCCGCGCGGCCTACCGGGCCGGCGAGCTCAGCCTCGACCGGTCGGGGATGCGGGAGGCGCTCGCCGAGAAGGGACTGCGGTACGTCACCGAGCTCCCGGAGGACGGCCGGTGATCATCGACTGTCATGGTCACAACACGCGCACCCCGCCACCGCACGAGGTCTTCCGCGATGCCCAGCTCGCGTGGCTGCACGACCCCGAGGGTCGGCCGCCGGCGCCGGCGGCGATCAGCGACGAGCAGATCCGCGACAGCATCGAGACCAACCAGCTCCGCGTCCTGCGGGAACGCGGGGGCGACCTCATGCTCTTCTCGCCCAAGGCCTCGGGCATGGAGCACCACGTCCCCGACCGGGCGATCGCCCGCGACTGGGCACGGGCGTGCAACGACCTCGTCGGTCGGGTGGTCGAGCTGTTCCCCCAGCACTTCGCCGGCGTGTGCCAGCTCCCCCAGACGCCGGGCGGCGGCCTGGACGACGTCGTCGCGGAGCTCGAGCGCTGTGTCCTCGACCTCGGGTTCGTGGGCTGCAACCTGAACCCGGACCCCTCCGGGGGGCACTGGACCTCTCCGCCGGTCACCGATCCGTACTGGTTCCCGCTCTACGAGAAGATGGTCGAGCTGGACGTGCCGGCGATGATCCACGTCTCGACGTCCTGCAACCCCGCCTTCCACACCCTCGGCGCGCACTACCTCAACGCGGACACGTCGGTGTTCATGCAGCTGGTGCAGGGCGATCTCTTCGGGCGGTTCCCGACGCTCCGCTTCGTGATCCCGCACGGCGGCGGCGCCGTCCCCTACCACTGGGGCCGCTACCACGGGCTGGCCGAGCGGATGGAGCGACCGCCGATCGTCGAGCACGTCATGGGCAACGTCTTCTTCGACACGGCGGTCTACCACCAGGCCGGGATCGACCTCCTCCACCGCGTCATCGGGGTGGACAACCTGATCTTCTCCTCCGAGATGCTCGGTGCCGTCCGCGGCACGAACCCGGAGACCGGCTCCGGTTGGGACGACACCAAGCGCTACGTCGATGCGCTCCCGCTGTCCGACGAGGACCGCCACACCGTGTACGAGGGCAACGCCCGCCGCGTGTACCCGCGCCTCGACGGGCGGCTCACCGCGTCGGCGGCCGTCGCCACGTCGCCCGACGCCTGACGAGAGGGAGCGCCGTGGACCGGCTGCGGCTCAGCATCGCCACCACCGACTACGACCACTTCCGCGACGTCCGCACGGGTGAGGTCCGCCCGGCCGGCATCGACCTCATCTGGTCGCTCCTCGGCCACCACGAGGTCTTCGCCCGCTTCACCTACGACCGCGAGTGGGACATCGCGGAGCTGTCGTTCGCGAAGTTCATGGCGCAGGTCACACGTCCCGAGCCCGACATCGTCGCCCTCCCCATCGCCTGTTCCCGGGTCTTCCGGTTCGGCTCCTTCTACGTCAACCGCCACAGCGGCATCCGCTCCGCGGAGGACCTGCGGGGCAAGCGCGTCGGATCACCCGAGTGGGCCCACACCTGCGCCGTGTGGATGCGGGGGTGGCTGGGCGAGTCGGCGGGCGTCCGGCTGCAGGACGTGCACTGGGTGCAGGCCGGTGCGAACGAGGCCGGACGCGAGGAGAAGGTCGAGCTCGACCTCCCCGACGGTGTCGACCTCGAGCGCATCACCGACCGGTCGCTGTCCGACCTCCTCGCCGTGGGAGAGATCGACTGCGCCATCATCGCGCGGCCGCCGAACTGCTTCCTCGAGGGGCATCCGGACGTCGTCCGCCTCTTCCCCGACCACGGGGCCATGGAGCGCGAGTACCACGCCGAGACCGGCGTGTGGCCGATCATGCACCTGCTGGCGATGAAGCGCGCGGTGCTGGACGAGCACCCCTGGGTGGCGCGCAACCTGCTGAACGCGTTCACGGCGTCGAAGGACGCCAGCGTCCGGCGGATGCTCGACCCGGCGGTGTCGCGCTACCCCTTGCCGTGGGTGCCCCCGTTCGCCGAGGAGCTCGTCGAGCGCTTCGACGGTGACCCGTTCCCGTTCGGCGTCGAGCGCAACCGGCCGACGCTCGAGCGGTTCCTGCGCTACACCGCCGAGCAGGGCATCGCCAAGCGGCACGTGACGCCCGAGGAGATCTTCCCGTCGGGGATCGATACGACCATCCGCGTCTGAGGCGGCGAGCGGGGGGTCCGTTCGTCCGGCCGACGTCCGGTGCATCCGCGGGCGTCCGGTACGCTCGTGAAAACGTGCACAAGCGTCCCCGACCCTCCGGTGGAACCCCATGTCGACCGACACCCTGCCCTTCCGCGCCCTCGTCCGTACCCGCTCGCGCGTGTCCCTGCGCGTCCGGGCCGAGCAGCCGGCCCGCGACGAGCTCCCCGCAGGTGGCGAGGCGGAGCCCCGGCGGGGCGCCCTGCACGGGGTCGCCGAGCACGCCAGCCCGTCGGTCCGGGGTGACTTCCGCATCTTCGCCCTCGGCAACCGCTGACGCGACCGGCGCAGGTCAGGCCGGCAGACGCCGCACGAGGTGGTCCCACGCCTGACGGAGCAGCGGCGCCGAGTAGCAGTGGTCGCGCTTCGCACGCGCCTCCTCGTCGCTCGACCAGTGCCGCACGTCGCCGGCCGCCATGGCCGTCAGCTGTATGGCGCAGGCGCGGTCGAGCAGGATCGCCGTCGTGACCGCGGTCGGGACGTCCGGAGCGGCCACGACGATCCCGTGGTTGACGAGGAGCAGCGCGTTGCGGTCGCCGAGCACCTCGGCGACACGCTGACCGAGCGCAGCGGTCACGATGAGGTCGCCCGTGTCCGTGAACCGCGGGACGTCGGGCGGGGTGAAGAGCGTGCCCTCGTGGGAGACCGGACGCAGCGGCACGCCCAGCGAGGCGAACGCCACGGCCGACCGCGCGTGCGAGTGGACCACCGCGCCCACGTCGGGACGCGCGGCCATGATCTCCGTGTGGATCGGGTACTCGGCGTGGCGTCGTCCGTCGCCGGCGAGGACGTCGCCGGCGCGGCCGACGAGGAGGACGTCGTCGGGTCCGACCTCGTCGAACCCGATGGTCGACCGCTTCATCCAGACGCCGCGGCCATCCGGGTCCCGCAGGGAGAGGTGGCCCCACACGAGGTCGCTCTGGTCCTCGTTCCCGAGCACGCGCGAGCCGAGGGAGACCAGGGCACGGGGGTCGTCGGTCGTCACGTCGCTGCCTCCGTCAGGAACGCCAGCACCTGCCCGGTGAACGCCTCCGGCTGCTCGATGCTCGAGAGGTGGCCGGCGCCCGGGAGGACCACGAGCTCGGCGTGCGGCAGGCGGCCCGCGAGCCACTGCGCATCGTCCACGGGCGTGGCCACGTCCTCGGTGCCGCCGACGATCAGCGCCGGCACCGCGACCTCACCGGCGACGGCCCGCAGGTCGGCGGTGGCCAACGCCTCACAGCAGGCGGCGTAGCCCTCGGGGTCGAGCGACCGCAGTCGTTCGCGCAGCCGTGTGGTCGTGTCCGGGTCGGCGGACCGGAACCCGGGCGACAGGAAGCGCTCGATCACCGCATCCGCGACCGCACCCATGCCCTCGCGGCGGACGAGCGCCGCCCGGTCCTCCCACCCCTCTCGCGTCCCGACACGGGCCGCCGTGTTCGCCAGCACCACGCGCTCCACGCGGTGCGGATGGTGGGCGGCGAGCCACAGAGCCGTGAGACCCCCGAGCGAGATGCCGACGACGCCTGCCGCACGGGCGACGTCGAGGCGGTCCAGGAGTGCGACGAGATCGCCTCCGAGATCGTCGAGGTGGTACGGCCCCTCGGGGACCGGGGATCGACCGTGCCCACGCGTGTCGTACCGCACCACGCGGTGGTCTGCGGCCAACGCCGCGACCTGCGGGTCCCACATGGTGTGGTCCGTGCCGAGCGAGTTCACGAGCACGACGACCGGTGCGTCCGCCGCGCCGCTGACGTCGGCGTGGACGTCGACGGCGCTCATCCGACGGCCACCCGGTGCCAGCGGTCGAGCGCCCGGTCGATGAGCGCGTCCGTGACGCCCAGGTGAGCACGGGGATCGCGCAGGCGCTCGAGCTGCTCCCCGGTGAGCACGGCGGACACGGCTGGTGTCTCCCCTGCGAGATCGAGCAGGCCGGCCCCGGTCGCGGCCGCCCGCGCCGCGAGCTCGGCGACGAGCGCGTGCGCCTCCTCGCGGCCGAGGTCGGCGACCAGCGCCACGGCCAACGGCTCCGCTGCCAACTGGTCCCCGGCCTCCTCGAGGTTGGCGCGCATCCGCGCCCCGTCGACACGACAGCCCTCGAGCGCCCGGCGGGCGCGCGCGGCGGCGACCACGGTGGACTCGACGAGCCGCGGCACCGTCGCCCATTCGGCCTGCCACGCGCCGGCGGATCGCTCGTGCTCGTGCAGATCACCGGTCAGGACGGCCGCGGCGGCGGCCGCCGCCGACCGGCCGGCGGCGACGGCGAACGTGGCGTCGACCGGGTTGCGCTTGTGCGGCATCGCGGACGAGCCGCCGGCACCGGCGTCGGTCACCTCGCCGACCTCGGCCTGCGCCAGGAGGACGAGCTCGTGCCCCATCGTCGCGCAGGTGCCGGCCACGAGGGCCAGGGTGGCCGCGATCTCCTGGAGCAGGTCGCGTTCGGCGTGCCACGGCAGCGCCGGCACGTCGAGGTCGAGCTCCTCCGCGAGGCGCATCGTGACCTCGAGGCCCCGCTCGCCGTAGGCCGCGAGGGTGCCGGCGGCGCCACCCAGCTGGACGTGGAACCCGAGCCCGTAGAGCCGCTCCAGCTGCCGCGCCAGCGCCGCCAGCCAGCGCGCGGCCTTGAGGCCGAAGGTGACGGGGACGGCGGGCTGCAGGAGGGTGCGGCCCGCCATGACCGTGCCACGGTGGTCCTGGGCCAGCTCAGCGCAACGGTCACCCGCACCGAGGAGCTCCTCGACCAGCACGCGCAGGCCGTCACGGAGGAAGAGCACGAGGGCGGTGTCGAGGATGTCCTGGCTCGTCGCGCCGAAGTGGACCGCTGCGCGTGCCTCACGCGGCACGGCGGCCGTGAGCTGGCGCAGGAGCGGGATGACGGGCGTCGCGGCCGTCGCGGCGGCCTCGTCCAGCGCGTGGAGGTCGATGAGGTCGACGTGGCATGCCCGGGCGACCGCTTCGGCCTGCGCGGCCTCCACGAGTCCGGCCGCGGCGCAGGCACGGGCCAGCGCGGCCTCGACGTCCAGCCACCGCTGCACCTGGGCGGGGAAGGACAGGAGGTCATCCATGGCCGGGTGACGGAGCGCCGCGGGATCCCTCACGCGGGACCCCCGTGGGCCAGCTCGGTCCGGCGATGGAGATCCCGCAGCACCGTCAGCTCGTCGTCCGTCGGCGACGGGGTGCGCTCCACCCCGGGAGCGAAGCGCACCGGCCAGCCGGTGGCCTCCTCCACGTCGGCAGGGTCCACGCCCTCGTGCAGCGACACCACGGTCAGCTCCTTGGTCTCGTCGTCCGGTCGCAGCATGCACAGGTCGGTGACGACCAGGGAAGGGCCGCGCGTGGTCAGCCCGAGCCGACGTCGGTGGTCGCCGCCCTCTCCGTGGCCGAACGACGTGACGAAGTCGAGCATGCCGACGAGCACGCGGGGCGTGTGACGGGCTATCACGTAGGTCTCCTGGCACGCGGAGGCGATCTCGGGCGCACCGCCACCACCGGGCAGACGCACCGTCGGCCGGTCGTAGCTGCCGATGACCGTCGTGTTGATGTTGGCGAACCGGTCGAGCTGCGCGGCCCCCAGGAAGCCGATGGTGATGCGGCCTCCCTGCAACCAGTACTGGAACATCTCGGCGACCGGGACCGTCGTCAGGGCGGTGGCGCAGAGCTCGCCGTCACCGATGGACAGCGGCAGCACGTCCGGGCGGGTGTCGATGGTGCCGGACTCGTAGACGAGCGAGATGCCGGGTGCGTGGGTGAGACGGGCCAGGTTGCAGGCGGCCGACGGTGCGCCGATGCCGACGAAGCAGACGTCGTCGGACGACAGGGCGCGCGAGGCGGCGACGACCATCATCTCGGAGGGGCTGTACCCCGTCGTCATGGGGCCTCCCGTCGCACGTGCTCCGCGATCCAGGCGGTGAAGCGGTCGCGGTCGCGCGAGATGTCGTCCCACGCGCGGTAGAACGCGTTGTCGCGGTCGTAGTAGCCCGACGTGTACGAGGGACGCGCCCCGCCGGGCACGACGGCCACCGCGTCGACCGCCCACCTCGGCAGCACGATGCTGTTCGGGCTCGGGGCCGCCAGGTCGTCCACGATCTCCTCGACCGTGACGACCGCACGGGCGGCGGCCAGCACCGCCTCCTTCTGCACCCCGACGATGCCCTCGAGGAGGACGTTGCCGTCCCGGTCCGCGCGCTGCGCGTGGATGATGGCGACGTCGGGTCGCAGGGCCGGCACGGCGGCCAACGACTCCCCGGTGAACGGGCACGTGACCTCGGCGATCCGTGGGTTGACGTCGCGGAGGTCCGAGCCGACGTAGCCGCGCAGGGGCGCGAACGGCAGGCCGGCGGCGCCGGCCCAGTAGGCGTTCGCCATCGCGGCGTGGCTGTGCTCCTCGAGCTCGAGCGGTCCGGGCCAGTCGTGCTCGACCGCATCGCGGAGACGGTGCAGGGATCCCACGCCGGGGTTCCCACCCCAGGAGAACACCAGCTTGGAGGCGCAGCCGGCACCGATCAGCTGGTCGTAGACGAGGTCGGGGGTCATCCGCACCAGCGTGAGCTCGCGACGTCCCTGCCGGATGATCTCGTGGCCCGCGGCGAAGGGGATGAGGTGCGTGAACCCCTCCATCGCGACCGTGTCGCCGTCGGCGACGGTCGTCGCGATGGCCTCCTGGAGCGGGACGATGGTCGCCATCAGAGCGCGAAGAAGACGGTCTCGCCCGGTCCCTGCAGCCGGACGTCGAACCGGTACCGGGGCACGTCGTCGACCTCGCCGTCCCGGACGGCGAGGAGCGTCCCCCGACGCTCGGCCGGTACCCGACGCAGCACCGGGTCGTCCGGCACGGTCGGCTCCTCGACGGGGTAGGCACGCGTCAGCAGCACGTCGAGGATCCCTCGCGCGAGCACGAGCACCACGACGTGGGGGGCCTGCTCGCGGGCCGACGGGTGCGGGAGCGGACGCGGTCGTGGGAGCCAGAACCGGTACCCGCCCTCGGCATCGGTGGCCGACCGGGCCCACCCGTGCCCGTCCCCCGTCACGTCGGGATGGTCGGGGTCGGCCCGCCACAGCTCGACGAGCGCGTCGTCGACGCCCGACCCGTCGGCGTCCAGCACGCGGCCCTCGAGGCGCATCGGCTCCGCCTCCGCGTCGGGGGAGGCCGTGGCCCGCGCGAGCCCGGGGTCGACGAGTGCGTCGGTGAAGAACGGTCCGAGCGTCTGCGAGGGGGTGGCACCGGCGGTCACGGCGTCGTCCCCGGGTCGGGCGGCGTGGCACCGGGGCCGGCCAGGACCACGTCGAAGCGGTACCCGAGCGCCCATTCCGGAACGGTGACGTCGTGGTCGTAGCGCGCGACCAGCCGCTGGCGCGCGCCCGCCGGGACGGCGGAGAGGATGGGGTCGAGCGCGTGCAGCGGGTCGCCCGGGAAGTACATCTGCGTGACCAGGCGCGACGCGATCGTCGGCCCGAACACCGACAGGTGGATGTGTGCCGGACGCCACGCGTTCGGATGGTTGCGCCAGGGGTACGCGCCAGGTCGGATGGTCGTGAACCGGTAGACGCCGTCGGCGTCGGTGTGGCACCGGCCGATGCCGACGAAGTTCGGGTCGAGCGGCGCAGCGTGGTCGTCGCGCTGGTGGATGTAGCGGCCGGCGGCGTTGGCCTGCCACACCTCCACGAGCGTGTGCGGCACGGGCGTCCCCGCGGCGTCCACCACGCGGCCGGTCACGATGATGCGCTCGCCGATGGCCTCGCCGGCCGTGCCCGCGTTGCGGGTGAGGTCGGCGTCCTCGGGGAGCCGGCCGCTGAGACGCGGGCCGCTCCGCTCGCTGATCGTCGCCTCCAGCGCCACCAGCTCCTCCCGTGGGCTGCGTGCCACCGTGGAGGCGTACGGGGGGTGCAGGTAGGGAGGGAACGTGGCGGGGTCCCGCCGACCGGATGGCCGGTTCACGCGGGATCCTCCAGGATCGCCTTGGCGCGGGCGACCGCTCGGTTCGCCGCCGGGACGCCGGCGTAGACGGCGACGTGGAGCAGCACCTCGATCACCTCGTCCGGAGGGATGCCGAGGCGCTGGCTCGCCCGGAGGTGGAGCTCGAGCTCGTCCCGGTCCTGGGCCGCGAGCAGGGCGATGGTCACCAGGCTGCGGGTCCGTCGGTCGAGACCGGGACGGTCCCACACGGCGCCCCAGGCGACCTCGGTGATGAACCGCTGGAAGTCCTCGTCGATCGGCGTGGTCGCCGCGACGGCGCGGTCGACGTGCTCGTCACCCAGCACCTCCCGGCGGACGGTCATGCCGCGAGCGTGGCGGTCGGACAGCTCGTCGGGCACCTCGTCGGACTCCTGCGGACGCCGGCCGTGGACGGTATGGTCTTACCATACTACCGAGGTCGCGCGTGGGACCCGGGGCGGGAGGTCGGGCATGGACGACGACGACGTGGGAGGCCGGGTCGCGCGGTCGGCGGAGCAGCCGACGGAGCCCGCGCCGGAGGCGCCCCACCCGCAGCCGGTCGACCCCATGGATCCCCTCAAGCGTGACCCGGACGAGGCGGACGAGGGCCATCCCGGTGCGGATCCGGTGGTGCCTCCCGTGCCTCCCGGGTGAGGCGTGGTGCTTGCGCACCCGGGGTCCGAGGCCTTATGGTTATACCAATAGCGCTTCGCCGCGTTGAGCGGTCGAGCGACGGGGACGTCCCCACCGGCGTCCGACGGGAGCAACGGCAGCGAAGGGAGCACGCATGAGCGAGGACATCCTCAGGAACGTGCTGGACAACGACGACAGCGAGTACGGGCAGCAGATCCTCGCCCTCGACAAGGCCGCTCGCGACGCCTCCGAGATCACGGCCAGGGACGCCTTCAACAAGGCGAACCCGCAGCAGCGCGGCCTGGTCGTCGACGGCAACCTCAAGACGAAGGACCTGCCGTACCGCGCCTGGCGCAACAACCACGGCGAGTTCTACAAGCTGGCCGGCAACCGCAACATCCAGGCCCACGTGAGCGAGATCGCCCCCGGCGGGAACACGACGCGGCACCGCCACACCACCGAGGCCTACATCTACATCGTGAAGGGCCGCGGGTACTCGATCGTGAACTACGAGGGCGAGCCGGAGCGTCGCATCGACTGGGAGGAGGGCACGCTCTTCTGCCCGCCGGTCTGGGCCTGGCACCAGCACTTCAACACCGACCCCGAGGAGCCCGCCCGCTACCTCGCGGTGCAGGACACCGGCATCAAGCGCCACCTGCGGATGCACCGGATCGAGCGGCACCCGACCCAGCTGACCCAGGGCGACGGGACCGACTACACGGTCCAGGCGGCGCCGGCGCAGGCCGATGGATCGGGCAACGGTCGGGGCTGAGCCTCTGCCCGCCAGCGACGTTCTCGACGGGAGAGGGATCCGATGGCCCAGGCTGCCGGCGCCGGCTGGCGCGCGACGTTCCTCGATCGCGTCGACCTCCGGCGGGTGTTCACGCCCAAGGTCGCCATCCTCGCGGTGGCGATGGCGCTGGTCGGCTACCTCGCCGTCGTCCCCCTCGGCTACCTGCTCTGGGGCACGTTCCTCAGTGAGGGCGGGACGCTCACGCTGGAGCACTTCCGTCGGGCGTACACGTCCCAGTACGCCCTCACCACCCTGGCCTGGAACACCCTGCTGTTCACGGTCGGGAGCGCGGCCATCGCCATCCCCCTGGGCACGGCGCTCGCCTACCTGAACGTGCGCACGAACGTGCCGCTCAAGAGCCTCGTCTTCGCGGCGTCGCTCGTCCCGCTCATCATCCCCGGCATCCTGCACACCATCGCCTGGATCTTCCTCGCGAGCCCGCGTATCGGCATGATCAACCAAGCCGTCGAGCCGCTCCTGGGCGAGGAGTTCTTCGACATCTTCAGCCTCGCAGGCATGGCGCTCGTGGAGGGGCTGCACGTCACGCCCCTGGTCTTCCTGCTCATGGTCGCGGCGTTCAAATCGATGGACCCGTCGCTCGAGGAGTCGGCACTGCTGTCCGGCGGCAAGCGGTTCACCGTCTTCCGGCGGATCACGCTGCCGCTCGTGAAGCCCGGCATCTACGCGGCGACGCTCATCATCGTGGTGAACGGCATGTCGTCGTTCGAGGTCCCGGCGCTGCTCGGCATCCCCGACGGCATCTGGGTGTTCACGTCGCGCATCTGGCGGGTGCTGTCGGGCTACCCGTCGGACTACGGACAGGCGGGCGCGTACGCCCTGTCGCTCCTCGCCATCACGACCGTGGGGGTCTTCCTGCAGTCACGGCTCAGCCGGCGCGGCAAGAGCTTCCAGACCGTCACGGGCAAGGGCTTCCGCCCGCGACCGCTCGAGCTGGGACCCTGGCGGTGGCCGGCGATGGGGGTCGTGGTCCTGTACTTCACCGTCGCGGTCGTCCTGCCCATGTTCGTGCTGTTCTACATCTCGACGCAGAAGTTCTACCAGCCTCCCTCCTGGGAGACGCTGAGCAACATGACGCTCGACAACTACCGCTACATCGCCGAGCACTCCCAGGTGAAGCGGGCGTTCCGGAACTCCTTCATGCTCGGGATCGGCTCCGCCACCGGCGTCATGTTCATGATGGCCATCATCTCGTGGATCGTCGTGCGGACGAAGGTCCCGGGCCGGTGGGCACTCGACAACCTGTCGTTCCTGCCCATGGTGGTGCCCGGCCTCGTGATGGGCGTGGCGCTGCTGTTCGTGTACCTGCGCGCCCCGCTGCCCATCTACGGGACGATGTGGATCCTGCTGATCGCCTACTTCACGCGGTACATGCCGTACGGCATGCGCTACGCCTCGACCTCGATGTACCAGATCGGTGGCGAGCTCGAGGAGTCGGCCCTCGTCAGCGGTGCGACCTGGTGGCAGCAGTTCCGGCGGGTGACCTTGCCGCTCCTCATGCCGGGTCTCATCGCCGGCTGGATCTACATCGTGATGGTGTCGGTGCGCGAGCTGTCCAGCTCCATCCTCCTCTACTCGCCCGGCAACGAGGTGCTCTCCATCGTCATCTGGGAGCAGTGGGAGAACGGCCAGTCCAACGAGCTCGCCGCCCTCGGGATGGTGATGATCGCCCTGCTCGTCGTGCTGGTCACGGTGGGGGCGAAGCTCGGGGCCAAGGTCGGAGTCAAGTCCGAATAGCGGCGGGAGAACGCTCGTGCTCACGGTCAAGGATCTGGTCAAGACCTTCCCGGGTTCCAAGGGGGAGAAGGGCCGCGTGCGCGCGGTCGACGGGGTCACCTTCGAGGTCGAGCCGGGGCACCTCTACACGCTCCTGGGTCCCTCGGGCTGCGGCAAGACCACGACGCTGCGATGTGTCGCCGGGCTGGAGGACCCCGACACCGGCGTCATCAAGGTCGGCGACACCACGATGTTCTCCTCGAACGAGCGCACGAAGGTGCCGGCGAACAAGCGTGGCCTCGGGATGGTCTTCCAGTCCTACGCCATCTGGCCCCACATGAACGTCTTCAAGAACGTGTCCTTCCCGCTCGAGGTCGCCGACCGCAAGGGGCGGCTCGGCAAGAGCGAGATCGAGCAGCGTGTGGGCCGGGTGCTCGAGGTCGTCCAGCTCGACCACCTCGCATCCCGCCAGGCGACGGACCTCTCCGGGGGTCAGCAGCAGCGACTCGCCCTCGCCCGCGCCCTCGTCATGGAGCCGCCGCTGCTGCTCCTCGACGAGCCGCTGTCGAACCTCGACGCGCAGCTGCGCGAGGAGATGCGCTTCGAGCTCAAGCGTCTCCAGCGTGAGATGGGGATCACCGCCATCTACGTGACCCACGACCAGGTCGAGGCGCTCGCCATGTCCAACCGCATCGCGGTCATGAACGGCGGCAACATCGAGCAGATCGGCAAGCCCCGGGACATCTACGAGCGACCGAGCTCGAAGTTCGTGGCCGGCTTCATCGGCACGACGAACTTCCTCGAGGGACGCGTCGGCCGTCGCGAGCCCGGGAACGTCTACGTGGTCTCGACGCCGACCGGCGAGATCCGGACCCGGTCCGAGGCGGACCTCCCGGTCGGGACCGACGTGATCCTGAGCATCCGGCCGGAGCACATCGGCCTCGCGCCGGCGGACACCGGCGTGCCGGGACCCAACACGTGGCGCGGTCGGGTGGAGACGCGCGCGTTCCTGGGCGAGTCGGTCGACCACCTGGTGCACGTGGGTGAACGGCGGCTGCAGGTCCGCTGTCCGACCACCGTGTCCATCGCACCAGGCAACGACGTGCTGCTCGAGTTCCCCGCCGACCTGACCTCGATCATCCCCGCGGACCGCTGACACCCCCCGGTCGCGGCCGCCGGCTCCGGCCCCCTCCTCGGGGGCCGGAGCCGTTCTGCGGGGAGTCAGTGCTCCCGGCGACCGACGAGGAGCGCCGAGAAGAACGTCTTCCAGGCGACGTCCGGCGTGGCGAACCCGGCGGACCGGAGCCACGCGAGGTGGTCGGACACGGGGTGGAACGGGTGGTCGTGGGCGTGACGGTCCTTGGGGTCGCGCGAGCGCGCGATCAGCTGCGAGCGGACGCGCCGGTACCGCGGCTCCCACCCGTCCGGGCTGCCGAGATGGTCGAGGTTGAAGAACCAGCCGCCGGGGGTGAGGGCGTCGTGCACCGTGCGGTACAGGCGCTCGATGGCGTCGGCGGGGAAGTGGTGGACCATGCGGGACGTGGTGATGACCTGCGCCGGCGGGAGGTCGAGCGCATCAGGTCGTGAGGCATCCGCCTGCCGGAAGACGACGCGGTCGCCGAAGGACGCCAGCCGCGTCCGCGCCGCCTCCTCCATCGGCTCCGACGCGTCGATCCACACCCCCTCGGCCGCGGGGAAGGCGGTGAGGAACGCCTCGAGGTAGGCGCCCGGACCGGCCCCGAGGTCGATCACACGCTCGACCGCGAGATCATCGTCGGCGACGAGCCCCACGCTGATGCTCCGTGGGAGCCGCAGGACGTCCTCGATCACGTCCTGGCCGATCCACTCCGCGACGTACTCCGGTGACGCCCAGCTGTGTCGCTCATCCACGGCGGTGCTCCTCAGCGCAGGTCGTGCAGGTCGTCGACCGAGAGCTCGGCCATCAGGTCGCGCAGCGTCCGGACCAGCGGCACGTCGACGTCGACGCCGTCGGCGAGTTCGAGCGCGCTGTCCAGGTCCTTCTGCGGCCACCGCAGGCGCTGCTGGTCCCACTCGAGCAGCACGCGGTTGCTGCCGCTGCCGATGGCGGCGGCGGCACGCAACCGGGCGGGATCCGCGCCGAGCGCACGACCGAGCCGCAGCGCCTCCACGTCGGCGCGGATGGCCGCCCACAGCAGGATGTTGTTGACCATCTTGCCGATCTGGCCCGTCCCGGTAGGGCCGAGATGGCTCACGTTGGTGGCGAAGGCCGAGAGCGCGCCGCGGCAGACGCCGAGCGCCGCCTCCTCGCCACCGCAGAAGAGCGTGAGCATGCCGGCCTCGGCGCCGCGCTCGCCGCCGACCATCGCGAGGTCGAGGACGTGGACGTCGTGGTCCTGCCCCTCAGCGGCGAGCGTCGCGCAGGTGTCGGGGCGGACGGACGCGCAGATCGCGACGACGGCCCCCGGTCGCGCGCCGGCGAGCACGCCCCGGTCCCCCCGCAGGACGTCGACCGTCTGCGCGTCGTCGACGACGGCGACCAGGACGAGGTCGCTCCGGCCCGCGAGGTCCATCGGGTCGTCGGCCGCCTCGGCGCCGAGGTCCGTGAGCGCCCGCCGGTTGGCCTCGTCGGGCTCCAGCACGACGACGGGCCAGCCCCGCGCCCGCAGGTGGCGGCCGACCGGACCTCCCATGCGCCCGGCGCCGATCAGGCCGACCGTCTCGATAGGGCGTGGTGGCGTGGTCATGGGCGTCTCCGATGCCGCGGAGGAAACCATCGCTCGCGCAACGGTTTTATGGTAAGACCATACTACGGGAAGCGCGGATCGGGGAGCAGCGCGGGAGCGCGGGGCACCGGTCCCGGACGAAGCGGGAGAACATCGTGGAGAAGACCAGATTGCGTGCACGCGCCGGGCTGGCGGCCCTGGCCGGACTGGCGCTCATCGCGAGCGCTTGCGGGTCCGAGCCGCCCACGTCCTCGGGAGCGGACGGCGGCACCGGCGACGATGCGACGGCGACCGAGGCGGCGACGACCCCTGATGAGGGCACCGAGAGCGAAGCTGCCCAGAGCGGGGGCAGCGACGCGATGGACAACTCGGCGGCGCTCGAGGAGGTGTACGCCCAGCTGGAGGGTCTCGAGGGCGAGGATCGCACCGCGAAGCTCGTCGAACTGGCTGACGAGGAGGAAGGGCTGAACATCTACAGCTCGACCAACCTCGATGATGCCGAGCCCCTCCTCGCGGCGTTCGAGGACAAGTTCGACATCGAGCCGAACTACTACCGCGCATCGTCGTCGGACGTGCTGCAGCGGATCCTTCAGGAGAACGACGCCAACTACGCCGGCAACGACGTCCTCATGGCGAACGGCCCCGAGATGGCGCTCGCCGATCGTGAGGGGCTGTTGCTGCCGCTCACCTCGCCGGCCACCGAGGACATCATCGAGGCCGGCGTGTTCGACACGTGGGCGTCGGTCTACGTCAACACCTTCATCGCCGCGTGGAACACCAACGAGGTCACCGACCCGCCCGCGACGTGGGAGGAGCTCCTCACGGACTTCGACGGGCTGCTCGCGATGGAGCTCGGCGACTGGGACTGGTTCGCGACCATCACCAACCGGTACTTCATCGAGCAGCAGGGGATGACCGAGGAGGAGGTGGTCGAGATGTTCAAGGAGGCGGCGCGGGACGCCCGCATCGTCGACGGCCACACCCTCATGGCCGAGCTCGTCGTCGCCGGCGAGTACGACGCCGGGACGTCGCTGTACCACCACCGGGTCGCGGAGTTCATCGACGAGGGTGCGCCGATCCAGTGGGAGCCGCCGCTCAAGCCGATGATCCTGCGGCCGAACGGCGTGGGCATCATGAAGGCGGTGCAGAACCCGGCGACCGCGCTGCTCTGGACCGAGTTCCTGCTCACCGACGCGCAGACGATCCTCGCCGAGGACTTCCGTGGGCCCGCCTCGACTGCGGTCGAGGGTGGCATCCCCGAGGAGTACGAGCCCATCCTCGTCGACATCGACGCCATCACCGATGAGCGCGACAAGTGGGAGGGTCTCTGGGAGGAGATCGTGTCGCAGTCCGGCCAGCCGGTCATCGAGTGATCCACGCTGACCGCTGCCGGTGACCGACGGCAGCGAGCGATCCGACGGGAGGCCGCCACGCTGGACGTGGCGGCCTCTCGTCCCCATCTACGTGTGCGTGGCGCTCTTCGCGGTGGGAGAGCAGGCGTTGCATGTGCTCGTCTCCCCGTACCTGGCCGAGGGACTCGGGCAGGGAACGGGGGTCATCGGCGTCGTCCTCGCCGTCTTCGGTGGAGCGTCGCTCCTCTCCCGCGTCCCCGTCGGTGCCATCTACCGCTTCGATCGTGCCCTGCCGATGCTCGTGGCGGGGGGCCTCCTGTGCACGCTGGCGTTCGCGTTCGTGCCGCTGGTCGGACACCCGGTGCCCTTCGCCGGGCTGATGGCGTTGGACGGGCTGGGGTGGGCGATCGTGACCACCACGCAGCTCGCGCTCCTCGTCGCCACGCGCCCGGCGGGCCTCCCGACCGCCGCCGCGATGGCGTGGTACTCCGGCTCGCAGGGCATCGGCAACGCCCTCGGCGGCGTCAGCGCCGGCTTCCTGGCGGACACGTTCGGGTACGCGCCGGCGTTCCTGGCTCTCGCGGCGATCCCCCTGATCGCGACGCTCGTGATGGTGCGAGCCTTCCGACGCCAGTCCCGGGCGGGGCTCGTGAACGCGCCGCAGACCGACGGGCTGTCGCCGCGTGGACACGCGGGGATCCTCCGGGCCATCCGTGGCATGCCGCCGATCGTCTGGGCCGGCGTCGTGATCATGGTCTACATCAACTTCATGAGCGGGCTGCTCAACACGATCCATCCCGTCTTCGCACTGGCCGCGGGCCTGTCGCTCACCCAGATCGGCACGCTGGCCTCATGCCGCTCGATCGCGTCGTCCGTGGTGCGCTTCGCGTCCGGGCCGATCTTCTCCCGCACCGACCGACGCGTGTCGCTGACGTTCCCGCTGGCGGTCCTGAGCGCCTCGGCGGTCGTGCTCCTGCCGTCGGTGCCGTCCTCGTTCCTGTTGCAGATCCCGCTCTTCCTCATGGTCGGCCTGTCGCGCGGGCTCCTCCGCATCACCGGCTCCGCCGATGCGTTCGACGGGGTCGCGGACGACGAGCGGGCGCACGGCATGACCGCGGCGGTGCTCCACGGCGGCCTCGACCTCGGCAAGATCGTCGGACCCGCGCTGGGGGGCGGCGTCGCCTCCGTCATCGGGCTGAGCGCGACCTTCCGCGTGCTCCCGGTGGCGCTCCTGACCCTCTACCTGGTGCTCGTCACCGCGGCGCGGCGGCGGGAGGCGGGAGGCCTAGCGGCCGACGAGCCGCAGCCCCAGTGATGACTTCCGCTCGCCCCTGAACGCGCCGATCGGCGCGACCTCGTCGATGCGCGCGAGCACGTCCTCGCCGAGGTCCACGTCGAGCGCCCCGAGGTTGTCCTCCAGGTACGACCGGCGGGAGCTGCTCGGGATGGGCACGACGTCACGCGTGAGGAGCCACGCGATCGCCAGCTGCGGGAGCGTGCATCCCACATCGCCGGCGATCGCCGCGAGCTCGTCGACGATGCGGAGGTTGTGGGCCCGGTGCCGGTCGTGCATCCGCGACTGCTTCGGGAGGCGGTTGCCTGGCGGCAGGTCGTCCGGTGTCCGGACCCGGCCGGTCAGGAGCCCGATCCCGAGGGGGCTGTAGGCGACGAAGGTCGTGCCCAGCGCACGGCACGCCGGCAGGACGTCCTCCTCGACCTCGCGTGCGGCGATGGAGTACTCGCTCTGGACGGCGGCCACCGGGTGGACATCCCACGCCCGCCGCAGCGTGGCGACGGTGACCTCGGAGAGGCCGAGCTGCGCCACCTTGCCGGCCTCCACGAGCGCGGCCATCGCGCCGACGGACTCCTCGATCGGCACATGAGGGTCCACACGGTGGAGGTAGTACAGGTCGATGCGGTCGGTACCGAGGCGCTCGAGGCTCGCGTCACACGAGCGCCGGATGTGGTCGGGGCTCCCGTCGACGGGCTTCGCGTCACGGCTCGATCCGACGAACCCCACTTTGGTCGCGACGGTCACCTCGTCGCGTCGGCCGGCGATGGCCGTGCCGACGAGACGCTCGTTGTGCCCCTTGCCGTACTTGTCGGCCGTGTCGAGGAAGGTGATGCCCGCATCCAGCGCGGCTCGGAGGACCGACAGCGACTCCTCCTCGTCCCGCCCCGGATGCGACATGGACATGCACCCGAGCCCCAGCACGCTGATGGCCCGCCGGGCGGGGCCGAGGGTGGTCGTCCTCACGTCGTGTCCTTCGTCGGCGGAGGGCTGCTCCGGTCCAGCATCTCGATGATCTCGTCGGTGGTGCGGACGCGCGCGAGGCGGGGCAGGATCTCGTCAAGCAGGAGGTCGCGCTGCGGCTGCCGCCCGGTGCACCCGTCGCGGACCACGACCACGTGGAGGTCGAGGTCGCGGGCGGCGTAGGCGGTGGCGGCGATGCCCACGTGCGTCGATCCGCCGGCCAGGAGAACCGTGTCGACGCCGCGCGTGCGGACCGCCAGCTCGAGATGCGTCTGGAAGAACGCGTTCCACCGGTGCTTCGGGATCACCTCGTCCGTCTCGGCGGGGCCGAGCTCCCGGAGGATCCGGCGGCCGGCGGCCCCGTGGCCGTACGTGGCCGGCGGTGGCTCGTGGCGGCCGTACGGTCGGTGGTGCCGGTCCACGTCCGTCAGCGTCCGGCCGTAGTCGACGCCGGTGGGGTGGTGGTCGGCGACGGCGTGGAACACCGGGACGCTCCGGTCGCGGCAGGCGTCGGCGAGCCGGACGAGGACGGGGATGGCGCCCGCCTCCTCGGCGGCCTCGCGGTAGCCCTCGAGGAGGTCGAAGAGCACGAGCGCGGTGGCTTGCGGGTCGAGGGCATCGCGGTCGACGCGGTCGGGGGAGGTCACCGCGGTCGCCGCGGGAGCCACCGCGGCACGTGCTCGCGGTAGTCGAGGTACGCCTGTCCGAAGAGCTCGGTCAGGCGCTCCTCGTCGCGTCGCGCGTGGCGGTCGAACCAGGGGATGTTCCCGACGAGGGCCAGCGCGGCCAGGGGCGAGCGCGTCGTGAGCGTGAGGCCGGTGAGGAAGACGAGGTGCCCCAGGTACATGGGGTTGCGCGTCCAGGCGTACGGGCCGGTGTCGACCAGGCGCTCGGGGGGCGGGCCGCTCTGTCCCGGCCCGCCGCCGCCGCGGGCGTTGCGGTAGTCGCCGGCCCACCGGTACTGCGCGTAGCCCCACAGGAGGAGAAGGGTCCACCGGAGGTCGACGCGACGTCGCGCCGCGACCTGCTCGAGGGCGACCACGGCCGGTGTCGTGACGAAGTTCCGTCGTGAGGTCGACGTGACGAGCCGGCGCAGGGGGCGGTTCATCGGTACTGGCACACGACGTCGACGAGCGCCGGCTGGCCCGTCGAGGCGACGATGTCGGCGGCGCGCCGGACGGCGTCCTGCACCTCTTCCGGGTCGTCGATGGGGCCCTCGGCGTACCAGCCGAACCCCCGTGCCACCTGGGCGAAGTCCGGTGCGGGACCGTCGATCTCCATGCCGATCGCGGCCCGCTCCATCGGGGTGCCGCGCTGCCGCGCCATGCGCTCCTGGTGCTCCCAGTCGTTGTAGTACGCGCGGTTGTTGTACATGACGGCCAGCATGGGGATGCGGTGGGCGGCGGCGACCCACAGCGCGCCGGGGTCGAACATCAGGTCGCCGTCCGGCTGGAGGTCGACGACGAGCCGGCCGTGGTCCCGGTGGGCGAGCGCGACACCGAGCGAGATCGAGATCTGCGTCGCCGTGCCGAGGCTCCGGCCGGGGTGGCGGTAGCCACGGTCGAAGTCCCAGAGCCGCTTGGCCCAGTCGTTCGCCGTGCCGGCGGTGAGGACCCAGTCGTGGTGCCGGATCACCTCCCAGACGTCGCTCGCCAGGCGGGAGGTCGCGACCGGGCGCAGGTCCCGGTCGGCGTCGGCCTGCTCCTGCCACCCTCGCCATGTGGCGTCGTGGAGCTCGGTGCAGCGCCGCGCCCACGCCCCGCGGTCGCGACCGCCGGACGCCACCAGCTCGCGGCACAGGTCGAGCAGTTGCGGCAGGGCCACGGCGGTGTCGGCCGTGACCTGGATGTCGGTCTCGTGCACCTGGGCGAAGTCGTGCGACCAGGCGGAGATGCCGAGGTCGTTGAAGCCGAGGTCGAGGACGGTCGCGCCCTCGGCGATCCGCGAGGTGATCCGTCGCGTCACCTTGTCGAGGCGCTGGGTGGGCTTGCCGAAGTCCTTCACGTCGAGGAAGAGCACGCAGTCGGCCTCGTCCAGCGCGTCCGTTCCGGTCACGTTGAGCGGGTGCCGGTTGGGGAAGTTGTGCCGCCACTCCGTGTCGACGACGCCGATGCCGACCAGCTCCGCCAGCTCCACGAGGAGGTCGAAGGCGGCCGGATCGCGACCGGCGTAGCCGGCGACGAGCACCGGTCGCTCGGCCTCCGTGAGTGCCTCGGCGAGCCGGCGCAGGGCCGACGGCTCGGGAGCGATCGGCGATGGCACCCCCAGGCGGGAGAAGTCGGGGAGCTGCTCGTCGCCTTCGAGCTCGTCCTCCTGCAGGCCAGCGTCGAGCGCGACGTAGACGGGTCCCGCCGGATGCTCGCGCGCGATGCGGTTGGCGCGGGCGATGACCTCGGGGACCGCCCGGACCGAGAACGGCTGGTCGTCGAACTTCGTGTAGTCGCGGACGGCGCTGCCCTGCACGTTGGCGCTGTGGATCCAGTCGATGTTCGGACGACGGCGGTCCTGGTCCATCGGGCCGGCCCCGCCGAGGACGACGACGGGCGCCCGGTCGATGTAGGCGTAGTAGATGCCCATCGTGCCCTGGAGCAGCCCGACGAGGTCGTGGAGGACGACGGCCATCGGTTCACCGCTGGCCTTGGCGTAGCCGTGCGCCAGCCCGACCGCGATCTTCTCGTGAGGCACCAGGATCATCTCGGGATCGACGTTGCCGCCGTAGTTCACGAGCGAGTCGTGCAGGCCCCGGAACGATGACCCGGGGTTCAGGGCGACGTAGCGGAACCCGCAGGCCTTGATGGCGTCGACCATGAGGTCGGACCCGTAGCGACGATCCACCCTGCCCTCCCGTGGCTCCCGGCGCATATGGTCATACCATACTGCCTTCCAGTGGCACGGGTGGGTCGGCACGCTGCCGTCGGCGGACGAGCACGGCCGTGACGAGGTAGATGGCCCCGAAGGCGGCCCCGATCACCGCGAACATCGGACCCAGGCCGAGCAGCTGCGCCGTGCCGCCGGCGATGGGGGGCCCGAGGATCTTGCCGACGTCCAGACCCGCCAGGTAGACCGTCGACGCGGCGCCCCGTGCCTGGTCGCCGGCGTCGGCCGTGTCGTCCATGACGAGCGCGCTGGACGCCACCCGGAGGACGCCACGGGTGAGCCCGATCGTCCCCCAGGCGACGGCGAGCAGCACCCAGCGGCCCGTCAGGGACAGCGAGATCACCGCTGCGGCGTTGATCGCCACCATCCACGGCAGCGACCGGCGGTAGTCCACGAACCGGAACAGCGGCCCCGACAGGAACCGCACGACCGTCGCCGCGGCGCCGTGGACGCCGAAGAGCGTCCCGACCGCCGTGAGCGACAGCCCGATGGCGAGGGCGTGGATGGGGAAGAACGTGAGCAGCCCGCCGTTGACGAGAGCCACGTAGAACGCCACGGCGAAGGCGAGCCACACCGTCGGGGTGACCGCCCGGAAGGCTGCCGTCACCGAGACGTCGTTGCTCCGGTCGCCGGCGACGACGGGGGCCGTGCCGCGCAGGATGCCGAGCAGCAGCACGCCCGCGACCGCCGGTGCGGCGGCGATGATGAGGATGGCCGGCACGATGCCCAGGGCGTCCGCCAGCGGTCCGCCGGCGAAGCCGGCGACGGCGTACCCGGCGCCGGTGGCGCCGGTGTACCAGCCCATCACCGAGCCGGCGTTGGCGTTGCGTGGGTACCGCTCGAGCACGGCGGCCATGCCGGCGGTGGTGGCGACGCCGTACCCGGCGCCGTCGACGCCGAGCAGCACGGCGATGAGCAGCGGCGAGCCGGTCGTCGTGAGGAGCGCGAACGCGATCGCCATGGACACGCACCCGCCGGCCACGAGCCACGGGGCCCGGGCGCTCCGGTAGAGGGCCCCGGAGCCGAGCCGCGCGGCGAGCGCGGCCACCCCGTAGGTCATCGTGACCGTGCCGATGAGCGCGGCGGAGAGCCCGCGGAGTTCGAGGTACGGGCCGAGCACGACCTGGATGCTGCCCTCGCCGAGGGTGATGACGGCCGAAGCGGCGAACAGCGGGACCAGCGACCGCATCGACAGCGGCCGTGCCTCGGTCGCCGAGGACGGAGCGGGCTCGGCCGGCAGGTCAGCCGCTCGCGCGGACGCGGGCCGCGGTGCGCCCGAGGTGGCGACGCATGATGGCCTGCGCCTGGTCGGGGTCGCGGTCGCGGATCGCCTTGACGAGCTTGCGGTGCTCCTTGGATCCCTCGATGCCCATCTCGGGGGCCCGACTCTTGGCCTCACGGAGGGAGAGCTCCAGGGGATGGTGCAGCGGCTCCGTGAGCAGGCGGATGACCTCGTTGTGGGTCGCGTTGGCGAGCTGGGCGTGGAACTCGGCGGACAGCGCGACGTCGTAGTCGGCAGCGTCCTCGAGGGACGCCTCGGCACGCTCGCAGATCTCCTCGAGGACGGCGAGGTCGTCCTCCGTGGCGCGCTCGCACACCAGCGGCAGCATGCCGACCTCCAGGATCATGCGCGTCTCCGTGACGTCCGCAGGCGACACGGTGCGCATGAGCAGCATGTTCGAGATGCCCTCGCCGACCGACCCCGTCCCCGGCGCGGTGACGAATGCGCCTCCTCCGGCACCCACACGGATCTGGACGAGCCCGTTGGCCTCCAGGACGCGGAGTGCGTCCCGGACCGTGACGCGGCTCACGCCGAAGAGATCGGTGAGCTCGCGCTCCGGCGGCAGGCGGTCTCCGGTGTTCAGACGGCCCGCGCGGATGGCCGCCTTGATCTGCTCGACGATCTCCGCGGAGACACGTCCGGCGTTCACCGGTTGGAACAGGTCCGTGCCGGTCACGCGTGCACCTCCGACGGTCATATGGTATGACACTTAGTCTACAGTAACGGCATCGACGAGGAGCATCGCACGATGGGCGAGTCCGAGGGCCGCGTCTTCCTACGCGGCATCGTTTCCGAGAAGTACGCGCTCGACCAGATCCGCGAGGAGCAGCGCGCCGCCCCACGTGTCCGCGGCAACGAGGTCGTCGTCGACGACGCCTCGGTCGCCCACTCGGGGGACTCCAAGGACTCGAAGACCTGGTGGCGCATCGGCCCCGGTGACGAGCCGTTCCTCACCCAGAACCTGCAGGTCCACTTCGTCGAGATCCCCGCGGGGAAGTCCAACCACGGGCACGGGCACCAGAACGAGGCGGTCTTCTACATCCTCGAGGGCTCGGGGTACGAGATCCACGACGACCAGAAGTACCCGTGGAAGCAGGGCGACGTCGTCATCGTCCACACCGACTCCGTGCACCGGCACTTCAACGACGGCGACGTGAAGGCCAAGGCGCTCGTCATGAAGGCCAAGTCCACGTGGATGTACTTCGGCCTCCTCCAGCAGGGCCGCAGCGGGCCGATCGAGAACGAGGACGAGTACGGCCCCCGCGAGGACTGGTCGCGCATCTGGACCCCCGGCGTCGAGGACAAGAAGAAGGTCCTCTCCGAGGACGACGCCGAGTGGGAGCTCACGCCCGACGGCTGGATCCGGCACCGGCTGAACAAGGACATCGACGCCCGCGCGTTCAGCGTCGACATCTACGAGCAGAAGATCCCCGTCGGGAGCCGCTCCGGCAAGCACTGGCACATGTCCGACGAGGTGCTCTACGTCATCTCCGGTTCCGGCCGCTCGCTCCAGTGGGACGTCCAGCACGAGATCGCGGAACGGTTCTACGCCCGCATCAAGAAGGACCCGGTCGTCGCGGAGTTCAACGCCGACGACACCATCTACGTGCCGCAGAACACGGTGCACCAGTTCGAGAACACGGGCGACGAACCGCTGATCCTGCTGTCGGCCCAGAACCGACTGATCAAGTACCTCGGCTACGACAAGACCGAGGTCCTGGAGCCGGCTCCCGAGTACGAGTCGGAGCACGCCGCGGTCGGCGCGGATGCCTGACCCCCGGGTACGGGGGCGACGTCCCAGGACGTGGGCAGCCGGCAGCATGGCCGTTCGACGGTCGGCGCGCCCCCGCTGGGGAGACGTGACGCCGCGACCCAGCGGGGTAACGTGACCTCGGTTCCCTGACGTCGATCCGGAGGGGTCGGTGGCCCGCGCACCCGAGGACAACCCCTTCACCCCCGGGTTCGGCAACCTCCCGCGCGTGTTCGCGGGCCGCCGGCACGAGTTCGCCGACCTCGACCTGATGGTGGAACGGCTCGGCCGCGGCGTCTACGAGCAGGCCCGCCTCGTGACCGCGGACCGCGGGTTCGGCAAGACGACGCTGCTGCGCGAGTTCGAGGAGGAGCAGCTCGAGGCGGAGCGCTGGGTCGTGCGGGCGTCGGCCACCACCGGCGACGCGGTGATCGGCAGGCTCTGCCGCCAGCTCGCCGACCTGCTCGCGGCGCACGACCTCGGCGGGTCGCTGTCGCGACAGGCACGCGAGGCCCTGCAGCGGCTCGCGGGCCTGTCCATCGGCCCGGCCGGGGTGTCGGTGGAGCTGTCGCCGGCGCCCACGGCCGACCGCGGTGTCGAGCTCGAACGGCTCCTCGCGGCGGTCGCGCAGCTCGCGCGGGAGCACGGCACCGTGCTCCTCATGCTGGTCGACGAGGCCCAGAACATCGCGCTCGACGCGCTGGGCCAGCTGTTCCACGCGATCCAGGAGGTGCAGACCAAGATCGTGACGACGCGCGACCCCGTGTCCCGGGCGACGCGACGCGAGGCGCTCCCGTTCGGGGTCGTGATCGCCGGACTGCCCGGGCTCGTCGGCCGCCTCCAGCAGGCGGGGTCGACCTTCGGGGAGCGCTCCAAGCCGCTGCCGCTGGCGCCGTTCGGCGACGCCGACATGCGCGAGGGCTTCCGGGCGCTCGTCCGGGAGGGCGGCGCCGACATCGACGCCGAGGCGGTCGACGTGCTGATGGCGGGGTGTGGCGGCTACCCCTACTTCTTCCACGTGGTCGGCCACGAGGCGTGGAACGCCGGGACCGGGCGGGTCGTCACGGCCGCCGACGCCCGCGAGGGGGTGGCCGCCGCCCGGCCGCTCGTGGCCGAGCTCTACGAGCAGCGCCTCGCGGAGCTGGGACAGAAGCAGCGCGACTACCTCGTCGCCGCCGCGGCGGTGCCCGCGGAGGAACGGACGTCGTCCGAGGTCGCGATGGCGATCGGGGTCTCGACGGCCGCGCTCGGCTCGACCCTGCAGGCGCTGACCGACCGGCACGGGCTGCTGCGTCGCGGGGCCGAGGGGCGGCTCGTGTTCACCCTGACCGGCATGGACCGCTACCTCGCCGAGCGCGCCGAGGCGTCAGAGAAGTAACCTTACGTCTGTGACCCTCCCCCCGGTGGGGAGGGGAGGAGGAGCGCCGGTGACCGTCGCGGCCCTGACCCAGCTGCTCGCCGGCGCCACCCGGATCGTGGCCTTCACGGGCGCCGGCATCTCCACGGAGTCCGGGATCCCCGACTTCCGCTCGCCCGGAGGGATCTGGACCCGCTACGACCCGCGCGAGTTCACCTTCGACCGCTACGTCGTCTCGGCCGAGGTCCGTCGGCGGTCCTGGGCGATGCGCCGCGAGCTCCTCGCCGGCGCGCACGAGCCCAACGCCGCCCACCGCGCCCTCGCCGAGCTCGAGGACGCCGGCCGGCTCGTCGCGGTCGTCACCCAGAACACCGACGGCCTCCACCAGGCGGCCGGCTCCCGGGAGGTCGTCGAGATCCACGGCACGTCGCGGGCGGTGACGTGCATCGGCGAGCCGACGTCGGGGGTGCCGGCCGGCTGCGGCTTCCGCGCCCCGGCGTCGTGGGCCTTCGAGCGCATCGACGGCGGCGACGACGATCCGCGCTGCCCCGACTGCGACGGGCTGGTCAAGTCGGCGACCGTGAGCTTCGGACAGGCGATGTTCCCCGACGCGCTCGAGGCCGCGGCGGAGCACGCGACCTCCGCGGACGTGCTGCTGACCATCGGGTCCTCGCTGCAGGTCTACCCCGCGGCGGGCCTGCCGCAAGCGGCCAGGTCGGCGGGAGCGAGCCTCGCGATCGTGAACGACGAGCCGACGCCGTTCGACGCGCTGGCCGACGTCGTCGTCCGCGGCCGCGCCGGCGAGGTGCTCCCCGGTGCGGTCGCGGACGCGCTCGGCCGCTGACGGCCCACCGGCACGGATCCGACCGTTTCCCCTGCTCGATGCCCGGGTCCCGCGCGCGGTCGACCAACCTCCGCGACCGCACGGACGTCGGCCCGGAGCCCCGAAGTTGAGACACCCGTCTCACCGGTCCGGTGGGCGGGGCGCGCGGCCGGCTCACTAGCGTCGTCGTAGGAACCGGCCGGGAGCGTTCGGGTTGAGCCTGCTGGAGATCGACCGCGTGGGCCTGCGCTTCGGGGGGATCGTCGCCCTCGACGGCGTGTCCTTCGCGGTCGAGCGCGGCCAGATCTGCGGGTTGATCGGCCCCAACGGAGCGGGCAAGACCACCCTCTTCAACTGCGTCACGCGCCACTACACGCCCGACGAGGGGACGATCACCTACGACGGTCGGGACATCCTCACCGTCGAGCCGCACGAGGTCATCGGCCTCGGCATCGCCCGGACGTTCCAGAACCTCGGGCTGTTCGAGCTCATGACCGTGCGGGACAACGTGCTCGTCGGTGCCCACCACCGCATGACCGCGACCAACTTCGTGACGGCCCCGCTGCGGCTCCCCGGCGTGCGTGCCGAGGAGCGCCGGGTCCGGGCCGACGTCGACGCGCTGCTCGACCGGCTCGACCTGACCGCGGTGGCGGACCGGCCGGCACAGGGGCTGCCTCTGGGCACGCTCAAGCGCGTCGAGCTGGCGCGGGCGCTGGCCAGCCAGCCCCGGCTGCTGCTGCTCGACGAGCCGGCCAACGGTCTCAACCACGCGGAGGTCGAGGAGCTCCAGGACGTCGTCCTCCGGCTGCGCGAGGACTTCGACCTCACGGTGCTCGTCGTCGAGCACCACATGGCGTTCGTGATGTCGATCTCCGACGCCGTCGTGTGCCTCAACTTCGGTCAGGAGATCGCGAGCGGGACGCCCGACGAGATCCGCCAGGACCCGGCCGTGATCGAGGCCTACCTGGGACCGGACACGTGAGGGGGGAGACGGCGGTGACGACGGGGGAACGCGACCTCCTGCTCGAGGTGCGTGGCCTGCACGCCACGTACGGCCAGGGCGCGGTGCTGCACGGCATCGACTTCGACGTCCCGACCGGCGGCGTCGTGACGATCCTCGGCTCCAACGGGGCCGGCAAGACCACGACGCTGCGGGCGCTGTCCGGTGAGGTGTCCACGCGCGGGTCGATCCTCCTCGAGGGCGAGAACCTCGCCGGCCGGTCCACCGAGGCCATCGTCCGGCGCGGCGTCGCCCACGTCCCGCAGGGACGCGGCACGTTCGTGAACTTCACGGTCGAGGAGAACCTGCGGCTCGGCGCCCACCTCCGCAAGGACCGCGACGGCGTCCGCGCCGACATGGACCGGATGTACGAGCACTTCCCGGTCCTCGGCGAGCGGCGCGAGCAGCAGGCCGGGAGCCTGTCCGGCGGCGAGCAGCAGATGCTGGCGGTCGCCCGGGCACTGATGCTGCGGCCGCGGCTCCTCCTGCTCGACGAGCCGTCGCTCGGCCTCGCCCCGATGGTCACCCGCGAGCTGTTCGCCATCATCGGCGGCATCAACCGCGAGGAGAACACCACGATCGTCGTCGTCGAGCAGAACGCCCGCCTCGCCCTCGACCTCGCCGACATGGCCTACGTCCTCGAGGCCGGACGCATCGTGATGGCCGGCACGCCCGAGGACGTCCGCGACGACGAGGCGATGGCCAGCGCGTACCTCGGCTACGCGGTCTAGGAGGCGACGTGGAGCTCTTCATCCAGCAGGTGATCAGTGGCCTCGCCACCGGGTCGATCTACGCGAGCCTCGCCGTGGCGCTCGTGCTGATCTACCGGTCCACCGACATCGTGAACTTCGCGCAGGGCGAGATGGCGATGTTCTCCGCCTACGTCGCCTGGGCGCTCATCGGCGCCGGCGTCCCGTTCTGGCCGGCGCTCCTCATCACGCTCGTGGGCTCGTTCATCGGTGGCCTCCTCGTCGAGCGCGTCGTCATCCGCCCCGTCGAGGGACGCCCCGAGCTGACGATCGTGATCGTCACGATCGGCCTGTTCATCTTCTTCAACGCGCTCGCCGGGTGGCTCTGGACCTACCAGGTGCGCGGCTTCCCGAGCCCGTTCCCGCAGCGGACGCTCGAGCTGGGACCCGTCCGGGCGGGGCTGCCGGCGCTCGGGATCGTGGCGGTCGTCGGCATCGTCGTGGGCCTGCTGTTCCTGCTGTTCCAGCGGACGAAGCTCGGGCTCACCATGCGCGCGGCCGCCGAGAACCCGGAGTCGAGCCGCCTCGTCGGCATCCGCGTCGGCTGGATGCTGGCGCTCGGATGGGGCCTCGCCGCCACGGTCGGGGCCGTCTCCGGCGTGCTGGTCGCACCGATCCTGTTCCTGTCGCCCAACATGATGGGCGCGGTGCTGATCTTCGCGTTCGCGGCCGCCACCCTCGGCGGGTTCGACAGCCCCGTCGGGGCGGTCGTCGGGGGCCTGATCGTCGGCGTGAGCGAGAACCTCGCCGGCACGTACGTCGACGTCATCGGGGCCGACCTCAAGATCGTGATCCCGATGGCCATCATCGTGGGGGTGCTGCTCGTGAAACCCGCCGGCCTGTTCGGCAGCCCCGCCGTGGAACGGGTGTAGCCGTATGACCTGGCGAGAGCGGCTCCGGGATCCGACGACGCAGCGCTGGCTGCGCATCGCGGTGTTCGTCGCGATGCTCGGGATCGCGCTGTGGGCGCCCTTCTACTTCACGCCCTTCCGGGTGTTCCAGTTCACCCGCGTGCTGATCTTCGCCATCGCCGTCCTCGGCCTCGGCCTGCTGACGGGGTTCAACGGCCAGATCTCGCTCGGTCACGGCGCGTTCTTCGCGATCGGCGCGTACACCGCGGCGGCGCTGATGGAGAAGGCCGGCTGGCCGTTCCTGCTCGTCGTGCCGGTCGCGCTGCTGATCACCTTCGCCCTCGGCTACGGCGTCGGCATCCCGGCGCTGCGGTTGCACGGGCTCTACCTCGCGCTCGTGACGCTCGCGCTGGCGGTCGTGACGCCCCCGATCCTCAAACGCTTCAGCGGGATCACGGGCGGGGCGATGGGCCTCAACATCGACATCCCGCAGGCGCCGGCGTGGACGGGCCTGGCGGAGGACCAGTTCCTGTACCTGCTCGCCCTGGTGGCGGCGATCGCCGCCTTCGCGCTGGCCCGCAACCTCGTCGACAGCCGCACCGGCCGCGCCATGATCGCGATCCGCGAGGACGAGCTCGCGGCCGAGACGATGGGCGTGGACCTCGCGCGCGTGAAGACCCTCGCCTTCGCGTGGAGCGCGATGTACGCCGGCCTCGCCGGCGTGCTGTTCACCTGGACCATCGGCTTCGTCTCGCCCGAGTCGTTCACGATCACGCTGTCGATCTCCATCCTGGCGGCGCTCGTGGTCGGCGGCCTCGGGTCGATCTGGGGCGCCCTCCTCGGCGCCGCGTTCCTGGTCTACCTGCCGTCGGTCGCCGACGACCTCAACCAGGCGGCCCCGGGGATCGCGTTCGGGGCGCTGCTCATCATCGCGATGTACGTCTTCCCCGGCGGCATCGCCGGTCTCGCCCGTCGGCTCTGGGGTCGCCTGCTCGCCCCGCCGCGGGCGCCGGCGCCGGCGACCGCGGGAGCGAGCACGGAGGAGGGAGGCGAGCCCTGACGAGCCACGCGGACGCGACGTCCACGATCAGTCATCGAGATCCGGCAGATCCGACAAGGAGCCGAAGCATGCGGAGACATCCCAGCAAGCACACACCCCTCGCCCTCGCCCTCGCGGTCGCGCTCGTCGCCACCGCGTGCGGCGGTGGGCGGGACGACGGTGAGGGGGCGACGGCCACGACCGAGCCGGCCCCGGCCGACACCGCGGCCGACGGCGGCACCGAGGGCACCGAGCAGGCCGCCTCCTGCCCCGAGCCGAGCACCGGCATCACCGACGACACCATCAAGCTCGGTGGCAGCTACCCGTTGTCGGGACCCGCCTCCGCCTACGGGGCCATCCCGACCGGCGTCGACGCGTACCTGACGTACGCCAACGCGGAGCTCGGCGGCGCCCCCGGTGTCTTCGAGGGACGCCAGTTCGAGTACATCTTCAAGGACGACGGTTACTCGCCTCCCCAGGCCGTCGAGCTCGTCCGTGAGCTCGTCGAGCAGGAGCAGGTCTTCGCCCTGATGCAGACCCTCGGGACCCCGCCGACGGCGGCCACGTGGGACTACACCAACCAGCAGGAGGTCCCGCAGGTGTTCGTCGCCACCGGTGCGACGATGTTCGGCCTGGACGACGAGAACCACCCGTGGACCATCGGCTGGCAGCCGAACTACGTGTCCGAGGCGCGCATCTACGCCCAGTACCTCCTCGACAACCACCCCGACGCCACCGTCGCCGTGCTGTTCCAGAACGACGACTACGGCATGGACTACCTCGAGGGCTTCAGGACCGCCATCGAGGGATCGGACATCGAGATCGTGGCCGAGCAGAGCTACGAGACGACCGACCCCACCGTCGAGTCGCAGATGACCAACCTCGCGCAGTCGGGCGCGGACGTGTTCTTCAACATCACCACCCCGTCGTTCGCCGCCCAGGCCATGGGCTTCGACGCCCAGTCGGACTGGGACCCCATCCACCTGCTGAACAGCGTCAGCAACTCGCTGACCACGGTCGGCGCGGTCGGCTTCGAGCCGCTCCAGGGCATGGTCACGGCGCTCTACCTCAAGGATCCCCAGGATCCGCAGTGGGAGGGCGACGAGGACATGCAGACGTACCTCGACAACATCGGCGAGTACGCCCCGAACGCCGACCCGAACAACGGCTACGTCGTCTACGGCTGGGCCGTCGCGAGCGCGTTCTACGCGCTGCTGGAGCAGACCGAGTGCCCGACGCGCGAGGCCCTGATGGAGGCCACGATGGCGTTGCAGGACGTCGCGTTCCAGCTGGGCCTGCCCGGCATCACGATGAACACCAGCGAGGACGACCGGTTCCCGCTCGAGGCGATGCAGGTCGCCACCCTCCAGGGTGAGACCTGGCAGCTCGAGGGCGAGGTCATCGACACCCGCGAGGTGTTCGGCCCCGTCGAGGACGCGGTCGGCTAGCCGGACCACGACCGCTGCACCTCGACGGCCGCGGCCCGGCCTCCGTCCCGGAGGCCGGGCCCGGCCCTGATCCGGGGTAGCGTCCGCCGGTCCCTGACGAGGGGGAGGCGATGGACGACCGGGCGCTGGCGCGCTGGCGGATGCACACGCTGCGACTGTCGGGTCGCCGCTACCCGTCCCCGACGGCGACGGTCGGGGGGCTGCTCGCGGTCCAGGCGGAGAACCACCCGCAGGCGTCCTGGGCGGTCGCGACGCGCACGGACGGGACGGTCACCGAGACGGGGTTCGGCGAGCTGTTCGACGCCGGCGCCATCCTCCGCACCCACGTGCTGCGACCGACCTGGCACTTCGTCCGCCCCGACGACATCCGCTGGCTCCTCGAGCTGACGGCCCCCCGGGTCCGGCGCGCGTCCCGACAGCAGGAGCGCGAGCTCGGGCTCGACGGCACCACGATCGGCGCCGCGACGACCGCGATCGCGGAGGCCATCGCGGGCGAGGGTCCGCGCACGCGCGCGGAGCTCGGCGCCCGTCTCCGGGACCGCGGCCTCCCCGGCGACGGGCCCGCGTTCGGGATCGTGCTCACCCACGCGGAGCTCGACGGCCTGATCTGCAGCGGTCCCGTCGTCGACGGACAGCACACCAACGTGCTGCTCGCCGACCGCGCTCCCGACGCGCGCCGGCTCGACCGCGACACGGCCCGGGCCGAGCTCGTCCTGCGCTACGTCACCGGACACGGTCCCGCGACCGAGCGCGACCTCGCGTACTGGGCCTCGCTCACCCTCACCGACGTCCGGGCCGGCCTCGCCGACGTCGCCGACCGACTCGACCGGCTCGACCACCATGGCCGGACCTACTGGTTCACCGAGCCGCCACCGGCGGGCGACCCGGAACCCGAGCCCCGGGCGCACCTGCTCCAGGTCCTCGACGAGTACCACAACGGCTACCAGGACTCGCGCGGGATCCTCGACGCCGGCGGCATCGTCCCGCCGGGGCGCCAGCGGACCGTCGGCATGGTGCTCGTCGACGGGCAGATGGTGGGCGGGATGCGCCGGCGGGTCACCGACGCGGAGGTGACCTTCGAGCTCGATCTGCACCGCACGCTCGACGCGAACGAGCGCGGGGCGGTCGCCGCCGCCGCCGACCGCTACGGCGCGTTCCTCGAGCGGTCGGCGACGGTCGTCGGCTGATCAGTCGACGACCGGCAGGTCGACGGCGAGGTCGGTGAAGCCCATCCACCCCGGCGTGCGGACGCTGCCGTGGCTGTAGAACTGCTCCGAGACCGGCGTGACGGTGAGGAACAGCTTCTCGCCCTCGGCCAGGGTCACCGTGATGCCGCCGAGCTCGAGCTCGAACGGCACGCTGATGTCCGGGCTCGGGGTCACGACCCGCAGCGGCATCACCTGCGCGTGGACCAGCTGTGCGTCCGCCATCGAGGTGCCGACCGAGATACCGAAGAGCATCCGCTGGTCGACGCCGATCGTGGCGACGTTGCCGCGCAGGACCGGGATGCCCGCCACCGTGGCCGGCCCGGCGAGCCCCTCGATCTCGACCTGGGTCGCCGCGCCGACCCCCGAGGTGGACATCCAGCCGTTGTCGATCGGCTGGGCCGGGTTGTCGATGTCCTGGCCGAGCTCGAAGGTGTCCCGCTCGGGGAGCGCGTCGAGGCGGATGCAGCCCGCACCGTCGTCGGTCATGAGGTTGTAGCGGGACAGACCCCGGTGCCGGGCCATGAGCGTCCTCGAGGGATCGTCGACGCCACGGGCGACGTCACGGAAGAACTCCAGGCGCAGCGCCCCGAACCCGTCGACGGAGCACACGTCGCTCCCGCCGAGCGCGGGGTCGTTGCGGAGCGACGGGTAGGCGCTCGGCAGCGTGTGGCCGCCGTTGAACGACACGAACACGCTGCGCTGGCGGGCCTCGTCGGTCAGCGCGTACGCGAAGTTGTCGAGCCCCTCGTTCAACGGGAAGAGCGTGTCGTTGGATCCCTGCCGCCACAGCACCGGCACGTCGATGCGGTGGCCCTGCTCGACGAACGCGACCGGGCTGTGCTCGTGGAAGAAGGTGTCGAGGTCCGGCACCGACCCGCTCGGGTCGGGCTGGCCGAGGACGGTGCCGTCGGGCCACTGCCCGGTCGTGGAGCCCCACGCGAAGCCCTGGTGGATGATCGGGTGCATGTCGATCCGGGCGACGCCGGCCGCGTACAGCACGCTGTTCCACAGCGACCGGGCGACCCCACTGGGGGCGAGGCTCCGGGGCAGGTCGTACCAGGTGATCTCGGGCGCGAGCGCGTTGAACCGGGTCCGGCCGGACTCGCGGATCTCGGTGAGCGCCGTGATGGTCTGGTACCCGCCGCCGTAGCTGCCGCCCATCGCGAACAGCACCGGGTCGTCGGCGATCGTGACGCCCTCGCCGTCGACGTCCTTGCGGACCCAGTCGAGGGCGGCGACGAAGTCGATGACCGACTTGATGTCCTGCGCCTCCAGCTCCGGGTTCTGGGTGTTGGCCTGCCCCCCGGTCTCCCCGTGGCCGCGCTGGGTGATGCTGACCACACCGAAGGCGGCGTCGAGCTCCGAGCCGAAGCCGCTCGTCGACTTCGCCCCGCCCCAGCCGTGGGAGTGCAGGATCACCGGCACCGGCGAGGACGCGGTGGCGCCGCACGGGCGGAAGACCGTGATGTCGATGGCGATCCCGTCGGCCCGGCTCGTGACCGTGGTCTCCTGGGGCGCGGGATGCTCGGAGCAGACCTCGACGACGACCCCGTCGCCGGCGTCGGGCGTGCCGGCGCCCGGGGCGAGGGCGAGGCTCGAGGTGCCGAGGGCCGCCGCGAGGGCGACGGTGGTCAGGGTGCGGAGACGGGCCACGGGAGAATCCTCCTACGGACGGTGTCGCGGTGGGCACCCGGGACACGGGGCGCGGATGTTCCGTCCGTGTGGAGGGTTCGCCGGACGGGCGCCGGTTCCCTGCCCGGTTCCGGGGACGAACGGCCGGTCGCGGCCGCGACCACCTGAGGGTCAGCGCAGGTGGCCGAGGGGACCGAGGTCGAGGTCGAGGTCCTCATCGGTCAGCCCGAAGGCGTCCTTCAGCTCGTCCATCCGCTGACGGAGCGCGAGGAAGGTCTGCCCCAGCCGCTCCACCTGGAGGTCGTCGACCGTCCCGGACGTCATGCGTCGCAGGGCCTGTCGTTCCATCAGGTCCCGCAGCACCTCCACGAGGGTGAGCACCAGCGCCGCCAGGCCGCGCTGGACGTCCGCGGGCTCGGCGTCCCCCGTCCGGCCGGCGTCGATGAGCCGCGAGAGCTGCGCGCCGGCGACCTCGCCGAGCGCGTCGCCGTCCGACGCCCTCGTCCGCGACGGCACCGGGTCCGGCGCCGCTCCCCGCTGATCGCGTGCCCGGTCGGCGGTCGCGGCCGACCCGGGTGGGCCCGGGAGCTGCTGCTGTCCTGCACCGTGGGGGAGACCGCGCCGCGTCCCGTCCACCGGCCCGTCGAGCCCGCGCAGCACGAGCCGCAGGCCCAGGTGGACGAGGTCGACCTCCGCGACGGAGAGCACGACGTCGCCCGACACGACGGCACCCTTCTCGATCACGGTGTCGAGCAGGTCGACGAGCGTCGCCGTGTCCTCGGAGCGGCGGCCGGTGCTCACCCGTCGGCGCCCGGGTCCGCCCCCGACCCGAGGTCGACGGTGGTGAAGTGGTACGGCGGCCACGGCCCGCTCACGTCGATGACCGCCTCCGGGTGGTCCGCCCGCAGCGCCTCGACCGCCTCGTCGAACCGCGGGAGCGCGTCGTCGGTCACGAGGTACACGCCGTGCAGCAACGGGGGAGCGACGTCCTCGAGCGGTCGGGTCGAGACCCGGTCGGCGTCGACGGCGGTCGTCGCGAGCGCGGCGTGGAGCTCGTCGGCGAGGCGCGCCCGCGCGTCGCGACGGTGCGCCCGCGCACCCAGCTGGGCCAGCCTGGCCTCGAGGTAGGCGCGCCCGCTGACCGGGCCCGCCTCCGGGACCTCGGCGGTCGCCGCGGCCGGTGTATCGATGCGGTGGACCGTCACGGCCCACTCGTGGTGGCCGGCGACGCGGTCGAGCTCGTCGGTGAGCTCGACCGTGTTGGCGGCGAGGACGGCGGTGACCGCCGCGTCGTCCGGCAGCAGGGTCCCGAGCCGGAGCGGCAGCACGGGCCCCTCCGCGGCGAGCGCCGCGAGGATCGCGTCGTGGGCACGGGCGACGTCGGCGAGGAGCTCGAAGGCGTCCGGGTCGGGGTCCGACAGGCCCGCGAGCGCCGCCACCTCGACGTCGCACAGCACCGCCGCGAGCCCCGCGGCGGTCACGACGCGCAGGGGCCCCGCCCCGGGGATGGGAGGAACGGCTCGCCGGGGTGCGGCGCGGTCGGCGCGTCCGACGCCGAGCAGGTACGCCGCGGTGCGCGGACGGCGGCGCTCGTCCGGGTCGCGACCCGCGCTCATCCCCGCTCGTCCACGGTGTGCGGGACGGCGGTCCGGTCGCCGTCCCGGTCCGCTCCGTCGTCGCCGTCGCCCACGGACGGCGCCTCCCCACGACCGGCGAGCAGCTCCTCGAGCCGGGCGACCCGGTCCCGGAGCTCCGCGTTCTCGTCGGCGAGCTCGCCCCCGCGCGAGGTGAGGAACGGATCGTGCTGCCACCAGTCGATGCCCATCTGCTGGGCGGTGTCGGCCGAGGCGAGCAACAGCCGGACCTTGATCGTCAGGAGCTCGATGTCGAGCAGGTTGACCTGGATGTCGCCGGCGATGACGAGGCCCTTGTCGAGGACCCGTTCCAGGATGTCCGCCAGCCCGTCGGCACCGCGGCCCGCCGGCGCACGACCACGTGGGACGTAGGGGTTGGGGGTGCTCACCGCTCGTCCTCTCCCGTGCGCGCACGCACGTACCGGCCGAGCCGCTCGTAGGTGACGAGCTCGCCCTCCGCGTCGAGGGTCACCTCGTACTCCCCGAGGACGTCGGTCGAGTGCGGAACGCGGGACATCTCGACGAGCTCGACGACCACGCGCCACCCGTCGTCCGCCGGCTCGAACCCGGCGATCCCGTCGACCTCCCGCCCGCGGAGCTCCGCCAGCTGCGCGGCGGCACGACGGGCCGCTTCGAGCGGGCGGAGCCGACCGCCCCCGCCGCCCTCGCCGTCACGGCCGGCACGTCCGTCCGCCGCCTGGAGCCGCTCCACGAGCTCGCTCTTCGTGCCGCTCACCGGGAGGTCGCGGGAGCGGAGCTCGTCCTCGAGCTCCTCCTTGGTCTGGTCCTCGTAGCTCACGTGATCTCCTCGACGTCTCGACGTCGCGCTCGGGACTCGGCGAGCCTCGCGAGGAGGACGCCCTCGGCCGCGGCGTGCTCCTCCTCGCTGATCCGGCCCTCCTCGACCTCCGCGGTCAGCCTCCGGAGCGCCGCCACGATGCGGTCCTCGTCGTAGAGCTCGGCCTCGGCTGCTCCCACGACCTGCTCGATGATCCACCAACCCAGCCGCGGGGGGCCGGTGATCGGCAGCGTCAGCAGTCGGAGGAGTCCCATCAGGCGGTCGCCGCGAAGCTGAACGGGGGGAGCGGACCGATCAGCTCCATGCGGACCCGAGGGGCGAGCTCGTCGGCCACCTGCTCGAGTGACCCCTCGAAGGCCGTCAGCGCGTCGCGGTCCACGAGGAACGAGACCGTGAAGGCGTCGAGCGGCTCGCTGACCGTGGCCGGCGCCACGTCGATGACGTGCCGGCGGACGGCCTCGACCGTGTACCGGGCGTCGTCGTCCCGGCGGGCGGCGATGCCGGCCGCGATGCGCTCGCCGAGCTCCATCCGGGCCTCGAAGTCGTCCCGCCCGCGGAGCTGGGCCGCCCGGCGATCGTCGTCGAGCACGGCCCGCACCGCCTGGTCCTCGTCGTAGGTGGCCCGGACCCGGACCTCGAGGCGTCCGGTCAGATCGTCGAGGCGGCGACCGATCGCGTCGTGCTCCGGGCGGAGGTACGTCGCCACGAGGGCCTCCTCGTCCGGGACCACGGTGCCGAACCGCATCGGCACGACCGTCGTCGCCTCGGCGGCGGCCTCCAGCACGCGCGTGTGGGTGAGCAGGTTCGCGCGGCTGGGGAGGAGGTCGACCTCCCCGGTCGCGGTCACGAGCGCCGCGACCTCGCCGTGCACGACCACCGCGGTCGACGCCTCGACGCCCTCGACCGAGGGGTCGAGGACGTCGGCGGCGTCGGCGCTGAGCAGGCCGTGGACGACGAGCGGCATGTCAGGAGTCGTCGTCGCCCTCGTCCTCGCCGCCACCGTCGTCGCCGCTGCCGCCGCCGAAGGCCGACTTGATGCGCTGCTTGCTGTTCTCGATCAGGTCGCCGCCCCGGTCGCTCGCCCCCTGCAGCGCGCCCTTCGTCTTGGCCTCGGCTCCCTTCTCCTGGAGCCCCCCGACGATGTCCGTGAGGGACGCGTCGTACTCGTCGGCCTTCCCTCTGATGTCGAGGCGGTCGACCGCCTCGGCGAAGTGCAGGTAGGTGTCGACGCTCGCGACCACGATCCGGGCGTCGATCGTGAGGAGTTCGATGCCGACGAGCGACACGCGGACGAACGCGTCGATCACCAACCCCTTGTCGAGGATGATGTCGACGACCTCCGCGAGGCTGCCGGACGGCGGACGGCGGGCGAGTGATGTGGCGCTCACGGTTCTGGCTCCCGGTTCGGCGTGCTCGAGGGTCGGCTAGCTGCGGTCCTCGTCGTCCCCGTCGTCGGCCTGCGCCTCGCGCCCCGAGACGAGCTCCTCGACGGTGTCGGCGATGGCCATCCTGGCGACGACCTGCTGAGCCCGGTCGATCATCCGCAGCGACGGGTAGCGCTGTCGCTCGGCGGCCGACAGGAGGACGTCGGCGTACACCTCGGCGGTCTCCCGGTCCGTGATCGACTCCTCGATGCGCTCGAGGAAGGCGTGGCTCGGGTACCGCTCGGATCCGGTGCGGTGCAGGAGGAGCTCGAGGTACCGCTGATGGGCTCGGTTCACCGGCATGTCCGCTCCTCCGTCTTCGGGATCGCGACACCGAACCAGCGGTTCGCTGTGGCCGCCGACGACACCCACGGCCGCGCGGGCACGGGCCGAAAGGCCTCCGGTCAGCCATCCGCCCGGTGGCGGTCGACCAGCGCGACGAGCCGGTCGTGCATGTCCTCACGGGTGGTCTCGTGGCGGCTGCCGTGGCCGGCGAGGACCGCACTGAAGCGGTGCTCCTCGGCCACCCGCGCGAGCGAGGCCAGCTGGACGTCCAGCGAGTACCAGGTCTGGCGCACGTGCACCGCGAGGTCCTCGTGCGTCCGGCTCCAGTACAGCGAGTCGCCGGTGAAGAGGAAGCGGTCCTCGAGCAGGAAAAGCACGCTCCCGCGCGTGTGCCCGGGGCAGGGGACGAGGACCAGCTCCGGCTGGACCTCGACGGGCTCGTCGCCGTCGACGACGTCGGTGGCGAACGGCGCCGCATCGGCGTCCGCGCGGTGGATCCACACGCGCGCGCCGAAGCGCTGCGCCCACCGCTCGGCGTCGGCGACGTCGTCGCGGTGGGTCAGCAGGACGTGTGCGAGACCCCCGTGGGCCGCGACGTGGTCGACGAGCGGTCGCACGAACCGGGGGGAGTCGACGAGCACGTTCCCGGCGGGGCGCCGCACGAGGAAGCTGTTCGCCCCGTACGAGTCCGGGCTGTTGTAGCCGCAGTACGCCACGCCGTCGGCGAACTCGTGGGGGTAGAGACCGGGCGGGCGCGGCTGCGGCGGGTCGCGCCGGACGCTCTTCGTGGGGCACGCCAGGGCGGCGCGCCACATCCGTTCCTCCTCGGCCGGCGTGGTCGGCTGCCGGGTCACGACCGACTGCCGGTCGACGCGGGTGAACAGGTCCGGCGCGACCTGGCGCGTCGCATCGCAGTCGATGCAGCGCCGGTCGACGAACCACGGGCCGGCGACGTTGCCCGGGTGCCGTTCGCTGCCGCTCGCTCGCATGGCCCGACGCTACCCCTCGACAGGGGACCGCGGAGCGCTTGACAGAAGGAGGTGAACGGTGTTGAGTTATCGACGTTCACTTACCAACGTTCACCTCAGATCGGGATCGCCGATGTCTCCCCGCTCCGTCCCCCTCGCCGTCCGCCGCCCGTGGCTCGTCGTCGCCGCCGCCGGCGTCCTGCTCGCCCTCGCCGGCGTCTTCGGCGGCAGCGTCGCCGAACTGCTCGTCTCGGGCGGGTTCGAGGACCCGGCCGCCGAGTCGTCGACCGCCGCCGACCTGGTGGCCGATCGCTTCGACGCCGGCGTGCCGAACCTCGTCGCGGTCGTGGACGCCGGTGACCGCTCCGTCGACGACCCGGCCGTCGCCGACGCCGGCCTCGCGCTGACCTCCGCGCTCGCCGCGGAGGACGGCGTGGCCGAGGTCGCGTCGTACTGGAGCCTCGGCAACGCCCCCCCGCTGCGCAACGACGACGGCACGAAGGCGATGGTGCTCGTCCGGCTCGGCGGGACCGAGAACGAGGTCCTCGACCGCGCCGGCGAGCTGCTCGAGGCCTACGACGGCCCCCGCGGTGACCTGGTGGTCGACGTCGGCGGCCAGGCGGCGACCTTCGCCGAGGTGAACACCGTCATCGAGGAGGACCTCGTCACCGCCGAGATGATCGCGCTGCCGATCACGCTCGTGCTGCTCGTGCTCGTGTTCGGCAGCGTCGTCGCGGGCCTGCTGCCGCTCGGGATCGGCGGGTTCGCCATCCTCGGCACCTTCGGCGTCCTGCGGATCATCGCGTCGGTCACCGACGTGTCGATCTTCGCGCTCAACTTCACCACCGCCATCGGGCTCGGGCTCGCCATCGACTACGCGCTGCTGATCGTGTCTCGCTACCGGGAGGAGCTCGCCGCGGGCTTCGACGTCGCCAGCGCGGTCACACGGACCGTCCGCACCGCGGGCCGGACCGTGGTGTTCAGCGCCGCCACCGTCGCGTCGTCGCTCGCCGCCCTGCTCGTCTTCCGCATCTCGTTCCTGCGCTCCTTCGCCTACGCCGGCATCGCGGTCGTCGCGCTCGCCGCCGTCGGCGCCGTGATCGTCCTCCCGGCCGTGCTGCGGCTCGTGGGGCACGACGTCGACCGGCTGCGGGTCCGCAAGCCCCGCACGGTCAGCGAGACCGAGGGCATGTGGCACCGCATCGCCGTCACCGTCATGCGTCGGCCGGTCCCGGTCGCGACGCTCGCGATCGGCTTCCTCGCCGTCCTGGGGCTGCCGTTCCTCGGCGTCGAGCTCGGCTTCCCCGACGACCGCGTGCTGCCGGCCTCGGCCGAGACCCGCAGCGTCGGCGACACGATCCGGGCCGAGTTCAGCTCGAACGAGGCCGGGGCCCTCAACGTCGTCGCCGACGGGGTCGACGCGGGCGCAGAGGCCGAGGCCGTCGACGCCTACGCCCGGTCGCTGTCGCAGCTCGACGGGGTCGCGCGCGTGGACGCCGCCACCGGCATCTACGTGGCGGGGGCGCAGCTCGTCCCGGCGAACCCGATGTCGGCGCGCTTCGCCGCCCCGGACGCCACCTACCTGTCCGTCGTCCCCAGCGTCGAGCCCATCTCGCCGGCGGGCGAGGCGCTCGTCGAGGAGGTCCGGCTGCTGCCCGCCCCGTTCGAGGTGGTCGTCGGCGGCGGTCCCGCCGAGCTCGTGGACGGCAAGGCCGGCCTGCTCGACCAGCTGCCCCTGGCACTCCTCGTCATCGCGCTCGTGACCTTCGCCGTGCTGTTCCTGCAGTTCGGGTCGATCCTGGTCCCGGTCAAGGCGATCGTGCTGAACCTGCTGAGCCTGTCGGCGACGTTCGGCGCGATGGTGTGGATCTTCCAGGACGGCCACCTCGCCGGCGTCCTCGGGTTCACCCCGACCGGCTCGCTCGTCGCCACCATGCCCGTGCTGATGTTCTGCATCGCCTTCGGGCTGTCGATGGACTACGAGGTGTTCCTCCTGTCGCGCATCAAGGAGGAGTACGACCGCACCGGCGACAACGAGGCCTCGGTCGCGCTCGGGCTCGAGCGCACCGGCCGCATCGTCACCGCCGCGGCCGTGCTGATCTCGGTCGTGTTCCTGGCCTTCGCGACGAGCCGGGTGTCGTTCATGCAGATGTTCGGTCTCGGCATGGCGCTCGCGGTCATCGTCGACGCGTTCCTCATCCGCGCCGCGCTGGTGCCGGCGTTCATGCGCCTCGCCGGGGAGGCCAACTGGTGGGCGCCCGGGCCCATGCGTCGCTTCCACGACCGCTTCGGGCTGTCCGAGCACGTCGACCTCGGGGACGGGGACGACCTCGCGGTCCTGGCGCGCGACGAGCCTGTGGTACCAACCACCCCGTGACCGATCCCGAGACCGCCCCGTCCCGTCCCCACCGCGCCCGGCGTGGCGAGGGCGACCGGCTCCGC
>JAHWJY010000341.1 GCA_019348135.1 Actinomycetota bacterium
CGGCCAGGGCGGTGGTGGTGCCGCTGCCGACGATGCCGTAGAGCACCAGGTTGCCCTCCTCGGGGCGCCATCCCACCGGATACTGCGCCTGGGCGTCGGGGTCGTCGGCCAGGGCCACCGCGATGGCGTCGCCGGCACCGAGCAGGCCGCGGCCGGCGCCGGCGGCCACGGCATCGGGGGCGACCACGGCCGGGAGCGGCTCGGGCCAGGGCCGCCGGGGCGGGGCCATGCCCTCGGCGGCGGCGCCCACCGCGTCCACCAGGCGGGCCAGGTCGCTGGTGCCACCTCCGGTCGGCACCGGTGCCTCGACACGGGGCCAGGGGCCGAACCGGAACGGTGCCACCTCCACCGGCGCCGGCTCGGCGCCCTGGTCGGTGGCGGTCGACAGCGCCGTCTGCACCGTCGCCAGCTCGCCCGGTCCCAGCCGGACGTAGGCCCGGCCCGGCCGGCTGCGAGGGATGGCGGCGGCGTCCTGGGTCCCGACCACGTCCATGGAGTCGGCGCCGTCCTGCACCCGGAGCGCGATGCGCAGGTTGGTGTTGGCCCGGATGTTGTCGCGCACCGCCCCCTGCGGTCGCTGGGTGGCCAGCAGCAGGTGCACGCCGAGGGACCGCCCCCGCTGGGCCACCCCCACCAGGGCGTCGACGAAGTCGGGCAGCTCGGCCACCAGGGTGGCGAACTCGTCGATGACCACCAGCAGGCGGGGCAGCGGCTGGCCGTCGCCCCCCGCCCGCAGGAACGCCGGCAGGTCCGGCGCGCCGGCGGCCCGCAGGCGGCGCTCCCGGTAGCGCAGCTCGGCCTCGAGGCAGCGCAGGGCCCGGGCGCCGAGGTGCTCGTCGAGGTCGGTGACCATGCCCACGGTGTGGGGCAACCGGGCGCACTGGTCGAAGGCGCTGCCGCCCTTGTAGTCGACCAGCACGAAGGTGAGGTGGTCGGGATCGGCGGCCACGGCCAGGCCGGCCACGAGCGTGCGCAGCAGCTCGCTCTTGCCGGCGCCGGTGGTGCCGGCGACCAGGCCGTGGGGGCCGTCGCGCACCAGGTCCAGGGTGAACACGCCGTCGTCGCCCACGCCGATGGGGGCCGCCGGCGCCGGGTCGGGCCCGCCCGCCCGCCACCGGGCCCGCACGCCGGCGGCATCCACGCTGCGCAGGTCGAGCAGGGGCAACAGCCGGCACCGGTCGGGCAGGCCGGCACCCGGGATCTCCAGCTCGGGATCGTCGAAGCGGGCCAGGGCGCGGGCGCAGCGCCGGGCCGTGGCCGGGTCCAGGCCGTCGGCCAGGAAGGAGTCGACCCGCTCGCCGCGCTGGGGCCGCTGCAGGGAGGCCTCGCCGTCGGGGCCCCGCAGCTCGACCACGGTGGTGCACACCGCCGGCAGCTGGTCGGCGGTGGCGGCCAGCACGATGCCGGCCACCGGGCCGGCCCGTCCCCGCAACACCGACCGGCCCGGCGACTGGCGGCCCCGGGTGAGCGCCTCGTCGTCGAGCACGGCCAGGAGCACCCTGCCGGTGGCGGCAGAGCGCTCGGGGGTCACGCTCTGGTGGCGGCGTTGGTCACCGGCGCGGGCGGCGTCGAGCATGCCCTGGAGCAGGACGGTGCTCAGCTCGGTGTCGGCCGAGAGCAGCCGGGTGGCGCCGCCGGTGTCGCGGGTGTGGGGCAGCCACTTGGCCCAGTCCCACGCCGCCTCGCCGGCGGGGGTCGTGCACACGGCCACGGCCAGGTCGGCGGGGCCGTGGTGCACCGCCGCCTGGCACACCAGCGATCGGGCGAACGCCAGCGCCGCGCCGCGGTCGCCCACCACGCCCACCACGCCCCCCTCGGCCAGCTCCACCGCCACGGGCGCCTCGGCCAGGGTGGTGTTGGCGGCGATGGCGTCGCCGATGCGCTGCTCCCCGCCCTCCGGCGCCGGGGCCAGCGAGGCGGCGGCCCCGCGACGGTCGACCGGCGGGTCCCAGTGGAGATCACCGGTGCCGGCTCGAAGCAGCAGGTGGTCGACGTCGCCGGGGCGGCGCTCCCACAGCCGCCGGCTCGGCA
>JAHWJY010000138.1 GCA_019348135.1 Actinomycetota bacterium
GCGCCGGCAAGGGCAAGTTCTCGATCGAGGGCTGGGCCAAGGACGTCGAGAAGCTGATGCGTCATCTGGAGCTCCCGGCGGCGACGCTCGTGGGCCACTCGATGGGCTCGCTCATCGTCCAGCACCTCGCCCAGACCGAGCCCGACTGCTGCGACGAGCTGGTCCTGGTCGGCGGCATCAGCTACTTCCAGCCCCCGACGGCGGACGCCTACCGCGACCGCGCGGACGTGGTGGAGAAGGACGGCATGGACCCGCTCGTCGACGCCTGGCTCGAGGGCGCGGTGTCGCCGCAGTCGCACGCGACCCTCTCGGGTGGCGTCGGGCTCCTGCGCGACATGTTCCTCCGCAACGACCCGGCCAACTACGCCAAGTCGTGCCGGGCCCTGTCGAAGGCGCCCAAGATCCGGCGCGACGAGATCGGACAGCCCACGCTGGTGCTGACGGGTGCCCACGACCGCTCGACCCCGCTCGCGATGGCCGAGGAGATCAAGCGCTCCATCCCGGTCACCAGCGTGCGGGTGCTCCCCCACGTGGGGCACTGGTCACCGGTCGAGGACCCGGGTGCCGTCGCGGCCGCCATCCTCGAGTTCCTCAGCTGAGGCCGCCGACGTCGCGTCCGCGTCCGGCGTCCGTCCCGACAGGCGACGTTCCGCCTCGGCGATGACCGACGGTCCGGCCGCGAGGTAGAGGGCCTCGTACCGCTCGGCCAGGTCGGCCAGGTCGGTGTCGACCTCGCGGTGGTCGTAGCCGCCCCAGAACGTGGTGGGGAAGCGCAGGGAGCGCAGCTCCCCCGGCCGCGGGAGCCCCGGGCCCAGGCGGCTCGGGCGTTCCTCGTCGACCGGGCGGTCGGAGAGGAACGCGACCACCACGGCCGCGAGGCCGACCAGGGCCGCGACGCTGCCGATGACCCACACGCTGGCGCTCCTCCCGGCGGCCGCCCCGCTGGGCGGATCCCGCGGCCCGAGGCTAGCCCTCCGCCCGTTGTAGCCTCCGGACCCCCGAGGAGACCGCCGTGCCCGACCACCCGACCGACCGGCTGCGTCCGCCCCTGTTGGCCGCCGGCGAGGCGGAGGGGGGCATGCCGGCCGGGCCCGCCGGCGCCGTGCGGCTGTCGCTGCGCCGCCGCGTCTTCGACCTCTCCGCCGAGGTCGCCGTGATGGGCATCGTGAACCGCACGCCCGACTCGTTCTACGACGGCGGAGCCACGTACCAGCTCGACGCGGCCCTGCACCACGCGCGCCGGTTGATCGCGGACGGCGCCGACATCGTGGACGTGGGCGGGGTCAAGGGCGGGCCGGGAGAGGACGTCCCCGTCGACGAGGAGATCGCGCGCGTGCGGCCGTTCGTCGAGACGTTGCGCGCCGAGGACGCCGACGTGGTCATCTCGGTGGACACCTTCCGCGCCACCGTGGCGGAGGCCGCGCTCAGCGCCGGAGCGGACATCGTCAACGACGTGACGGGCCTCACCGACCCCGAGGTGCTCGACGTCGTCGCGGCCCACGACGCCGCGTACGTGGCGATGCACCACGGCGGGGAGCCGCGGACCCGTCCCTACCGTCGCGCCTACGACCCGGACGTCACGACCGCGGTCGTCACGCACTGCCGCGACCTCGCCGCCCGCGCCGTCGCCGCCGGCGTGGATCCCGGTCGGGTGATCGTCGACCCGGGGCACGACTTCCAGAAGACGACCGCCCACTCGCTGGAGCTCTCCCGCCGGCTCCCCGAGCTCGCGGCGCTCGGCTTCCCGGTGCTCGTCGCGCTGTCGAACAAGGACTTCGTCGGCGAGACGCTGGACGCGCCGCTGGACCGCCGGGTCGACGGCTCCCTCGCGGCGGCGGTCTTCACGATCCTGCGGGGCGCCAACATCCTGCGCGTCCACGAGGTCGCCCGCACCCGCGACGTCGTGCGGATGACCGAGGCCCTCCTCGGCTGGCGCCCGCCGGCCGTCGCCGTCCGCGGCCTCGAGTGACCCCGCACGGTCGGGATCGGGCCGTGGAGCTCACGCCAGCGCCACCAGCTCGGCGAGGGTGCGGATCTCGTACGTGGGCTCGATGCCGTGCTCGAGCTCGAGGCCGAACGGGTTGAACCAGCAGGTGTCGATGCCGTAGCCGGCCCCGCCGGCGATGTCCGAGGTCAGGCTGTCGCCGATGAGCAGCACGTCGTCCTTCGCCGGCGAGCCCATGCGCTCGAACGCCACGTCGAAGATCTCCGGGTGAGGCTTCGAGACGCCCACCTCGTCCGAGACCACGACGACGTCGGTGTGGGCGGCGAGCCCCGACGCCGCCAGGCGCGGCCGCTGGACCGAGCTGAAGCCGTTGGTGATGTAGGCGAGGCGGTGCGTGGCCGCCAGCTCGAGGAGGAGGTCGGCAGCGCCCTCGACGAGGTCCACGCCGGCCGCGAGGTGCTCGACGTACCGGTCGGCCAGCACGGCGGCGGCCCCGGTGTCGTGGCCGTGCAGCTCGAGGAGGTCACGCCAGCGCTCGAGGCGGATGCGTGCCGGCGTGGTCTCGCCACGCTCGAACGCGCGCCAGTGCCCGAGGTTGATGCGCTGGTAGTCGGCCGCGATGGCGTCGGACGGTGGCAGGTCACCGTCCGCGAGGGTGGCCCGCAGCGCCGCCTCCTCGGCGGCCGCGTAGTCGAGCAGCGTCCCGTCGAGGTCGAAGAGCAGCCAGGCGTACCGCGTCACTCCGGCTCCGGCGGGAGCTTCATCCCGGCGCTCGCGGCGGCGACGTCGATCTTCAGGCACCGGTCCTCGATGTAGTCGAGGCCGGCGTCGACGGCGAGGTGGCGAGCCTCGGACGAGTGCAGGCCCAGCTGCAGCCACAGGGCCCGGACGCCGCCGCGGTCGACGACCTGGTGCGCCACGTCCTCGAGGTACTCCTCGCGCCGGAAGACGTCCACGACGTCGATGTCACCCGGCACGTCGGCGAGGCTGGGGTAGGCGCGCACGCCGAGCACCTCGGTGCAGTTGGGGTTGACCGGCACGATCTCGTAGCCGCGCCGCTGGAGTGCCGCCGCCACGTCGTGGCTCGCCCGGCTCGGACGCGGGGAGAGCCCGACCACCGCGATGCGTCGGGCGTAGCCCAGGATGCTGCTGACGACATCTTCCTTGGTCACGGTCCCTCCGGTTCGCTCGGCACGGGGCGACCCTAGGACGCCGCTCCAGGCTCCGCCCCGTCCACTACGGTCCCATCGGGAACGATCCGACGGACCGGAGGGAGCGGACGTGGCGCGCGTGGGCATGCCGAGGAAGTTCGTGTTCGTGTGCATCAACGAGCGGCCGGCCGAGCACCCCCGTCCGTCCTGCATCAGCCGTGGTGCCGCCGGGCTGTTCGAGGCGTTCCGGGAGGTGAGCGGGCAGCTCGGCCTCGTCGACGTCAAGGTCGTCGCCAGCGGCTGTCTCGAGCCCTGCATGGTCGGCCCGACCGTGTTCGTGGCGCCCGACAACGTCTGGTACGGAGGCGTCACCCTCGAGGACGTCCAGCTCATCTGCGAGCAGCACCTCCGCGACGACGAGCCCGTGGAGTTCCTGCGCATCGGGCGGGAGGAGTTCGAGCTGTCGCCGCTGCAGGGTCGTTCCGATCTCCCCCCGGGGCTGATCCCGCCGGCGTAGGAACAGGAAGCCGCGGGTCCCGCGTCGAAACGCCACCGGACGGACCGACCCGGAGGCGCCCCGTGCGACGCACCATCCCGACCACCACGCTGCTCGTCCTCGCCGCGGCGACGCTCCTCGGAACGCCCGCCGAGGGACGGCAGTCCCCACCGGGGACGCTCGAGGTGTCGCTCTTCACGCGCGTGGGCGACCCCGGCCAGCCCGAGGGGCTGTGGGTGGACGACGCCGGCACGGTCTACGTGGGCACGCACAACGCCGGCAGGGGCGATGCCGACGCGCCGTCGGCGCTCTTCGCCTACGACCCGACGGGCTCGCTCCTGCGTGAGTACGTGATCGAGGGTCAGGACCTCGACGCCGACCACGGCATCCTCGGGATCGCCGCCGACGCCGACGGGGTCCTCTACATCCTCGACCGCGCGCCGGCGCGGGTGCTGACGCTCGACCCGCGCACCGGCGACCAGGCGACGTACGCCACGTTCCACGACGTCCCGGTCTGCGCGGCGGCGGACGACGACCAGTGCTCCGAGGCCGTCGTCGATCTCGCCCCGTTCCCCGACTACCCCGTGTTCGCCCCGGACGGGACGATGTACGTCACCGATCTCGAGCAGGGGCTCCTCTGGCGGGTGGCACCGGGCGGAGGCGAGGCGGAGGTGTGGTTCACCGATGCGCGCCTCGAGAGCGTGTTCGGCCCGAACGGCATCCAGTTCCTGCCCGACGGCCGGACCCTGCTGTTCGCCCAGACCGGCTCGACGCCCCCCGGCGCGACCGACCCGGCCACGGGCAAGCTCTACACCCTCCCCGTCGCGTCGGACGGTTCCCCCGGTGAGCTCGAGGTGTTCTGGGAGGGCCGACCGGTGGACGGTCCCGACGGCTTCGCGATCGCACGCTCCGGCAACGTCTACGTCGCGCTCGCCGGCGCCAACCAGGTCATGGTCCTGGGACCGGACGGCTCCGAGCTGGCGCGCGTACCGGCGACCCCGATCGGGAACCAGCAGCAGGAGGTCCCGTTCGACACCCCGGCCAGCGTCGCCTTCCTCGGCGGCCAGGTGCTCGTGACGAACCAGTCGTTCTTCACCGGCACGGAGTCCCACTGGGCGGTGCTCGCCGTCGACGCCGGCGAGGAGGCGCTGCCGTTCTTCGAGCCGCGCATCGCCTCCACCGGGACCGGCGACGGTGGGGCCGGCGCGGCGGACGCCCCTGCCTCCACGTCCACGCGGGGCCTGCCGGCCACCGGCGGCGCCGCCGTGCCGGCCGCGCTGGGGGTGCTGCTCGTGGGGTTCGCCCTCCGTCGCCGGCCGGCGTAGCGGCACCCGCGCGGCGCACGGACGGACGGCCCCGCGCCGACCGCTCCCTGCGCCATACTGGGAGGTCCCTGCCCGCTGCACCGCCTGGAGCCCCCCGTGAGCGACGCCTCGACGGACACCTTCCCCATCCTCGGCTACGACGCCGTGGAGTTCTGGGTCGGCAACGCCAAGCAGGCCGCCCACTACTACCGGACGGCGTTCGGCTTCGAGCTGGTCGGCTACGCCGGTCCCGAGACGGGCGTGCGCGACCGGGCGTCGTACGTGCTGAAGCAGCGGGCGGTGCGGTTCGTGTTCTCGACGGCGCTGTCCGCCGACCACGAGATCACCCGCCACCAGGGCCGGCACGGGGACGGCGTGCGCGACGTCGCGTTCACGGTCCCGGACGCCGAGGAGGCCTTCCGCATCGCGATCGAGCGCGGCGCCCCGCCGCACCACGAGCCCGAGGTCCACGAGGACGAGCACGGCAAGGTCGTGATCGCCGCCATCAAGGCCTACGGCGACACGATCCACTCGTTCGTGCAGCGCAGCGACTACTCCGGGGTCTACCTGCCGGGCTTCGAGCCGGTCGACCGCGACCCGCTCGCGCGCCCCGTGGGGCTGTCGGGCATCGACCACGTCGTCTGCAACGTCGGCTGGGGCGAGATGGACGAGTGGTCGAGCTTCTACGCCGGCATCCTCGGGTTCAGCGAGTTCCGCCACTTCACCGACGAGGACATCTCCACCGAGTACACCGCGCTGATGTCGAAGGTGCTGTGGGACGGCGTCGGCCGCATCAAGCTCCCCATCAACGAGCCGGCCGAGGGCAAGAAGAAGTCCCAGATCGAGGAGTACCTCGACGCCTACGGCTCCCCGGGGGTGCAGCACATCGCGATCTCGTCGGGCGACATCATCGAGACCGTGCGCCAGCTCCGGACCAACGGGGTGCAGTTCCTGTCGGTGCCGCCCGAGTACTACGAGGACGCCAAGGAGCGCGTCG
>JAHWJY010000342.1 GCA_019348135.1 Actinomycetota bacterium
CGAACGAGCCCCGGACAACGCCTACACCAGCTGAACAACCCTGCTGGCATCTACATCTAGCTCGCAAGATGCCCCACCCCCGAGTCGTCATGTTGCCTCGGCCACCACGGACGCCGCGCGTAGGAGAACGGGCCCGACCGGCCCCGGCCATAGGTCCGAATTGCCCGGATGGGACGCCGTAGGCTGTGTGCGACGCCCCGGACCTCGGAGCTTCTCCATCGCAGCCCCCGTCGCACGATCGCCGACCACGTCGGCGGTCTGCCACCCACGATGAGCGCCGAGCGGTCGCGTGCCCTGTCGCGCATGCAGCGCGGGCCCGGGTTGCGGATCGCCCATGAGGAACGCTCCGACGAGGCCCTGCTCGATGCCGTCGCGGTCGGCGACGAGCTGGCCTTCTCGCAGCTGTACGACCGGATGTCGGGGAACATCTACGGCGTGGTCCGGCGCGTGCTGCGCGACCGGGCTCGGTCGGAGGAGGTCACCCGAGAGGTGCTCCTCGAGATCTGGCGCACGGCCGTTCGGTTCGACGCCACCCGCGCGAAGGCGAGGACGTGGGTGATGGTCGTGGCCCACCGGCGGGCGATCGACCGCGTCCGGTACGAACAGGCATCGCGTGGCCGCGACCATCGCGTCGCGCTCAGGACCCGCGCCATCGCCTTCGACGAGGTCGCGGAGACCGTCGAGTCCCAGCTGGAGCACGAGCACATCCGTCAGGCCTTGGCTCGACTGACGGACCTGCAGCGACAGGCCATCGTCCTGGCCTACTTCGACGGCTTCACCTATCGCGAGGTCGCCGCGCTGCTGGACGTGCCGCTCGGCACCGTCAAGTCGCGCATCCGTGATGGTCTACAGCGCCTACGGACCGTCGCGAGTCGAGACACCTGATGGGAGGAGGTTCGTCGCGTCACATCGACGGTGCGCAACTGGCCGCGGGTCGCGCCGAGCCGGAGCACCGGTCTGGGGTCATGGGCCCCGACCGCCCGCACGATCTCGGCGACCTGTCGTCCCCCTTCGGCGCCTGCCGGCAGCCGGAGTCCCCGGGGCGCTAGAGGGCACCTCGCCGGCGCCGATCCCATGGTTCGCGACGTGGTGAGCAAGCTCGACCTCGAATCCCGTGGGTGTCCGCGCCCGCGAGGAGATGGTGACCGTTCGGACCAATCCTCACCGCTGGAGCAGGCGAACCCCGGGTGGAGGACCACCTCCGTGATGGCAGGTCAGGGAACCAACCGATCGACGAGACCGGCTCGGCCAATGACTCCGCGTTGCTTCGGGTGATCACTCCCGGCCAGACCGGGCTCCACCACGCCGCAACGAGCCGCCCACGCGAGGGCGGAGGAGAGACACCAATGACGCAGACCCTGTCACGCCACCGACGGTCCAGTCCCCGCCAGAGGTTCCTCATCGCCGTAGGAGGTGCGCTTCTCGCGGTCGCCATGACCGGCATCGTGCCCACGGTCGGGGATGCATCGTCGCACCGCGAGGCGCCGCTGATCGCCGACGACCCGTCCCTCGACAACACCGATCTCTACGCCTTCGTGAGCCCCGACCGGCCCGACACGGTCACGTTCATCGCCAACTGGGCACCCTTCTCGGAGCCCAACGGCGGCCCCAACTTCTACCCGTGGTCCGCCAACGCCCGGCACGACATCAACATCGACAGCGACGGCGACGCCGAACCGGACCTGACCTACCGGTGGACCTTCTCCACCGACGACCGTCGTGGCACCGACACGTTCCTCTACAACAACGGGCCGGTCGACTCGCTCGACGACGAGAACCTGCTGTTCCGCCAGACCTTCACGCTCACCCGGATCGATGGTGACGAGGAGACCGAGATCGCGTCCGGCCCCGTCGCGCCATCCTTCACGGGTCCTGCGGGCATGCCTAACTACGCGGCGCTCCGCGAGCAGGCGATCACCGAGGTCGACGGAGGCGGCAGGACCTACGCCGGTCAGGCCGACGACCCGTTCTTCCTGGACCTCCGCGTGTTCGACCTGCTCTACGGCGGTGACCTGTCCGAGACCGGCGTCG
>JAHWJY010000139.1 GCA_019348135.1 Actinomycetota bacterium
CGCCAAGGACGCACGGGTCCTGCGCGACGGCACCGAGGTGACGGTCCCCATCGAGCAGGTCCGCGTCGGCGACCGCCTGCGCATCCGGCCCGGCGAGAAGGTGCCCACCGACGGCGTGGTCGTCGACGGCGCCTCCGCCGTGGACGAGTCGATGCTGACGGGCGAGTCGGTCCCCGTCGACAAGACGGTCGGGGCCAAGGTCGCCGGCGCCACGATCAACACCTCGGGCGTGCTGACGGTCGAGGCGACGGCGGTCGGCTCCGAGACGGCCCTGGCCCAGATGGTCCGCATGGTCGAGGAGGCCCAGGGCGGCAAGGCCGACGTCCAGCGGCTCGCCGACCGGGTCGCGGCCGTGTTCGTGCCGACGGTGATGGTCCTCGCCGCGCTCACGTTCCTCGGCTGGTGGCTCCTCGGGAACGACCCCGCCCAGGGGCTCGGCGCCGCGGTGGCGGTGCTCATCATCGCCTGCCCGTGCGCGCTGGGTCTCGCGACCCCGACGGCGATCATGGTCGGGACCGGGCGGGGCGCCGACCTCGGCATCCTCATCAAGGGCGTCGAGGCGCTGGAGCGGACGCGCAGCATCACCACGGTCGTGTTCGACAAGACCGGCACGCTGACCCGCGGCCGCATGGAGCTGACCGACGTCGTGGCGCACGGCGTCGACGAGGCCGACCTGCTGCGCCGGGCGGGCGCCGTCGAGTCGGACTCGGAGCACCCCATCGGCCAGGCGATCGCGCTGGCGGCACGCGAGCGCGTCAGCGAGGTCCCGCTCGTGACGGCCTTCGAGGCCGTCGCGGGCCACGGCGTCCGCGGGGATCTGGACGGTGGGACGGTGTGGGTCGGGAGCCGGAAGCTCGCGGCCGAGGCCGGGCTGGTGCTGCCCGAGACGCTCGAGGACGCGGCGACGCGGCTGGAGTCGCTCGGGCGCACCGCCGTCCTCGCCGGCTGGGACGGCGAGGTCCGCGGCGTGCTCGCGGTCGCCGACACCGTCAAGGACGAGGCCCGCGACGTCGTCGCCCAGCTCCACGAGCGCGGGCTGCAGGTGGTGATGATCACCGGCGACAACGCGCGGACGGCCGACGCGATCGCGCGTGAGGTCGGCATCGACCGCGTGCTCGCCGAGGTGCTCCCCCGCGACAAGCGCGCCGAGGTCGAGCGGCTGCAGGCGGAGGGCGCGCTCGTCGCGATGGTCGGCGACGGGGTCAACGACGCGCCGGCGCTGGTGCAGGCCGACCTCGGCCTCGCCATCGGGACCGGCACCGACGTCGCCATCGAGTCGAGCGACCTCACCCTCATGCGGGACGACCTCGGTGCCGTCGTGACGGCCATCGACCTGTCGCGCCGGACCTACCGCACCATCCTGCAGAACCTCGGTTGGGCCTTCGGCTACAACGTGCTCGCGATCCCCCTCGCCGCGGCCGGCCTCCTGAACCCGATGATCGCCGGCGCGGCGATGGCGTTCTCGAGCGTCAGCGTCGTGACCAACTCGCTGCGCCTCAAGCGGTTCGGCCGTTCCGGGGACCGTTAGGGTCGGCGGTCGGCGGTCGGTGACGAGGAGCGGACGGTGGTGGAGGCGTTCTACGAGGCGCTGGGCGGCGGGTGGTACCGGTCGACCGCGCTCACGCGCGGCCCGTGGGACGAGGGCGCCCAGCACGCCGGCCCGCCCTCGGCCCTCCTCGGCAGCGCCCTCGAGACCGCCCTCGGGGGACCACTGGCCCGGGTGACGTTCGAGATCCTGAAGCCGGTGCCGATCGCCGAGCTCCACGTCACCACCACGGTGGTCCGCGGTGGGCGCAGCGTCCGCCTCGCCGAGGGCGTCCTGGCCGATGGGGACGGGCCGGTGATGCTCGCGCGTGCCTGGACCATCCGACGGGCGGACGTCGCCCTGCCGGCGGAGCTGCTCGACCCGCCCGACACGATCGCGCCACCCCACGAGGCGGCGACGAAGTCGTTCTTCCCCGTGCCGTGGGACGAGGGCTACCACACGGCCATGGACTTCCGGTTCGTCTCCGGCGGCTTCACCGAACCGGGCCCCGCCCGGATCTGGATGCGTCCCCGGCAACCGCTCGTCGCCGGGACCGAGCTCACCCCGCTGCAGCGCGTCCTCTGCGCCGCCGACTCGGGCAACGGGGTGAGCGCCCGCTTCGAGAGCCTCGACTGGGTGTTCATCAACACCGACCTCACGGTGCACCTCGTGCGCTACCCGGCCGGTGCGTGGGTGAGCCTCGACGCCCGGACGACGCTCGAGCCGGACGGGGTCGGGCTCGCGCGGTCCGTGCTGCGGGACGAGGCCGGCGTCATCGGGCACGCGCTGCAGAGCCTCTTCATCGCCCGCGGCTGACCCTCCACCTCCGGACGGGTCCGCGCGTGGCCGTACCGCCGCACGTCCCCCACGGTGGGAGCCGACCGCCCACGCCACCCGGAGGACCCGTGCGACGCTCGCCCCTGCTCATCGCCACCGTGCTCACGCTCGCGCTCGGGCTCGCCGCCTGCGAGGGTGAGGCCGACCTCGACGTCGACGCCTCGCCGGAGGCGACCGTCACGGAGGCAACCACCGGGACCGAGACCGTCACCGCCACGGAGACCGAGACGGTCACGGCGGAGCCGACCGATCCGCAGGCGACGCCGTCGCCCGACGGGGACGTCTCGGAGCTCGCGTTCACGGACTGTGACGCCGACCGGTACACGATCGGCTACCCGGCCGACTGGAACACCAACGAGCCGGACGACCTCACCGACGCGTGCCGCGTCTTCCACCCCGGCGAGATCGAGACGCCCGACCAGCCGCAGGACCGCCCGCTCCACTGGGCCGCGAGCGTGTACATCGACGCCGTCGAGTACGAGCGCGCGACGGAGGGCGACGGGCCGAACGAGGAGCTATCGAGCGAGGAGCTGACGGTCGACGGCCGGCGGGCGCACGTGCGTGAGTACCGCTCGACCGGCGACGCGCTCGTCCCCGAGGGGGAACGTTCGTACCGGTACGTCGTCGACCTCGACGGCGAGATCCTCGTCATCGTGACGTACAGCATCGGCGACACGGACTACGAGCGTGACAAGGCCGTCCTCGACCGCATGGTCACCGAGGAGCTGTCGATCCGGCGGTGAGCCTCACGCGAACACGACCGCGACGGTGGACGCGAGCCCGACGACGACCGTGCCGAGCCACACGGCGCGGACGTACGGGACCCGCTGCACCGGGCGGTCGGCCCGGAGCGTGGCGTGGAGGTCGGCGTAGCGCCGCGCGCCGAGCAGCAGCATCGCCGCCCCGACCCCGAGCGCGACCGCGACCGGGAGGTGGGCGACCCGCACGTACGGAGGCCCCACCGCGCGTGCGTAGACGAGCCCGCTGGCGAGCATCGCGAGCGCGGTCCGGTCCCAGGCGAGCGCGGTCCGCTCCTGCTGCAGGCCCTCGTCGAAGACCCGGTCGGGGCGGTCGGGGCGCCGGCGCGCCACCTCAGGTCCAGGCGCCGGCGACCAGCACCACGACCGAGATGACCGCGACGAGGCCGACCCCGGCCGCGAGCAGCAGCGGGAGACGGGTCGGCGGGAACGGCGCGTCCGTCCGCAGGGCCTCCTCGTTGCGGACCCAGCGGCGGTACGCCCGCAGGGCCAGGAGCGTGCCGAGGCCGACGAGGGCACCCCCGAGGATGCGCCGCCCGCCGGGGACCGGCGTCTCGATGACCTGGAAGAGCACCAGCCCCCCACCGATCAGCGCGAGGGACGTGCGGATCCACGCGAGGAAGGTGCGTTCGTTCGCGAGCGTGAACCGGTAGTCCGGTTCGTGGCCGAGCTCCCGGCGTGGGCCGGCGGCGTAGCGGCCGAAGCCGCCGTGCGGGCTGCCCACGCGCTCCTCTCCCTCCTCCGGGACGTCGACGCTAGCGGGGTCGGTCACCGCCGCTCAGCCACGCGACCGGTTGCTATACGACAGTGAACACTGTCACACTCCCGGCCCCGTTCCCCGAGGAGCCTCCCGTGAACGTCGCCGACCGTGGCATGGCCCTGGCCCTGCGGGGGCTGCGGCAGCTCGCCGGGCTCGAGGTGCTCGACCGGTACGGACTGCGGGACGCGACCGAGCGGCTCGTCCACCGCGGGACCCGCGGTGGCATGCGCGCCGCGGGCGCGGCCTCGCGGAGCTTCTCGGCGGCGTCGGAGAGGCTGTCGAGGCCGGCCCGGCAGGCGCCCCGCCGGCCGGCGGACCTGTTCGACCTGACGCCGGACGAGGAGCAGCGGATGCTCCAGGCGGCGTTCCGCGGGTTCGCCGCCGCCCAGGTCCGGCCCGCGGCCCGCGAGGCCGACGACGCGGCGGAGACACCCGGGAGGATCCTGGCGCAGAGCGCCGAGCTGGGCACGCTCGTCCTGGCCATCCCCGAGGAGCTCGGGGGCGTCGTCGGCGAGCGCTCGACCGTCACGTCCGTGCTCGCCGCCGAGGCGCTCGCGCACGGCGACCTCGGCATCGCGGTCGCCTGCCTCGCGCCGGCGGCGGTCGCGACCGCCATCTCGCTCTTCGGTGACGCCGACCAGCAGTCCACCTACCTGCCGGCGTTCGCCGGCGAGACCCCACCGGCCGCGGCCTTCGCCGTCACGGAGCCGCGGGCGCTGTTCGATCCCTTCGAGCTCCGCACGAGGGCGCGCCGCGACGGCGACGACCTCGTGCTCGACGGCGAGAAGTCCCTCGTGCCGCTCGCCCGGACCGCGGAGCTCTTCCTCGTCGCCGTCGACCTCGAGGACGCCGGCCCGGCGATGGTGCTGATCGAGTCCTCCACGGCCGGCGTGACCGTGACGCCGGAGCCGGCGATGGGCATCCGCCCCGCCGCCACCGGCCGGCTCCACCTCGACGGCGTGCGCGTGCCCGCGACGGCTGTGGTCGGTGCCGGCGGGCGGGCTGTGTACGCCGAAGCGATCCAGCGTGCGCGCCTCGGCTGGTGCGCCGTCTCGGTCGGGACCGCCAAGGCCGTCCTCGACTACGTCACGCCCTACGTGAACGAGCGCCACGCCTTCGGTGAGCCCATCAGCCACCGCCAGTCGGTCGCGTTCGCCGTCGCCGACATCGCCGTCGAGCTCGAGGGCATGCGCCTCGCCACCTACCGCGCCGCGAGCCTGGCGGACCGCGGGAAGGACATCGGCCGGGCTGTCGCCCTCGCGCGGACGCTCTGTGCCGAGAAGGGCATGGACATCGGCTCGACCGGCGTGCAGCTCCTCGGCGGCCACGGCTACGTCAAGGAGCACCCGGTGGAGCGCTGGTACCGCGACCTCCGCGCCGTTGGCGCGCTCGAGGGCGCGCTCCTCCTCTGATCCACCGGCCCGCCCCGCCAACGCACAGACGAGAGACGAGCGTCCCCATGATCAACCTCGAGGTTCCCAGGAAGTTCGACTTCGTGATCGGGCAGGCCCGGTCGGTGGCCCGCGAGGTGTTCCGCCCCGTCTCGCGGCGGTACGACCGCGAGGAGCACACCTACCCCAAGGAGCTCGACCTCCTCGCCGCCGCCATCGACGGCATCGAGGAGGGCGGCGACCTGGGCGGGGCCGGGGCGGCGGGGGTCCGGCGCAGCCGCGGCGGCGACGGCGGCAACCGCAACGGGGGGAGCCTGTCGACGGCGCTGTCGATCATGGAGCTCACCTGGGGCGACCTGGGGCTGCTCCTGTCCATGCCGCGTCAGGGCCTCGGCAACTCCGCGATCGCGTCCGTCGCCGACGAGGACCAGCTCGCCCGCTTCGAGGGCAAGTGGGCCGCGATGGCCATCACGGAGCCGGACGCCGGCTCCGACTCCGCCGCCATCCGCACCACCGCGACGCTCGACGGCGACGAGTACGTCCTGAACGGCAGCAAGATCTTCGTCACCGCCGGCGAGCGCGCCGACCTCGTCGTCGTGTGGGCGACC
>JAHWJY010000140.1 GCA_019348135.1 Actinomycetota bacterium
ACACCTCGCTGGCCGGATCGCTCGTGGCCGCCGTCGACGACGACGCCCACCTGCTCCTCGTCGGCGACCCCGACCAGCTGCCGTCGGTCGGGCCGGGCGACGTCCTCCGCGACCTCCTGCGGTGCGACGTGATCCCGCGCACGGACCTGACCGAGGTCCACCGCCAGGCGGCCAGCTCGCGCATCGTGTCGCTGGCGCGTGAGGTCAACAGCGGCGAGCTCGGGGTGCTGAAGGGCAACGACGGCGACGTCTTCCTCGCCGAGGACCCCAACCGCGCCCGGCTCGCCGCCCGCGTCGTCGAGGCGGTCGCCAACCGGGCACCCGACTACTTCGGCGTCGGCGTCGACGACATCCAGGTGGTGGCGCCGGTCTACCGGGGCCCCGTCGGCGTCGATGCGTTGAACGCGGCGCTCAAGGAGGCCCTGAACCCGGTCGACGGCCGCTCGAGCCTCGCCGGGTTCAACGAGGGCGACCGCGTGATGCAGACCCGCAACGACGCCGAGCTCGACGTCTCCAACGGCGACATCGGCCGCGTCGTCGACCTCGACCTCCGCGGCAAGAAGCTGCGCGTCGCGTTCCCCCGTGGGGAGGTCACCTACGACCGTGACCAGGCCCGGGACCTGACCCACGCCTGGGCGATCACGGTGCACAAGTCGCAGGGCGGGGAGTGGCCCGTGGTCGTGCTCGTGTGCGACCGGTCGCACCGCTCGATGCTGTGGCGCAACCTCGTCTACACGGCCATCACCCGCGCCCAGCGGGCCCTCATACTGGTCGGCCAGGCCGAGGCGCTGCGCCATGCCGCCCGCCACGACGTCCCGCGCAACCGGCAGACCGCGCTGGCGTGGCGCCTCACCCGCCTGGCAGGCTCCGGGACCGACGAGCAGGAGACCGCGTGAGCGACGACCGTGTCCGCCTGTACCGCCGCCTGCCGGCCACCTCGGACGCCGAGTGGTGGGCGAAGCTCGCGGGGCACGCGCCGGACGGGCGGGTCCTCTACGTCGGGTGCGGGACCGGACGGCTCGCGCTCAGCATGGCGCGTGAGGCGACGGAGGTCGTCGCGGTCGACGCGGACGCTGCGATGCTGGCGGCGTTCCGGGAGCGTCTCGCGGACCACCCGCTGGCGGGTCGCGTCCGGCTCGTCGAGGCCCGAGCCGAGGAGCTCAGCCTGGGGGAGCGCTTCGGGCTCGTGGTCCTGCCCTCCAGCCTGCTCAACGGGATCGACGACCCGGCCGCCCGGACCTCGGCGGTGCGTCAGGCCGCGCGCCACTGCGCCCCCGACGGGGCGGTCGTGCTGCAGGTGCTCAACCCCTACTGGATGGCCTGCGACGACCCCACCGCGTCCGGTCGCCTGGAGCCCAGCGACGGGGGCGAGGCCATCCACGTGACGATCGAGCAGCTCGGCTTCGACGCCTGGGAGCAGCGTCAGCGGGCGCGGATCACCTACCGGTTCCCCGACGGCGAACGGCTCGTCGACGAGCTCGACGCCGTCGCGCTCTACCCACGCGAGCTGCGCGCGCTCGTGCACCAGGCGGGGCTCGAGGTGACCGACACCTACGGCGCCGAGCCCGGGGCCAGTGAGCTCGGACGCAGCGGCGGGACGTGGCACCTCGTCACGCGGCCGCGCCGCTGAGGCCCGTCAGCCCCCCATCATCGGTGCGCTGCTGGTGTCCGGCATGACGGCCTCGTCGGGGACCATCGCCCAGGCGTGCGAGAACCGCCCCATGTAGGCGAAGATCCCCGCGCCGTCGTTCTGCACGATCTGCCCGTTGAGCCAGCGCGCCTCGGGCAGGCAGCACAGTGCCACGACCTCGGACGCGTCGTCCGGCGTGGCGGCCGTCCGCAACGGGTGGGTCCGCTCCTCCGCGGCCACGAGCTTGTCGTGGAACGGGCCGGCCATCAGACGGATGGAGTCGGTGTCGATGTAGCCCGGCAGCACCCCGATGGCGGTCATGCCCTGCGGGCCGAGCTCGCAGGCGAGGTACTTCACGATCGTCTCCATGCCGGCCTTGGCGGCGGCGAGGAGGCCGTGCCCGGGGATGTAGCCGACCGTGTCGGCCCCGGAGATGGCGATGATGCGGCCGCCGCGTGGCTGCAGCAGCGGGTGGGCCAGCTGGGCCATGAGCAGGAAGTGCCGGATCGAGATCGCGAAGGTCTTGTCGATCTGGTGCAGCTTCAGCTCGAGCAGCGGCTTGAACGCGGTGGCCGCGGCGTTGGCGATCAGCACGTCGAGCTCGCCGTCCCGCTCGGTGATGCGCTCGAAGAGCGCCCGGACGCTGTCCTCCTCGAGGAGGTCGACCTGCTCGGCGCGAGCGCCGGGGGTCGCGGACGCGCAGTCGGCGACGACGCGCTCGGCGTCGTCGGCCTCCCGCCGGTACGTCAGCACGACCCGTGCCCCCATCCGCGACAGCCGGCGCGCCGTGGCCGCCCCGAGACCCCGCGAGCCGCCCGTCAGGAGGACCGTCCGGCCGGCGAGGGGGGCGCCGCCCGGGCGAGGGCCGCCGCTGTCCCGTCGTTCGTCCTGCATGTCCCGCCTCGCTGCGTACGGCATCATCGGTCCCGAGTCTGACACACCGGGGAGGAGGGTCTGCCGTGACCGCGACCGCCGGAGCCGCCTGGCGCGCCACGCGACGCGCGCCCCACCGGTACCCCAGCGCCGTGCTGCCGGCGCCGACCGGCCCGCGTCTGCGCTCGGCGCTGGCCGAGGAGCACGCCCGCGACCCGTTCACCCCGCGCGACGTACGGGCCGCGGCCGCGCGCGTGCGCGCCGTCGCCTCCGAGCTCGGGGTCGAGGCCGACGTCGTCCGCGGGGGTGTCGACGTCGGGGGAGCGGAGCTCGACCACGTGTGGGCCGTCGTCGTCGGCCACGTCGTCGACGTCACGATGCCCCTGCGCTCACCGGCGTTCGCCGACGTGCTGCGGGCCTACGTGGCGGGGGACGTGGACGACGACGAGCTCGACGCCGCCGCGCACGGCTACGCCTTCGAGTGGCGCGTCGTCGGGGAGTACCCCGCCGGACTCCGCTACGTCGGCCTGCCCGTCTGGGGCCAGCGGGAGGGCCTGGGCTGAGCGAGGGACACGCCGGTCCGGACCCCGCACCTGCGACCGGACCCCGGACAGGGGCCGGGGCACGGCTCCGCGGCGCCCTCGGGTGGGCGCTGTCGGGGGCGCTCCTCCTGGCCGCCGTCTGGTTCCTGCGCGGCCGGTGGGGCGAGGTGCGTGCCGCCGGTGGGCTCCCGGGCGTCGGCCCCGTGGCTGCGGCCGCCGCCGTGCACCTCGTCGCCAACGCGGTGTCCGTCACCACCTGGCGACGGATCGCGGCGGTCGCCGGCGCGCGGCTCACCTGGCCCGCGGCGGCGTGGGTCTGGGCCGCCAGCCAGCTCGCGCGGTACGGCCTCTCCGGTGCCCAGGTCGCGGGGCGGGCCGTCCTCGGACGGAGGTACGGCCTCACCGGCCTCGCCGGCGCCGTCACCGCGCTCGTCGAGACGGCGTGGCAGTTCGCGATCACGGCCGTGCTGGTGCTCGCGACCGTGCCGTGGTGGCTCCCCGGCGCGAGCGACCTGCGCTGGGTCGCGCTCGCCGCGCTCGTCCCCGCGGCGGTGCTGGTCGTGGGCAGCGTCGCGCCCATGCGGCTCCTCGCCGGCGCCGCGCGCATCGCGACGTGGTCGCCGGTGCGCCGGGTGACGGGCGGCAGACTCGCGACGAGCGTCGACGGGGTGACGCTGTCGCCGGCTACGGCCGCCCGCGTCACGGGACCGTTCCTCGTCAACACGGCCCTGCGGGTGGCGGCGTTCCTGGTGCTGTTCGCGGCCGTCGGCGGCTCCCCCCAGCGCGACGCCGGCATCGCGGTCGGGGCCTACGCCATCGGGCAGGTGGCCGGGCGGGTCGCCGTCTTCGCGCCGGGCGGCGTCGGGGCGCAGGAGGGGGCGACGGCCCTGGTGCTGGCCCCGGTCCTCGGGGGTCCGGTCGCCCTGCTCCTGGTCGCCGTCACACGCCTCGCGGAGGTCCTCGGCGAGCTCGCGTTCCTGGGGCTCGCCCGGTGGCGTCGGCCGGTCAGCTCGCCGGCGCGGGTTCGCTGAGCGCCACCGCCAGGACGGTGTCCCACTCGGGGAAGAGCAGCTGGATCGTCCGGGCGGGCACGCCCCGCTCGAGGAGTCGGCGGAGGACGTCCGGACGACGGGCGATGAGGTCGGGCACGGTGCTCTCCGTGGGGGTTCCGTCGAGATCGTCCATCGGGATCCGGCTCCTACAGGCAACCGGGGTGCGGGGGCTCGGCGCGCGGTCGCCTGTCACCCAGGGTGTCGGCACCTCCCCCTCCCGCCTTGACGTATCGGGTGGTCATCTGACTACGCAACGTTACTTCCCGGCCATGCGGGACCGCGGGAGGTGGCCCGTCCGGACCAGACGCGTCACCCCCCGGGGGGTGGGTCGTTGAGGTCGGTGTACCGCGACCGAACCCGAGGAAGCCGCCGTGGACCGCACCCCCCGCCTCACCTCCGTGATGGGCGTCGCCCGTGCCCTGCTCGCGACCGTCGACGAGCAGGAGACGGTCGACGTCCTCATCGCCGAGTTCGGGTGGGACGTCGCCTTCCAGGCGCTGGCCCTGCTGCGTGGGGACGAAGCCGGTCGGGCCTTCGGGCTGGCCTGGCAGCACCTCGTGCTCGACGCGCTCGGGGCCGAGCTGCACGGCGGCCGCGACCAGGCCGTGGCGGAGCGCCGCCTGGAGTCCTGAGGGCTAGGACAGCGCGTGGGCGGCGCGGAGCACCTCACCGCAGCCGTCGGTCACCTCACCGGTCGCGAACCAGCAGGCACCGCTGACGTGCAGGGTCTGGCGGCACATCCGGATCGCCTCGAGCGATCCGACGATCGCCGACCGGAACGCCACGTCGGCCGCCTCGACGGCGGCCACCGGACGCCCGAACGACGGCGGTACCCGAAGCGACGCGAGCCGGCGGGCGAGCTGCCACACCGGGTCGGGCTCGTCGGGGCCCGCCGGCAGCAGCCGCGCCAGCTCGGCGGCCCTCCGGAGCACCTCGTCCACGCTGCGGCGCGCGTCGCTGATCTCGGAGGGTGCGGAGCGCGCGAGCCGTTCGGCGGGCCGTAGGAGCGCCGGGTGCCCGTTCATCGGCATCCTGCCTGCTGGCCCGTCCGGCGGTCGTCCACGTCGATCTCCATCGACTCGGTCGCTCCCGTCCCCGTCGGCCGGGTGCCCCCTCCACTTGAGGGTAGGAGGCCCGACGTCCCGGACCGAGGAGGTGCCCCGCGGGGGCGCCCGGCCGTACGGACGCCACCGCACGACTACGGTGGGACGCCATGGATTCCGGTCTGTTCCGCGAGTACGCCACCGACGGCTTCTTCGACGAAGCCTTCGACGGCGCCGGCGGGACGCGCGAGCACTACCGCTCGCTGGTCGAGCGGCTGGACGACATCACGCCCGAGGACCTGGGCCGGCGTGAGCGCATCCGCGACGGGATCTTTCGCACCCAGGGCATCACCTTCACGGTCTACGGCGACGGCGAGGGGGTCGAGCGCACCTTCCCGATGGACCTCATCCCGCGTGTCATCCCGGCGCACGAGTGGGACGTGGTCGAGGCCGGCGTCATCCAGCGGGTCACGGCCCTCAACCGCTTCCTCGAGGACCTCTACGTCGGCGAGCGCGCGGCGCTGCACGACGGCATCGTCCCGCGCTGGCTGGTGCGGACGGCGTCGGACTTCCGCCGCGAGGCGTTCGGGATCCCGGTCCCGTTCGAGGCCCGGTGCCTGGTGTCCGGGGTCGATCTCATCCGCGACCACGAGGGGACCTACCGCGTCCTCGAGGACAACCTCCGCAACCCGTCCGGCATCTCCTACGTGC
>JAHWJY010000141.1 GCA_019348135.1 Actinomycetota bacterium
ACCCGGACCTCGGCTCCGAGGTGTCGGGCTGGAGCAAGCTCGGCGAGAACGTCGGGCGCGGCCCGGACGTCGGCAGCGTCCACCACTCGTTCATGACCTCGCCGGCGCACCGGGACAACATCCTCTCCGCCGCCTACGTCGAGGTCGGGGTCGGGGTCGAGCGCCGCGGGGACGTCCTCTGGGTCACGCAGATCTTCCGGACGCCGTCCGGCTCGCAACCGGCGCCGGAGCCGGAGCCCACGGCCACGCCGGCCCCCGCCCCCGCCCCCGCGCCCGCCCCTGCCCCCACGCCCGAGCGCACCGGCGCGACCACACCCGCCACCGAGCACACCCCGGCCGCCGCGCCGACGAGCACGCCGTCGGTCGGCATCGTCGGCACCGCGAGCGCCTCGGGGATCACGGCAGCCCCGGCCCTGCCCGTCGTCGACCGGCTGACGGTGACGCTGGCCGCGATCGAGGCCAGCGACACGGGCGCGTCGCTCACGGACCTCCTCGAGCTGCCGTGATCAGGTGTCCTCGTCGGGCCCCTGCTCGTCGTCGACACGGTCGAGCATGCGCTCGAGCGCCTCGTTGAACGACGCCTCGTCCTCGTCGTCGTCGATGTCGTCGGGGCCGTAGACGACGTCGTCGCCGAGGTCGTCGACGGGCAGGTAGATGTCGCGCGCGGCCCCCACCGTGTAGAGCGAGCCGGTCACCAGCACGCCGTCGCCGGCGCCGGCGACCCCGGCCGCCTTGTCGAGCGCCTCGGCGACGGTGGCCGCGGACTCGACGATCACGCCCGTCCCGGCCCAGACGCCGGTGGCGACGTCGAGCAGGCGCTCGAGGCTCGCCGCGCGTGGGGACGGCGGGGTGGTGACGACGACGTGCGATGCGTGACCGCGGTAGGCGGTGACGATGCCGTCGAGGTCCTTGTCGTCGAGGGTGCCGAGGACCAGGATGAGGTTGCGGAACTCGAACGACTCCGACAGGGCCGCGGCGGCGGCGCGGGCACCGTGGGGGTTGTGCGCCCCGTCGAGCACGACCGTGGGCTCGCGGTGGACGACCTCGAGCCGTCCGGGGACGCTGACGGCACCGAACCCCTGGCGCAGCAGGTCATCGCTGAAGGTCGCGAAGCCGTCGCCCGTGAAGGCCGCGAACGCGGCGAGCGAGATGGCGGCGTTGGACGCCTGGTGCTCGCCGAACAGCGGGAGCAGCACGTCCTCGACGACCCGGTCGCCGACGCGGAGGCTCACGACCTGGCCGCCGACGGCGACGCTCTGGGCGGTGACGCCGAAGTCCTCGTCCTCGAGCAGCAACGTGGCGCCGGCCTCGGCGACGGCACCGCGGATCACGGCGAGCACGTCGTCGCGCTGGCGAGCGCTCACGACCACCGAGCCCTCCTTGATGATGCCGACCTTCTCGCCCGCCACCTCGGCCGGGGTCGCGCCCAGCTCGCGGTGGTCGAGGTCTATCGGGGTCAGCACGGCGACGTCGCCCCGCACGAGGTTGGTCGCGTCCCAGCGGCCGCCCATACCGACCTCGAACACGCCGACGTCGACGGGCTTGTCCGCGAACCACCAGTAGGCCATGGCGGTGAGCGCCTCGAAGTAGGTCACGGAGTCCCGTGGGTCCTCGAGCTCCGCGTCCACGAGCTCGAGGATGGGACGGAGGTCGGCGTACACGTCGGCGAAGGTCCGCTCACCGATGCGGATGCCCGCGACGGACAGCCGCTCGCGGATGGTCTGCAGGTGGGGGCTCGTGTAGGTGCCCGCGGCGAGCCCGACCGCGCCGCACAGCGACGTCACGGTCCGCGTCACCGACGTCTTGCCGTTGGTGCCGGTCACGTGCACCGTGGGGTACGAGCGCTGCGGGTTGCCGAGCAGGTCGGCGATCCGGGTGATGCGGTCGAGGTCGGGGATCATGCGACCCGAACCGCGCTGCTGCAGGTCGGCGACGGCCTCGGCGAAGTCCATCACGCCTCCAGCTGGCGGAGCTGCTCGGCCTGGTTCGAGAGCTCGTCGATCACCCGGGTGAGGTCGTCGCGACGGTCGCGTTCCTTCTGCACGACGGCGTCCGGCGCCCGGTCGACGAAGCTCGCGTTGCCGAGCTTGCCCTCGACGCGCTGGAGGTCCTCGCGCGCCTTGGCGACCTCGCGGTCGAGCCGCGCCAGCTCGGCCCCGACGTCGATCAGCCCGGTCAGGTCCACGAAGCACTCGCCGGCGGAGAACACGATGCGCGACGTGCCCGGCTCCTCGACCGCGCCGTCGACGAACGTGACCTCCTCGAGCCCCGCCAGCGAGACGATGAGCGGGAGGTGGGGTGCCAGCCGGTCGCGCGCGGAGGTCTGGATCGCGAGCCCGAAGCGCCGGCTCGGCGCCACGTCGTTCTGGGAGCGGAACTTGCGGATCTCGGTGACGAGATCCTGGACGAGTGAGAACTCCTCCTCGGCGGCCGCGTCCCGCTCGGTCCGTGCCGTCGGCCAGGCGGCGACCATGAGCGAGGCGGCCCCGCCGGCGGCACCGGTGAGCGACCGCCACAGCGCCTCGGTCACGAACGGCATCAGGGGGTGGAGCAGTCGCAGGAGGTCGTCGAGCACCACCGCGAGGACGGCGCGTGCGTCGGCCTTCGCCCCCTCGTCGTCGCCGTAGAGGCGGACCTTGGCGGCCTCGAGGTACCAGTCCGCGAGCTCGTCCCACGCGAAGGAGCGCAGCGTCCGGCAGGCGATGGCCCACTCGTAGCCGTCGTAGGCCTCGTCGACCTGGGCCCGGACGTCCTCCAGCCGGGACAGGATCCAGCGGTCCTCGAGCGGCAGCGACGCCGTGTCGGGGAGCTCACCGGGAGTGGTCCCGTCGAGGGTGGACAGCGCGAAGCGGGTGGCGTTCCAGAGCTTGTTGGCGAACTTCTTCTCGCCATCGACCCACTCGACGGCCAACGGCACGTCGACGCCGGGGGCGGCCGAGCGCAGGAGCGCGAACCGGGTGGCGTCGGCGCCGAACTCGGAGACGAGGTCGAGCGGGTCGATGACGTTGCCGAACGACTTCGACATCTTCTTGCCGTGCTCGTCACGCACCAGCCCGTGGTTGTGGACGATGCGGAAGGGGACCTCGTCCTCGAGCCACAGCGAGATCATGGCCATCCGGGACACCCAGAAGGTGTTGATGTCGTAGCCCGTGACGAGGGTGGAGGTCGGGAACCACGTGTCGAACTCGGGCGTGTGGTCGCCGGGCTGCTCCCAACCGAGCACGGTCATCGGCCACAGCTGCGACGAGAACCAGGTGTCCAGCACGTCCTCGTCCTGGACCCAGCCCTCGCGGTCGAGGTCCTCGCGCGACACCTCGAGCTCGCCGTCGGGCCCGTACCAGGCGGGGATGCGGTGCCCCCACCAGATCTGGCGCGAGATGCACCAGTCGTGGAGGTTGTCGAGCCACTCGAGGAACGGCTTCGCGCGGCTCTCCGGCACGAAGGTGATGCGACCGTCGCGCACGGCGGCGGCGGCCTTGTCGGCGAGCGGACGGACCTTGACGAACCACTGGTCCGACAGACGGGGCTCGACGACCGTGCCGCAGCGCGAGCAGTGCCCGACCTGGTGCGTGTGCGGGTCGACGCCGACCATCAGGCCCCGCTCGTCGAGTGCGGCCTTGATCGCGGCGCGCGCCTCGAAGCGGTCCATGCCGGCGAACGCCCCGCCCGCCTCGCCGATGCGGGCGTCGTCGGTCATCACGTCGATGGTCGGCAGATCGTGGCGCTGGCCGATGTCGTGGTCGTTGGGGTCGTGGGCCGGCGTGATCTTCACGGCCCCGGAGCCGAACTCGGGGTCGACGTAGTCGTCGGCGATGATCGGGAGCTCGCGCCCGTCGAAGGGGTGCACGACGGTCCGCCCCACCACGTCCCGGTAGCGGTCGTCGTCGGGGTGCACGGCGATGGCGGTGTCGCCGAGCATCGTCTCGACGCGGGTCGTCGCGACCTCGATGCCGCCGGACCCGTCGGCGTACTCGTAGCGGAAGCGCGCGAGCTCGCCGACGGTCTCCTCGTGCTCGACCTCGATGTCGGACAGCGCGGTCGCGCAGCGGGGGCACCAGTTGATGAGCCGGTTGCCGCGGTAGATGAGGTCCTGCTCGTAGAGCGAGACGAACGTCTCGCGGACGGCCCGGGATCGCGGCTCGTCGAACGTGAACGCCTCGCGCTCCCAGTCGCACGACGCACCGAGCTTGCGCAGCTGGTTGAGGATCTCGCCGCCGGACTCCTCCCGCCACCGCCAGGCACGCTCGATGAACGCCTCACGCCCGAGCTCGTGTCGGTCCGTGCCCTCCTCCGCGAGCTGCTTCTCGACCACGTTCTGCGTCGCGATGCCGGCGTGGTCGGTGCCGGGGACCCACACGGCGTTCTTCCCGAGCATCCGCTCCCGCCGGATGATGGCGTCCTGGATGGTGTTGTCGAGCGCGTGGCCGACGTGCAGCGACCCCGTCACGTTGGGCGGCGGGATGACGATCGAGAAGGGCTCGCCCTCGTCGTCCGGCTCCGCGTGGAACAGCCCGGCCTCGACCCAGTCGGCGTACAGCTCCCCCTCCACGGCCTTGGGGTCGTACGCCTTGGGGAGCTCGCTCATGCCGGTGCCATCCTGGGGTCGGGCGCCGGCGAGCGTAGCCACGCCGGCGGACGCCCTGGACCGGGGTGGCCGTCCTAGGCGGAGCGCTCGGTCGGCTCGTCGTCGACCTGGTGAAGGCCGCCGTGCGGGACGAGGGTCGGGTTGACCTTCTCGCGGACCGTCTCGGCCGTGATGACGCAGCGCTGGACGTCCTCGCGGGACGGCAGCTCGTACATCGTGTTGAGCAGGACCTCCTCGAGGATGGCCCGGAGCCCACGCGCGCCGGTCTGGCGCAGGATGGCGAGATCGGCGACGGCCTCGAGCGCGTCCGGCTCGAACTCGAGCTCGACCCCGTCGAACTCGAAGAAGCGCATGTACTGGCGGGTGAGCGCGTTCTTCGGCCCGGTGAGGATGTCGACCAGCGCCTCGCGGTCCAGCGGCTCGACGGAGGAAACGATCGGCAGGCGGCCGATGAACTCGGGGATGAGCCCGAACTTCACCAGGTCCTCGGGCAGGACGTTGCCGAGGAGGTGACCCAGGTCCTTGTCGTTGGGGCTCGACACGTCGGCGCCGAAGCCGACCCCCTTGCGGCCGATGCGCTGCTCGACGACCCGCTCGAGACCGGCGAAGGCACCCCCGCAGATGAACAGGATGTTGCCCGTGTCGATCTGGATGAACTCCTGGTGCGGGTGCTTGCGCCCGCCCTGCGGCGGCACGGACGCGACCGTGCCCTCGAGGATCTTCAGGAGCGCCTGCTGGACACCCTCACCGGAGACGTCACGCGTGATCGACGGGTTGTCCGACTTGCGGGCGATCTTGTCGACCTCGTCGATGTAGATGATCCCGGTCTCGGCCTTCTTCACGTCGAAGTCGGCCGCCTGGATCAGCTTCAGCAGGATGTTCTCGACGTCCTCGCCGACGTAGCCGGCCTCGGTCAGGGCCGTGGCGTCGGCGATCGCGAACGGGACGTTCAGCAGCCGCGCCAGGGTCTGGGCGAGGAGCGTCTTGCCCGAGCCCGTGGGACCGAGGAGCAGGATGTTCGACTTCTGCAGCTCCACGTCGTCACCGTTGCCGGTGCCGACCTGGATGCGCTTGTAGTGGTTGTAGACGGCGACCGCGAGGGTCTTCTTCGCCGCGTCCTGACCCACCACGTAGTCGTTCAGGAAGCCGTAGATCTCCTTCGGCTTCGGGAGCTCGTCGAGCTGCAGGTCGGAGGGCTCGGAGAGCTCCTCCTCGATGATCTCGTTGCAGAGGTCGATGCACTCGTCGCAGATGTAG
>JAHWJY010000142.1 GCA_019348135.1 Actinomycetota bacterium
CGCGGCGCCTGGCTCCTCCTCCGTGTGGGCACCTGACCGTCGGCTCCGCCGACACCCGTGCCCACCCGATCCCCGCGCGTCCTCCGTGACGGCGTCGATCGGGAAGGCACGACCATGCGTGCACGCGAACACCTGCTCAACCCCCGTACCCGGGGGCTCCTGCTGGTCGGTGGCACCGCCGTGCTCTGGGGCACGTCGGGGATCACCGCCACCGTGGCCTACGGCCACGGCGTCCACCCCCTGACGGTCAGCTTCTGGCGCATGGCGTCGGGCGCCGCCGTGCTCCTGCCCCTCCTCCGGCGGCGCCCGGCCGGGACGGCGACGCCGACGCTCGCCTCGGGCGGACGCCTCCGGCTGCTGGCCCGACTCCTCGGTGTGGGACTCGGCCTCGCGGCCTACCAGGCGGGGTACTTCACCGCCGTCCACCGGGCCGGTGTGAGCGTCGCCACCCTCGTCACCCTGGGGCTGGCACCGGTGCTCGTCACCGTGGCCGAGCGGGTGCGCACCCGCCGGCGGACGCGACGCACGACGGCGGTGGCGGTCGTGCTCGCGGTCGTCGGGCTGGCGGCCCTCGTCGGGCTGCCCGCGCACGCCGGACCCGGGACGATGTCCGGCGTGGCCTTCGCGGCGGCGTCCGCGGCCGGGTACGCCGGGCTCACCCTGGCCGGTGGCGACCTCAGCGCCAGGCTCGGGTCGCCGCGCCTCACCTCGTGGACGTTCGCCCTGAGCGCGCTGCTCCTGCTGCCGCTGACGGCCGCGGTGGCGGGTCTGTCGCTGGGCCGCGAACCCGCCGTCCTCGCCGCGATGCTGTACCTGGGCCTCGTCCCGACGGCGCTCGCCTACCGGATGTTCTTCGCCGGGCTCGAGCAGGTCCCCGCCTCGGCGGCTGCCGTGCTGGCGCTGCTGGAGCCGATCGTGGCCACCGGGCTGGCCCTGGGTCTCCTCGGCGAGCGCCTGACGCCGATCGGCTGGGGCGGCGGGGCGCTGCTGGTCACGGCGGTGATCCTGGTCACTCGTCGAAGCGGAGCTCCACCGTGACGGTCTCCGTCAGCTCGCCGGTCGAGACCGTGACCGCCCAGCAGCCGGGTGCCGGGAACCGACTCGCGACGGCCCAGTGCGGTGGGAACCCCGAGGCCGTTCGCATCCCACTGCGGAGCCGGAACTCGGTCTGCCAGTCGGAGCGGTCGTCGAGCCGGAACCCGGCCCGGACGTCGTCGTCGACCAGCTGGGCGGACAGCGTGACGGTCGTCCCGCTGTCGGCCCCGGGGATGCCGACCCAGAGCTGCTCCGGCACGTCGGCCGGGGCCGATCGGGGGAGCGCAACGTGGATCTGCTCGCCCCGCCACGCCGGCAGCGACCCCATCGCGTCGCTGCGCTCGCTCTCGGGACAGGCCCCTCTCGCGGTGACGACCACCCCCGGCCCGCCGACCCTCGGTAGCGCGACGACGCGGTAGACGCCCTCGACGCCGAGCCCACGGACGTCGACCTGCTCGATGGCGTCTCCGCGCGACCACCGCGACAACAGCGCCGGCGCCCCGCTCCCGCCACCGACGAAATGGACCCAGGAGAAGAACTGCTTCCCGCCGACGTCCCACGTGCCGTAGGCGGTCCCCAGAGGCAGCTGCGCGTCGGCGAGGACGCCACCGCTGGCCACGTCGTAGATCCGGAGCCGGCGATCCGTGCCCCCGCCGACGTCGATCGCGACGACGGCGGCGAGCCACGCCCCGTCGGGCGACAGCCAGACGTGATCCTCCGAGAACCTCGCCCCGTCGCCCACGCTCGCTGCCTGGGTGGCCGCGGCGCTGGAGATCGTGATGGAGCGGCATGGATCCTCGGTGCACCAGGCGACGTGCTCCCGGGTGACGTCGCCGATCCAGCCCGGCGTCCCCTCGGCCGACGCCTCCACGACGACGTCCTCCTCGAGGTCGTAGCGCCAGACCCGTCCCGCCTCGTCCCGCAGGGCGAGGCCCCCGGGGATCCCCCGCAGGGGCTCGTAGCCCGGGACCGAGTCGGTCGACGCGACAACCCGACCTTCGGCGTCGATCAGCGTCCACGTCGACGCCGAGCCGTCGACGGGGCCGGCGTGGTCGACCAGCCACAGCTGCTCGGGATCGGCGGCCGGGAGGAACACGGTGGCCTGGCCGAGGGTGCGAGGCTCCGCGTCGGTGCCCGGCGCGACGGCCAGGATCTCGCCCCACCCGACGACCACCCGGTCGCCGAGACGCCACAGCCGGTAGGGCTGGTCGCCGGCGCGTTGGCCGGGCAGCTCGATCCGCTCGGTCGTCCCGGTGTCGAGGTCGAGTGCGAGCGCCCCCGTGGTGCCGTCGTCGAAGAGCAGCACCGTGCCCGTCCCGTCGCGGAAGACCGGGCCGGCGGGGGTCGTCTCCGGGTCGGGGTCCGCCGTGGGCGAGGCGGGCCGGAGTGCGGACCGGTCGGTCGGCCCCTGCGGCGTCCCGACACCGACCTCATCGCCGGCGGACGGTGTGACGAGCCGCGCCACCCCCCACGACACGACCACGAGCGCGAGGAGCAGGATCGCCGGCGACCACCCGGGGAGCCGGAGCCGGCGCGTCGCGGCAGCGGTCCCCGAGGGCGCACCCGCCTCGTCGACAGGGGGCGCGACCTTCGCCCCGCAGCGGCCGCAGAACCGGCCCCGGTCCTGCTCGTGGCCGCACACGTCACAGGTCACGACGGTCCTCGCCCCGGGATCTCCCGCGGAGGATGCCACGGCAGGGGTCGGGTGTGCGCTGGCGCTTGTGGAACACGGCCGGTTCCTGCCACCCGATCGGCGATACCGCGATCGAGTTGGCACGAGCGCGAGGAAGTCTGTGGAAAGGCCGGATCGGCCCTTGACGTGTCGCAGCCTCGGGCTAACGTCGTTCCCGAACACACGTTCGGAGGGGAGAGCGCCGGTGGCGTTCGAGATGGCGAGGGAGCGAGCCGGCGGGTACGCCGGCAGCGTCTCGCTGTCCCCGCGTCCGGGACTGCTGGATCGGCTCGGTACGGCGCGGCAAGCACTGCGGGACGCGGTCGATCTCGACCTCACCGGCCTCACCACCGAGGTGCTGGGTGACGCGCTCGACGAGGTCGTCCGGCTCGAACGCACCACCGCCGCGGTCAAGGCCAAGGTCGTCGCCGCCGTGGACCGAGCCGGGCTCGCCGGCGAGACCGGCGCGGTGGACACGGTCGCGTTGCTGAAGGACCGTGCGCAGCTGTCCGGCCGCGACGCGAAGCGTGCGGTCGATCTCGGACGCCGGTTGGAGCGGCTGCCCGGGACGGCGGGGGCGCTCGCCGACGGCGAGGTCGGGGTGGAGCAGGCCGAACACGTCGCCAGGGCCGCCCACACCGGCCGGCTCGGGATGCCGGGCGAGGTCGAGGCGTCGCTGCTGGAGTCCGCGAAGGCGTCGACGCCTGAGCAGCTGCGGGACGAGGTCAAGCGGCGTGAGCTCGCTGCCGACGGCGACCGGCTGCTGAAGGACGAGAAGCTCGCCCACTCCCGCCGGTCCTACCGGGGCGAGTGGCGCGACGACGGGATGTACGAAGGCCACCTGCTCCTCGACCCCGTCTCCGGCGAGCGGTTCGACACCATGGTCCGTGGCTTCACCACCTTCGACGGCCCGGACACCCCCGATGAACTGCGCCGCACCACCGAGCAGCGCCGCGCCGACGCGATCGTGCAGGCCGCCAAGATCGCCCTCGACGCCGGCGACACACCCACCAACGGTGGTGAGAAACCGCACGTGTCGGTGGTGGTCACCGCCGAGGCGCTCGCCGGCGAAGACCGCGCACCGCCGGCCGAGATGGCCTGGGGCGGTCCGATCTCCCGTGACGCGCTGCAGCGGATCGTCTGCGACGCCACCCTCACCCGCGTCCTCGCCGGCGACTCCCAGGTGCTCGACGTCGGCCGGGCCACACGCGTGTGGTCCGGCGCGCAACGCCGCGCCATCGTCGCGCTCGACGGCGGATGTCGCTTCCCCGGCTGCGACCGGCCGGCCGCGTGGACCGACATCCATCACGTCCGGTTCTGGGGACGCGACCGCGGACCGACCGACCTCGCCAACGGTGTCCTGTTGTGTGTCCGGCACCACCACGTGTGTCACGAAGGCGGCTGGCAGCTGACCATGGACGGCGACCGGGTCGTGACCGTGGTGTCACCCGACCGGCGGACCGCGCGCACCTCCGAACCACGCGGGATCATCCCGCGGACCGCCACGACCCGACGACGAACCCGCTGACCCGCCACCCCACCCCGACGGTGGGGACGCCGGCCTGCCTGACGGTCAGGCGGGGTCCGGCGTCAGGCGACGTGGGTGGCGAACCGGTCGGCCTCGTCCTCGGCGTAGGGGCCGACGACGGCGAGTGCCCGCGGCCCACCGATGACGTCGCGGGCGACCGCGCGGACGTCGTCGAGCGTGACCGCGTCGATCCGGGCCGTGATCTCGTCGACCGTCAGGAGGTCGGCGCCCGTGCACACGGCCTTGCCGATGCGTGACATGCGGGAGCCGGTGTCCTCGAGGCCGAGGACCATCCCGCCCTTCAGCGCCCCCTTGGCACGCTCCACCTCCTCGTCGGTGACCGAGTCCGCGACGCCGTCGAGTTCGTCGGTCATGACCTTCAGCACCTCGTCGATCTTCCGCGGGGTCGCGCCGGCGTACGCGCCGTAGAGACCGGCGTCGGAGTACCCCGAGGCGTACGAGAAGATCGTGTACGCGAGCCCCCGCGTCTCACGGATCTCCTGGAACAGCCGCGACGACATCCCGCCGCCGAGGAGCGTGTTGAGCACGCGCAGGGCGTGCCGACGCGGGTCCTGTGACGGCAGCGCGCGGCCACCGACGAGCACGTGGGCCTGCTCGGTGGGACGGTGGCGGACCGTGACCTGTCCGGTGCCCCACCGCTCGGGCGGGGTGCGGACCGGTGGATCGCCCCCGGGCCGCCCGAGGTCGCCCACGAGCTCGTCCACCATCCGGACCACCTCGTCGTGGGCGAGGTTGCCGGCGGCGGCGACGGTGAGGTTCGAGGGCCGGTAGTGCGACTCGTAGTAGTCGTGGATGCGGTCGCGTGGCATGTCGGTCACCGACGCGACCGTCCCGAGCGTCTCCAGCGACAGGGGGTGGCCGTCCAGGAGCAGCTCGGCGAGGTCGGCGTGGACGAGGTCGTCCGGCGAATCGAGGTGGATGTCGATCTCGGACAGCACGACCTCGCGCTCGGCGTCGACGTCCTCGGCCGTGTTCGTCGCCGCGCACAGCATGTCGGCGAGCACCTCGGTCGCGAGCGGCAGGTCACGGTCGAGCACGCGCGCGTAGAAGCAGGTCAGCTCCTTCGACGTGAACGCGTTCATCTCCCCGCCGACCGCGTCGAGCGCCTCGGCGATGTCACGGGCGCTGCGCGTGGCCGTGCCCTTGAACAGCAGGTGCTCCAGGAAGTGCGAGCACCCCGCCTCGTCGGGGGTCTCGTCACGCGAGCCGACGCCGAGCCAGAAGCCGAGCGTCACCGACCGCACCGAGGCCATCGTCTCGGTGACGACCCGGACCCCGGACGGCAGGATGGTCTGTTCGTACTCCACGCATGCTCCTCGTGCCGGAACGGGGAACGGCGCGGGCGGGGTCTCCCCTGCCCGCGCCGTCCCGGAGTCGTGCTGGACGTGCTCAGTCGCGCTCGCGCGACCGGCTGCGGGTGCGCGTCCGGGTGCGCTCGCCCCCGTCGTCGCTCTTCGCGTCGCTCTTCGCGTCGCTCTTCTCGCCCCGGTCGGACGAGTCGTCGTCGCGACGGGCGCGGGTGCGCTCGCTGCCACGGTCACGGTCGCCGCCCGTGTCGCGGTC
>JAHWJY010000143.1 GCA_019348135.1 Actinomycetota bacterium
GAGACGAGGTCGGCGTGCTCGACGTTGTTGGGCATGCCGACGCCGACGCGTCCGGCGACGTACTTCACGAGCGGTGCGTACTGGAGGATCAGCTGTTCGCGGACCGCGGGGTCCCCGGACTGCCGGTAGCGCTCCCAGAGCGCCTGGACCTCCGGATCCACCGTTGCCTCCTGTCGCCGTCCCCGCTCCCGTGCGGCGACACGCCCGCGTACGTCGACGAGGTCGCCCGAGCATGCTATCGCCCGGACCGTCCGTTCCTGCGTGATCGGGCCCGCGGGTGGGCCGTCGCGTGGATCTCGACGAGCTGTCCGCGGGAGAGATGGGTGTAGCGCTGGGTCGTCGCGAGCGACGCGTGCCCCAGCAGTTCCTGGACGGCGCGGAGGTCCGCACCGCCTTCCAGCAGATGCGTCGCGTAGCTGTGACGCAGCGTGTGGGGCGTGACGTGCCCCACGCCGGCGACCCGGCCCGACCGCTCGACGATGGTCCGGGCGTCCCGGGTCCCGAGGCGACCCCCGCGTCCGTTGAGGAGCAGCGCGTCCGTGGCGGTGCCGCCCGACAGGGCCGGTCGCCCGGCGTCGAGGTAGGCGCGCAGCGCGTCGATCGACGGCTCGCCCAGGGGGACGATGCGCTCCTTCTGGCCCTTGCCGAACAGACGCACCAGCCCCTGCGGGAGGTCCAGCGCGCCGAGATCGAGCCCGCAGGCCTCGGCGACGCGGGCCCCGGTGGCGTAGAGGAGCTCGAGGAGGGCGCGATCGCGCAGGCCCGCGGGCGCGGAGGTGTCGGGGACGAGCAGCAGCGCCGCGACCTGCTCGGGGCGCAGCACGCGCGGGAGCGTCCGCCCCTGCTTCGGGGTGCCGAGCAGCTGGGCGGGGTCGCGCTCGACGTGTCCGGCCCGGGCGAGGAACGAGAAGAACGAGCGCACGGTCGAGGCCCGCCGCGCGACGGTGGCGCGGGCGAGCCCGCGCTCCCCCAGGTCCGCGAGGTAGCGACGCAGGACGAGCAGCTCGACCTCCCCCGGGTCCACGATCGACAGCTCGACGCAGAACCGCGCCAGGTCGGAGACGTCACGGACGTAGGCGGCCACCGTGTTCGCGGACGCGCCGCGTTGCCACACGAGGTGGTCGCGGAAGGCCTCGAGCGCCGTGTGCCAGGCCGCGTCGTCGGTGACGACGGCGGCAGGATCCGGGGAGGCGCTCACGGAACGAAGCCTGTTGCATACGGTACGCGTTGTCAAGGGTCGTCACCTGTTGTTGCTCGTGTGAGGTCGGTGAGCCCGAGGTGACGCGGGACACCGCGGCCGGAGGTCCCGGACGCTCCGCCGGCCGGAGCTACCCTCCGGGCGTCGCCCAGCACCCGCGGACCCGTCATCGCGCCCCCGACAGGAGCGAGCCGTGCCGTCCCTCCACCACGTCGACTACCGCGGCCACCGCGTCGCCTACGAGGTCCACGGCGAGGGACCGCGCGTGCTGGTGTTCACCCACGGCCTGCTGCTCGATGCGGCGCTGAACCGGGCCATCGCGCAGCGCCTGGCACGCGCGGGCCACCGCGTGGTCCTGCCGGAGCTGTTGGGGCACGGGCGCAGCGACAAGCCACGGCACGCCTACGAGCACCGGCTCGACTTCTACGCCGAGCAGGTCGTGGCGATCCTCGACGACCTCGGGCTCGACGAGGCCGTCGTCGGCGGCGTGTCCCTGGGCGCGAACGTCGCGCTCGAGGTGGCCGCGACGGCGCCCGAGCGGGTCCGGGCGATGGTGCTCGAGATGCCGGTGCTGGAACGGGGCGCGATGGCCGCGGTCCAGGCGTTCTGGCCCGCGCTCGTGTCGCTGCGGTACCTGTCCAAGGTCATCCGACCGTTCAGCCGCCTGGTCCGCGCGCTCCCCCGCACCGGCGTCGGCGCGTTCGACTCGTGGATGAACCTGCTGTCCGCCGATCCCCGCGAGAACGCGGCGGTGCTGCACGGACTCATGGTCGGGCCCGGCGCCCCCGCGGCGCGCGTCCGGTTCACGATGCCGCAGCCGGCGCTCGTCATCGGGCACGGCTGGGACCTGCTCCACGCCATGGACGACGCCCGGGCGCTCGCCGAGGAGCTCCCCAACGCGCGCTTCCTGCAGGCGCGGTCGATCCTCGAGGCACGCACCGCACCCTCGCGGATCGTCGGCGAGATCGACGCCTTCTGCAACGAGGTGTGGGGCCCCCGCCTCGCGACCGCCACCACCGCCTGACACGGCGCCCCAGCCCCGAGGACGGCGCGCTCCACTCCCGCCCGGGATCGCACCACCCGACGCGACGCCGAGGGGCCATCGAACGGGTCAGCGCGGGGCGCGGGTGAGGCGGATGCCGTCGGCGCCCTCGGCCACCTCGCCGGCGACCCGTGCGCGGGTGACGAGCGCCAGCAGCCGGGCCGCCGGGACCTCCGCCTGTTCGGCGAGCGCGTCGAGGCGCAACGGCCGCGGCCACGCGCCGGCGAGCACGCGGTGCACCGCCGGCGGGAGCGTCGTCGACACGGCCGGCGCGGCGCCGTCGGGCCCGACCGGCGCCGCGAGGGACAGCGCGGCGAGCAGGTCGTCGGGCGAGGTGCACGGCTCGGCCCCCTCGCGCAGGAGCAGGTGTGGCGCGGCGGATCCGGGGCGTCGGACGTCGCCGGGGACGGCGAGGACCGGCACGCCGGCGTCCGCCGCGTAGCCCGCGGTCACGAGCGCACCCGAGCGCGGGCCGCCCTCGACCACGACGACGACGTCGGCGAGCCCGGCGACGATGCGGTTGCGGGCACGGACGTGGCCCGCCACGGGGGCCGCTCCCGGCAGGTGCTCCGAGACCAGGGCACCGCCACCCGCGAGCACCCGCTCGAAGAGCCCCCCGGCCACGGTGTGGGGCCGCGGGTAGGCGACGTCGTGGCCGCACCCGAGGACGACGACGGTGCCGTGGTCGGCGGCGGCGCCGTGGGCGGCGGCGTCGATGCCGACCGCGCCGCCGGACACGACGACCGCGCCGGCGGCGGCCGCCGACTCGGCCAGCCACGCCGCCACCCCCGTCCCGTAGCTGGTGGCGCGACGGGCACCCACGATGGCCACGGCCGGCCCGTCGTGCGGGGCGAGCGACCCGCGGACCGCGAGCAGCGGCGGGCCACCGGTGCCGGGCCAGCCCACCGCCAGACGCGCGGGGAAGCCCGGGTCCCCCACCAGGGCGACCCGGACGCCGAGGCCGGCCCACGTCCCGGCCACCTCGTCGTCGCGCTCGCCCGTGGGCAGGACGGGCGGGACCACGCGCCGGAGGACCGTGGCGGGCGGGTCGCCGCCCGCCGAGGCCGCGTGGTCGCGTGCCTCCCGTGCCAGCGTGGCGGGGCCGACGTCACGGAGCCGCCGCACGACCGCGGCGAGGAGATCGGGATCGGTGCCCGGTGCCGCGACCGACCGCCAGCGCCCGTCGGTGGCCGTCACGTCGCGGCCAGGCGCGTGGCGAGCCGGTAGGCGACGGCCTCGTCGACATGGTCGGTGGAGACCGTCGCGTCGCCGGCGAGGTCGGCGATGGTGCGGGCGACCCGCAGCGCCCGGTCGAAGCTGCGCGCCGACAGCGCGAGCTGCTCGACCGCCGAGGCCAGCGCCCGGACGGCACCGGCGTGGCAGGTGGCCCGGACGGCGGCGGGCGGCACGGACCGGTTGAGCGTCCCGGGCCCCCACCGCTCGGCCGCGACGGCCCGGGCGGCGGCGACCCGGGCGGCGACGGCCGCGGTGGGCTCCCCGTCGCCGGGTCCGACGAGCCGGTCGGGGTCCACGGGACGCAGCTCGACCTGCAGGTCGATGCGGTCCGACAGCGGACCGGACAGCCGCGAGCGGTAGCGCTCCACGCGGTCCGGGGCGCACCGGCAGGCCTGCGACGTGCTGCCGAGGTTGCCGCAGGGGCACGGGTTGGTCGCCGCCACGAGCAGGACGTCCGCGGGGAACGCCACCGCGGCCTGGGTCCGCACGATCCGCACGTGTCCGCTCTCGAGCGGCTGGCGCAGCGCGTCCAGCACCCACCGCGGCATCTCGAGCAGCTCGTCCAGGAACAGGATCCCGCGGTGGGCGAGCGACAGCTCCCCCGGCCTCCCGACGCCCGAGCCGCCGCCGACGAGCCCCGGCGCGGAGGTGGTGTGGTGCGGCGAGCGGAACGGCGGGACCAGCGACAACGGCGCGTCGGGGGCCCGGACGCCCGCGACGGAGTGGATCGCGGCCACCTCGAGCGCCTCGTCCATCGACAGCGGGGGCAGCACCCCCGCCATGCGTTCGGCGAGCATCGACTTGCCGCAGCCGGGCGGGCCGGACAGCAGCAGGTGGTGCCCGCCGGCCGCCGCGACCTCCACCGCCCGGCGCGCGACGGTCTGCCCTCGGACGTCGGCGAGGTCCGGGGCCCCGCTCGTCACCACCGCCGGGGTGGCCACGACGTCGCGCGCGGCCTGTTCCCCCTGCAGCACGGCGGCCGCCTCGGCGAGGGAGTCGACCGGGACCACCTCGAGCCCCTCGACGAGCGACGCCTCGACGGCCGCCGCGCTCGCGACGAGGAGCAGGCGGGCGCCGGCGTCCCGGGCCGCGGCCGCCATGGGCAGGATCCCGGGGACCGGACGCACGGTGCCGTCGAGCCCCAGCTCGCCGACGGCCCAGAGGTCGACGAGCGCCTCGCGGGGCACCTTCCCGGTCGCGCCCAGGACCGCCAGCGCCATCGGCAGGTCGAACCCGGCCCCGGACTTGCGCAGCGCGGCGGGCGCGAGGTTCAGGGTCACGCGGTCCTCGGGCCAGCCGAGTCCCGACCGACGCGCCGCCGACCGGATGCGCTCGGCGGCCTCCCGCACCGCCGTGTCCGGCAGTCCGACGATGCGGGTCCCGGGCAGCCCCTGGCTGTGGGTGGCCTCGACCACCACACGCGACGCCTCGAGTCCCACGAGCGCGACGGCCGAGACCACCGTGACCATCAGAAGGCCGCCGCGACGTGCTTCACGAGCGGCGGCACGGCGTCGAGCCGGATGCCCACGACGTCGAAGCGCACGGTCCGGTACGGCAGCTCGCCGGCGCGGAGGAACGCCACCGTGAGCGCGCGGATCTGAGCCTGCTTCCGCGGCGTCACGGCTGCGAGCGGGCCGCCGAAGCGGTCGCTGCGGCGCGTCTTCACCTCGCACACGACGACGGTGGCCGTGCCGTGGTCGAGCGCGACGAGGTCGAGCTCGCCGCGGACCTCGCCGGTGGTCTGTCGCCAGTTGCGGGCCACGACCTCGAGCCCCTGCGCGACGAGGTACGCGGCGGCGACGTCCTCCCCTCGGGCGCCCACGCTCGTGCGGGCGGCGGCGGTCGACGGGGTCCGGGAGGTGTCCATGCCGGCGGACGCTACGGACGTCCCGTGGGACCGCCAGCGCGATGCCGGCCCGGCCTGTGGACGAGCCGGTGTCAGCCGACGACGCCGAACGCCCACAGGAGCAGCCCGCCGACGATCACGACGGCGCTCACCAGCAGCGCGACGTCGGCACGCTTGGCGTCGCGGTAGCGGCGGGTGGCGTTGAACCCCACGGCAGGAGCTCCTAGGCGTCGAGGAACGGCGGGAGGTCGGCGTCGTCGTGGACGAGCTCCTCGACGTTGACGTCCCGGAAGGTCAGCACGCGCACGTGCTTGAGGAAGCGCGCCGGCCGGTACATGTCCCAGACCCAGGCGTCGGTGAGCTCGAGCTCGAACCACAGGTCGTCGCCGGGGTGGGGGGTGACCTGCACGTCGTTGCAGAGGTAGAAGCGCCGCTCGGTCTCGACGACGTAGCGGAACATCCGCACGACGTCGCGGTACTCCTTGTAGAGCCC
>JAHWJY010000144.1 GCA_019348135.1 Actinomycetota bacterium
TGCGCGCCGGCGTCGACGGAGATGAGCGTGTCGAGGTCGGTCCCGGAGTGGACGTAGAAGAGCGTGTGCAGCAGCGACAGCTCCGAGGCGCGTGCGCTGAACACGGCCTCGGCCACGATGCGGAAGTAGGCCCGGCCGACCGACGTGCGGAGGTTGCGGCGGATCCAGCTCTCGAACGTCTGGCCGTCCCAGTCGTCGGCGTCGGCCGCCGTCCACGGCGCGGCCAGCGGGACCCGGGAGGCCATCCGCCCCAACCGCAGGGTCGCCTGGGCGAGGTCGGCCAGCGCGAACGGCGACAGGCGGGGCAGCGCGCCACGGTGGCTGGCGAAGCGCGTCGGCCGGCCCCCCAGCAGGAGCACGTTCTCGCCCTCGTTGTGGGTCGCGAAGGTCTCGAGCCCCAGCCGGTCGACGAGCTCGTACATGCGCGTCTGGGTGGGGCCGATCCACTCACCGCCGCCCTCGACGACGGTGTCGTCGTCGACCGCCTCGTTGCGGACCCGCCCCCCGACGCGGTCACGCGCCTCCAGCACGGTCACGTCCAGCCCGCGTCCGGCCAGCACGGTGGCGGCCCGGAGACCCGACAGGCCCGCCCCGAGCACCAGCACGTCCGTGGCCGACACGCACCCACCTCTCGTCGCGGCGGCGCGAGCCTGCCACGCCCGCGCGAGGTCCACCACCCCGCCGTCCCCGTCCGGCACCATCCGTGGCGCACCCGTGTCCCCCGGCTCCCCGGCTTCCCCGTCGCGAGGTCCGCTCCCGTGCCGCGTCCGCCTGCCCGCACGACCGGCGTCATCGCCGGCGCCTGCGTGTCGGCCGTGGCCGTCCTCGCCCTCGCGGTCCGGCCCGGCGAGCTGCGCACGGCCGCCATCGCCGACGACGGTCCCGAGGTGGTCGCCGGCACGCCGGCGGCCGCGGCCCAGGGGAACGCGGCGGACCGCGCGGTCCCGACGCCCGAGCCCCCGGCGGCGCCGCCGACGGTCACGCTGGCGTTCGTCGGCGACGTCCACGGCGAGCAGCAGATCGCCACCGCGCTGGCCGCCGGCACCGACCTCCTCGACGAGGCGGCCGCGGTCCTGTCGGCCGCCGACCTCGCGATCGTCAACCTCGAGACGCCGGTCGGCACGGCGGGAACGGCGGCGGCCAAGAGCTACAGCTTCCAGGCGCCGCCGGCGCTCGTCACGGCGCTCGCCGGCGCCGGGGTGGACGTGGTGTCCGTCGCCAACAACCACGCGCTCGACCGCGGCGTCGTGGGGCTGCGCGAGACGCTCGCGCTCGCGCGCGCCGCGGGGCTCGCGACCGTCGGCGGGGGCGACGACGCCGCCGCGGCCTACGCGCCGGCCCGGTTCGAGGTCGGTGGCCTGCGCATCGCGGTCGTCGGCCTGTCGCGGGTCCTGCCGGCGGCCAGCTGGGCTGCGGGCGTCGACACCCCGGGGCTGGCGTCGGCCTACGACACGTCCCGCGCCGTCGACGCCGTCCGCGCGGCCCGCGCGGGAGCCGACCACGTCGTCGTGGTCGTGCACTGGGGCTCGGAGCGGTCGGCCTGCCCCGACACCACCCAGGTCGACCTCGCCGAGGCGCTGCACGCCGCCGGCGCACGCGTCGTCGTCGGCGCCCATCCCCACCGGGTCCAGGGGATCGCCCGCCCCGCCCCCGGCCAGCTGACCGCGTTCAGCCTCGGCAACTTCCTGTGGTACGCGGCCGGCGAGGAGAGCGGCCGCACCGGGGTGCTGACGGTGACGCTCGACCGTGCCGGGGTCGTCGACGCCGGCGTCGCCCCGTTCCGCATCGGACCGGACGGGGCCCCGCGCGCCACCACGGACGCGGACGCCGAGGTGCTCGAGGGCATCCTGGCCCAGCGCGTGCCGGGGGTCGGGTGTCCGCTCGCCGGCGTCCCGCGCGGCTGAGCGCCGGGTTCACTCCTCGGGCATGACCTCGGGACCGAGAGCGTCACGCACCAGGGCCACGATCTCGCCCGGCTCGGCGTGCCGGCCCTCCGCCTTCTTCGAGAACACGAGCTCGTCGTCGAGCGTGAGCTCGAACCGCCCACCCGAGGCCGGCACGAGCTCGAAGGACTCGATGAGCGGCGCCCACCCGGACAGGATCTCGTCCGTCAGACCGACGGCACGGGGGACGTAGTTTCAGGGGACGCAGAACTCGAGCCGGAAGCGGTGACGGGGATCGAGCACGCGGGTCCCTCCGGGGGTGGGAGACAGGTGGGAGACGGACGCCGGCGCGGCCGCCGGGGGGATCGAGCGTAGTGGGCGTCCCGCTACGGTTGAGACCGACCGGTCGGCCCGACGGAAGGGGATCGCCGGTGCGCTTCCTCGAGGGCCACGAGCCCGCGCACGACCTGACCTACGACGACGTCTTCACGGTCCCGTGCCGGTCCGACGTCGGCTCCCGCCTCGACGTCGACCTCGCGACCGACGACGGCAGCGGCACCACCATCCCGCTGGTGGTCGCGAACATGACGGCCGTCTCCGGCCGGCGCATGGCCGAGACGATCGCGCGCCGCGGCGGCATCGCCGTGATCCCCCAGGACATCCCCCTCGACATCGTCGCCGACGTCACCGCGTGGGTGAAGGCACGCGACCTCGTCCACGACACGCCCCTGACCCTCCACCGCACCGACACCGTCGGGGAGGCGCTGCAGCTGCTGCCGAAGCGGGCCCACGCGGCCGTGGTGGTCGTCGACGAGGCGCGGCCGGTCGGGATCGTCACCGAGGCCGACTGCGCCGGCGTGGACCGCTTCACCCAGCTCGGTGCCGTCATGTCCGCCGACCTCGTGACCCTGCCCCGGGACGTCGATCCCCGGGGCGCGTTCGAGCGTCTGCACGACGCCAACCGCAGGCTCGCCCCCATCGTGGACGCGGACGGACGCCTCGTCGGCGTCCTCACCCGGACGGGAGCGCTGCGCAGCACGCTCTACCGGCCCGCCGTCGACGCCGCCGGACGGCTGCGCGTGGCCGCCGCCGTGGGCATCAACGGGGACGTGGCCGCCCGGGCCGACGAGCTGCTCCGTGCCGGCGTGGACGTCCTGGTGGTCGACACGGCCCACGGGCACCAGGTCCGCATGCTCGAGGCCGTGCGTGCCGTACGGGCGCTCGACCCGGCGGTGCCCGTGGTCGCCGGCAACGTCGTCACCCGCCAGGGGGTCCGCGACCTCGTCGAGGCGGGGGCCGACATCGTCAAGGTCGGCGTCGGGCCGGGCGCGATGTGCACCACCCGGATGATGACCGGCGTCGGCCGACCCCAGTTCTCGGCCGTGCTCGAGTGCGCGGACGAGGCGCGCGGCCTCGGGGCGACCGTGTGGGCCGACGGCGGCGTGCGCCATCCCCGCGACGTGGCGCTGGCGCTGATCGCCGGCGCCTCCAACGTCATGATCGGGTCGTGGTTCGCGGGCACCCACGAGTCGCCGGGTGACCTCCGCCACGACCCCGACGGCCGCCCCTACAAGGAGTCGTTCGGCATGGCGTCCGCGCGGGCGGTGCGGGACCGCACCTCCGGCGAGGACGCCTTCGAGCGGGCACGCAAGGGCCTGTTCGAGGAGGGCATCTCCACCGCCCGCATGTACCTCGACCCGGCACGCCCCGGCGTGGAGGACCTCGTCGACCAGATCGTCGCCGGCGTGCGCAGCGCCTGCACCTACGCCGGCGCGCGGTCGCTCGCCGAGCTGCACGAGCGCGCCGTCGTCGGCATCCAGACCCGCGCCGGCTACACCGAGGGCCAGCCACTCCCGACCGGCTGGTAGCGCCGCCGGCGCACGCCGGCGCGCGGTCCGGTCACGACCGTGAGCAGCACCACGACCGTGAGCAGCTCGTCCCGGGATGCTGGGAGGAACTGCTCACGGTCGGTCAGGTGCTCACGGTCGGCGCGGGAACGCGCAGGTCAGCTGCGCTTGCCGCGGGGGAAGATGGCGTCGATGCGCTCGTGGACCTCGGGCGTGAGCTTGGGGATGACCTCGAGCGCGCCCATGTTGTCGTGGATCTGCTCGACGCGGCTCGCCCCGGTGATGACGGTCGAGACGTTCTCGTTCGAGGCGCACCACGCGATCGACAGCTGCGCGAGCGTGCAGTCGAGCTCGTCGGCGACGTCCTTGAGCTCCGCGACCTTGGCGTTGGCCTGCTCGTCGGTGAGGCGGTCCGAGAGCCACTCGAGCACGGTCGCACGCGAGCCCTCGGGCACGCCGTCGAGGTACTTGCCGGTCAGGAGCCCGGACGCGAGCGGCGACCACGTCGTGAGGCCGAGGCCGATGTCCTCGTAGAGCCGCGCGTACTCCTTCTCGACCTTGCGGCGGTTGAACAGGTTGTACTCGGGCTGCTCCATCACGGGCTTGTGCCAGCCGTGGCGGTCGGCGACGTCCCAGGCGGCGCGGATCTCGTCGGCGGACCACTCGGAGGTCCCCCAGTAGAGGGCCTTGCCGTGCTCGATGAGGTAGTCCATCGCGCGGACGGTCTCCTCGATCGGGGTCTCCGGGTCGGGCCGGTGGCAGAAGATCAGGTCGAGGTGGTCGAGCTGGAAGCGGTCGAGGCTCGGCTGGATCGCCTCGAGGAGGTACTTGCGGTTGAGGGTGTTCTTGGTGTTCACCCCGTCCTTGATCCCCCAGAAGAACTTGCTGGACACGACGAAGTCGCCGCGGTCCCAGCCGAGCTTCTGCAGGGCCTCGCCCATGATGCGCTCGGACTCGCCGCCGGCGTAGGCCTCGGCGTTGTCGAAGAAGTTCACGCCGTACTCGCGCGCGACCGTCAGCTGCTCGACGGCGGTATCCACGTCGACCTGGTTCTTGAAGGTGACCCAGGAGCCGAAGGACAGCAGGCTGACCTTGAGGCCGGATCGTCCGAGGCGGCGGTACTCCATGTCCATGCGGGGGGCTCCTGGCTCGGCGGGTGTGCGGTCGTTCGAGCCTAGAGGCCACGTCGGACGGGGCCGACGGCCGCCACCGACGACGGTCCCCGGACGGTGCTCAGACCGTCTCGCCGGCGCCGAGCAGGTCGCGCGCGGTCGGCGACACCTCGACCTCGTCCTTCGCCGGCGCGGTGCCGAGGAGGTGGTCCGCGACGGGGTTGGTGATCGTGAACCAGTAGTTCTCGTTGCGGAAGTGGTGGAGGCGGTGGTTGCGGCGGAGCACCGCGAGGAGGCGTCCCGTCGGCGTGTGGTCGGTGTGGACGAGGAAGTGGGTCCACTCGTAGACGAGCCCCACGGCCGCCACGGTGGCGATCGCGGTGAGCGCGAGCTCGATCCGCGGCATCACGGCCCACCACAGCGCGATCTCGACGACGAGCGTGACCACGAGCACACGCAGGGGGATGAACACGAGCGACGGATCGCGGGGGTCGGCATGGTGCGCGCGGTGCTTCTTCGCGGCGTGGAGGTCGAGGGTCACGCGCCCGACCTCCTTCGGCCGCCAGTGGAGCATCACCACGTGGACGACCCACTCCACGAACGGCTGCGCGGCGACGAACCCGAGCACCACCCACAGGTCGGTCGGCGTGAACCCGCCGAGGGACAGCCGACCCCCGAGCGCGAGCACGAGCACCGAGGCGATGAGCCACGGCGACGCCCAGCGGCGGAACTCGTCGAACGCCTGGCCGAGGGTGCGTGCCCCCATGCCGTAGGCGCTCCGGGCGGTGACGGCTGCGGTCCTCATCGGTCCTCCTCCTCCGAGCTGCGAGGTCGTCTCCGACGCTGCTCGACCGCGATGGCGTCGA
>JAHWJY010000145.1 GCA_019348135.1 Actinomycetota bacterium
TCGCTGCTCGGCGGCGCGCTGAACCTCACCCACCACGGGCCGTTCTTCACCTGGCTCGAGCCCGTCGTCGCCTCCACCGGCGACGTCGGCTTCGCGGCGCACGGGCCGCTCACCGAACCGTTGCTGATCGCGATCTCGGTCGTGGCCGGAGCGTTGGGCATCGGCCTCGCCTACCTCGCCTACGTCCGGCGGTCGCTGCGCGGCGTGCACCCCGAGGTGGTGCGCGGCCCGCTCGCCGAGCTGGCCGAGCGCAAGTTCTACGTCGACGAGCTCTACCAGGCCATCTTCGTCCGCTTCGGGACGAGGCTGGCCGACGGCATGGTGTGGTTCGACCGCACCGTGGTCGACGGGCTCGTGAACGGCGTCGGCTCCCTGTCGACCTCCACCGCACGCGTCACCCGACGGTCCCAGACCGGCTTCGCCCGCGGGTACCTCGCGAGCATGGCCGTGGGCGCCATCGTGCTGATCGCCGTCCTGCTGATCCAGGTGAGGTAGCCGATGCTGCTCTCGATCGTCCTCTTCCTGCCGCTCGCCGGCGCGATCGCGCTGTCGTTCGTGCCCGACGAGCGCAGCGCCAAGGTCACGGCCCTCGTCGCATCGGTCGCGGCCTTCGTCGCCTCGCTCGTCCTCGTGGCGCGGTTCGACACCGCACAGGCACAGCTCCAGCTGGTCGTCGACGCCGAGTGGATCCCGGCCATCGGCGCGAGCTACGCGCTGGCGGTCGACGGCATCAGCCTGCTGCTCATCGTGCTGACCACCTTCATGACGCCGCTCATCATCCTCGCGTCGTGGGACCACCGGGACCGCGTGCGCGGCTACCTCGCCGCGTTCCTGGCGCTCGAGACCGCCGTCCTCGGCGTCTTCACCGCCACCGACCTGCTGCTCTTCTACGTCTTCTTCGAGTTCTCGCTCGTGCCGATGTACCTGATCATCGGCATGTGGGGTGGCGTGAACCGGCGCTACGCCGCCGTGAAGTTCTTCCTCTACACGCTCCTCGGCGGGCTCCTCATGCTCGTGGGGATCCTCTACCTGTACGGCCAGGCCGGGACGTTCGACTACCAGGCCATCCGCGAGCTGACGCTGCCGGTGGAGACGCAGCGGTGGCTCTTCCTCGTCTTCTTCGTCGCCTTCGCGGTGAAGGTCCCGCTCTTCCCGGTGCACACCTGGCTGCCGGACGCCCACACCGAGGCACCCACCGCCGGTTCGGTGTTCCTCGCCGCCATCCTGCTCAAGATGGGTGGCTACGGGCTCCTGCGGTTCTCGCTGCCGTTCTTCCCCGAGGCGACCCGCGAGTTCGTGCCCTGGATCCTCGGGCTGTGCGTGATCGGGATCCTCTACGGCGCCGTCGTCGCGCTGATGCAGAAGGACGTGAAGAAGCTCATCGCGTACTCATCGGTCGCGCACATGGGCTTCGTGGTGCTGGGCATCTTCGCCCTGAACGTCACGGCCACGTCCGCCGGCGTCGTCCAGATGGTGAACCACGGGCTGTCGACCGGCGCGCTGTTCCTGCTGATCGGCTTCCTCTACGAGCGCCGGCACACGCGCCAGATCGCGGCCTTCAGCGGTCTGGCCCGCCGCGTGCCGGTCATGGCGGGCTTCTGGTTGGTGGTGACGATGTCGTCGCTCGCCCTGCCGGGGCTCAACGGCTTCGTCGGGGAGTTCCCCATCCTGCTCGGCACCTACCAGGCCGTCCCCTGGGCGGCGGTGCTCGGCGCGTTCGGCGTCGTGCTGGCGGCCCTCTACCTGCTGTGGGCCTACCAGCGCATGTTCCACGGTCCGCTCGTGGGCGCGGACAACGAGCACACCATCGACCTCAAGCCGCTCGAGATCGGGGTGCTCACCCCGCTCGTCGTCCTCATCGTCCTGATCGGGGTGTTCCCCCAGCCCCTGTACGACACCGTCGTCCCGTCCGTCGAGCGCGTCCTCGCCGAGATGGGCGGCGACGTCGCCGCTGCCGGTGACGCCCTCGTCGTGCCGGCCGGCGACGCCTCCGGAGGAGCCTCCCGATGATCCTCGCCCAAGCCGTCGGCGACGACGCCGGGACGCTGCCCACGCCGGACATCGCGTGGTCGTCGTTCGCGCCCGAGCTCGTGCTCGTCGCGGCCGCGCTGCTGCTGCTGATGTTCGCCATCGGTGAGCGCCGGCAGCTCGCGATCGCGATCCCCACCGGGATCGTCGCCGCCGGCCTCGGCGTGTGGCTCGTCGCCCAGGACCACGTCGCACCCGGCGCCGTCGCGATCGCGCTCGGCGCGGCCACGGTGGCGATCGTGGTCGGCGTGGGGGAGCGGCCGCCCCTGGTGCAGGCCTTCACGGCGGGGGCCGCGGCGCTCGGGGCGCTGGCCCTCAGCCTGTGGCAGTACGTCGCCGTGATGGCCCCCGAGGGGGGCAGCGCCACCGCGTCGGTCCTCCTCGGCGGTTCCGTGGCGATGGACGGGATCTCGCTGTTCACCCGCCTCACGGTCTACCTGACGACCCTGCTCGTGATCCCGATCGGGTACGGCTACCTCCAGGACCGCGACGTCGACCGGCCCGAGTTCGAGCCGCTGCTGCTGCTGTCGGCGACCGGCATGGCGCTGCTCGGTGCCGCCGCGGACCTCATCACCCTGTTCGTGGCGCTCGAGATCCTGTCCATCGCGCTCTACGTCCTCGCGGGCTTCGCCCGGCGCGACCGGCGCTCGCAGGAGTCCGGCCTCAAGTACTTCCTCACCGGATCGGTGGCCTCGGCCATCCTGCTGTACGGCATGGCCCTGCTCTACGTGGCGACCGGCACGCTCGACCTCGGCTCGATCGGCACGGCGATCGGGCTCGTGACGACCGACGCGCGCATCGCCGTGCTGGGGCTGGCACTGGTGACGGCGGGCATCGGCTTCAAGATCGCCGTCGTGCCCTTCCACCTGTGGACGCCGGACGTCTACCAGGGCGCCCCGACCAACGTGACGGCCTTCATGGCGGCGGCCACCAAGGCCGCCGCGTTCGCCGCGGTGCTGCGGCTCTACCTGCTCGCCTTCGGACGGCTCGACGACCTCTGGGTCCCGATCCTCGCGGTGCTGGCGGCGCTCACGATGCTCTACGGCGCGATCGTCGCGATCGTCCAGCACGACGTGAAGCGCATGCTCGCCTACTCGTCGATCGCCCACGCCGGCTACGCGGTCATCGGCGTGGTCTCGAACAGCGACGCCGGCCTGTCCGGCACGCTGTGGTACCTGCTGACGTACGCGGTGAGCACGCTGGCCGCGTTCGGGTGCGTGGTCGCCATCGAACGCCGGCGTCGCGGCGAGGTCACGCTCGTCGACCTCCGGGGGCTGGGACGGACCTCGCCGGCGCTCGCCGGCATCCTCACCCTCGCGCTGCTGTCGCTCGCCGGCATCCCGCCGACGGCCGGCTTCGCCGGCAAGCTCATCGTCTTCCAGGCCGGTGTCGCCGCCGGCCTGGAGTGGCTGGTCGTCATCGGGGTCGTGTCGAGCGTGATCGCCGCGTTCTTCTACCTGCGGCTGATGGGCACGATGTTCCTCGAGGAGCCGGCCGAGGGTGCCGAGCTGCCGATCGTCTCCACCGGGCTGTCCCTCGGGGTCTCGCTGGCCGCCGCGCTGGTGATCTTCTTCGGGGTCATGCCCGCCTGGGTGCTGACGCTGGCGGACAACGCGGCGGTGCTGGCCCGGTGACCCCGTCCCCGCAGCGGCAGTCGGCCGCCCTCTCCATCCCCGGGCCCGTCCTCGACCAGCTCGAGGCGAACGGGCTGCGCGTCGGCGCGATCCTGGACGAGGTCGAGCGTCGGCTCCACCTGCAGGTGTCGTCGAGCCAGGCCTTCGTCGACGAGACCGCCCGGTACCTCATGAGCGCCGGTGGCAAGCGCTTCCGTCCCATGGTCGTCGCACTCGTCGCCCACCTCGGTGACGCGACGCGGGACGAGATCCCCGACGCCGGCGTGGTCGTGGAGCTGATCCACCTCGCCACGCTCTACCACGACGACGTGATCGACGAGGCCGTGGCCCGTCGTGGGAGTCCCAGCGCCAACCTGCGCTGGGACAACACGATCGCGATCCTCACGGGCGACTACCTCTTCGCCCGCGCGGCCGAGCTGTCCGCCGACCTCGGCGTCGAGTCCACGCGCATCGTCGCGCGCACCATCGCCACCCTCTGCGAGGGCCAGGTCCGGGAGGTCCAGGGCTCGCGTGGCGCGCTGCCGCCGGACGTGCCGGCGCTGGAGCCGACGCTCGACCACTACCTGCGGGTCATCGCCGACAAGACCGCCTCGCTCATCGCCGCCTCGTGCCGTCTCGGCACCATCCTGGCGGGCTGCAGCGAGGACGAGGTCGAGGCGGCCACCACCTACGGGTGGAACGTGGGCATGGCCTTCCAGCTCTCGGACGACATCCTCGACATCAGCTCCGAGCACGAGGACTCCGGCAAGACCCCCGGCACCGACCTCCGCGAGGGTGTGCGGACGCTGCCCGTGCTGTTCGCCGTGGAGGCCGACCCGGACGGCGAGCTCGCGCGCCTCCTCGACCAGGACGAGCTGGGCGACGAGGACGTCGCCCGCGCCTTGGCCCTGCTGCGCGGCTCGCCGGCGCTCGACCGTGCCCGCCAGGCGGCCGCGGACTACGTCGAGACGGCGGTCGACGAGCTGGAGCTGTTCGGGGACCGGCCGGTCACGACCGCGCTGCGTCGCCTGGCCGAGTACGCCCTCGACCGCGTCGGCTGACGTGCCTGCGATCCCGCTCGAGGACCTGGTCGGGGAGGGGTGGGCCGAGGCGCTCGCCCCGGTCGAGCCCCGGATCCGGGAGCTCGGGGCGTTCCTGCGTGCCGAGCGCGCCGCGGGGCGGGGGTTCCACCCCGAGCCGGGGCGCATCTTCGCGGCGTTCGCGGTCCCGCTCGAGCGGGTGAAGGTCCTCGTCGTCGGCCAGGACCCCTACCCGACGCCCGGCCACGCGACCGGCCTGTGCTTCTCGGCGGCGCCCCACGTCCGCCCCTTCCCGAGGAGCCTGCAGAACATCTTCCGCGAGTACGTCGACGACCTCGGCCACCCGCCACCGTCGACCCCCGACCTCTCGCCGTGGGTCGACCAGGGCGTGATGCTGCTCAACCGGGTCCTCACCGTGGCCCCCGGGCGGCCCGCCAGCCACGCGGGCCGCGGCTGGGAGGAGGTCACCGGCTGCGCCATCGACGCCCTCGGACGGCGCGGGGGACCGCTCGTGGCCGTGCTGTGGGGGAGCCAGGCGCGCTCGCTGCGGCCCCGGCTCGCGGGCGTGCCCACGATCGAGTCGCCGCACCCGAGCCCGCTGTCCGCGCACCGCGGCTTCCTCGGCTCGCGGCCCTTCAGCCGCGTGAACGCGCTGCTCGTGGAGCAGGGCGTCGATCCGGTCGACTGGCGGCTGCCGTAGACCCGACGGCGATGCCGGACTCGTCCGGTTCTCCGCCGACCACGCCCCGTTGGGTCCCCCTCCGGCTGGTTGCTAGCATCCGCCCCCGAGACCGCCCGTGGCTGGGGGCCGGTGCGCTACCCGTCCCCCGTCGCCGTGGCCGGCTTCGTCCCCGTCGCCCGGCCTGCGTCGGCGCGGGGGGCAACAGGTAGCAGGTCGGTGGCGCTCACCGGTGTCCGTGTCGGTCACGACAGCTGCGGAGGGATCGTGGAGGCGAGCTTCTACGGGCAGTACGGCACCCTGGGGCTGCTCGTCGTCGTGGGGATCCTCTTCTACGGCCT
>JAHWJY010000039.1 GCA_019348135.1 Actinomycetota bacterium
GCACCACCGCCTCGGAGACCCGGGGCCCCGTCGTCCTCGCGATCGCCGTGGCCGCCCTGGCCGTCGTGCTCGCCATCTTCGCCCTCGGTCGCTCGCTCGCGAGCCCCGTGCAGCCCACCGTCGGGACCGCCGCGGCTGCGTCCGACGGCGACGTCGCGTCCGCCCCGGCCTCGGCCGAGGTCGAGCTGGCCGAGTTCGCGATCACCCCCGCGACCCTCGAGGTCGCGCACGGCGGCAGGCTCACCGTCACCAACATCGGGGCCGCCGAGCACAACCTCGAGGTCAGGGACACCGACACGAGGACCGCCGACCTCGCACCCGGCGACACCGCGACGCTGGACCTGGCCGCCCTCGAGCCCGGGACGTACGCGGTGTGGTGCGACATCCCCGGCCACGCGGCGGGCGGCATGACGGGGACCCTCACGGTGACCGGGAGCGCCGGGGAGCACACGGCCGAGCACGGCGGGGGCGCACCAACGGCCCACGCGGACGCCGCTGGCGCCGTCGACGTCGAGGCCATGAAGGCCACCATGAAAGCCTCGATCGAGGCGTTCCCCGCCGCGACCGAGGGGCTCGGCGCGCAGATCATGGAGCCGACGATCCTCGCCGACGGCACCAAGGAGTACGTGCTGGTGGCCGACGAGATCGAGTGGGAGGTCGAACCCGGCAGGATCGTGGACGCGGTCGCCTACAACGGCCAGATCCCGGGTCCGACGATCGACGTCGAGGTCGGCGACAGGGTCCGTGTCGTCGTCGAGAACCGCCTCGAGGAGATCACGACCCTGCACCCGCACGGCGTGCGCCAGCACCCCTTCGACGTCGACGGCGTGGGCTACGTCTCGCAGGACCCGATCGACCCGGGCGACTCGTTCGCCTACGAGTTCGTCGCGCAGGAGCAGTCGGTCGGCATGTACCACGGCCACGACATGGGCCTGCACCAGGTCGTCAACGGCCTCGCAGGGGCCTTCCTCGTCGGTGACGTCCCCGTCCCGGACGGCGTCGACACCTCGGGTGGCGAGCACGTCATGATGCTGAACGACGCCGGCAACATCGGCTTCAGCCTCAACGGCAAGTCCTTCCCGGCGACCGCTCCCTATCGCCTGGAGGAGGGTCAGGGCATGGTCGTGCACTACATGAACGAGGGGCTCGCTCCGCACCCCATGCACCTGCACAACAACCGTCAGCTCGTGATCGCCAAGGACGGGTTCCCGCTCGAGTCGCCCTACTACGCGGACACGATCAACGTCGCCCCGGGTGAGCGCTACACCGTCGCCATCGAGGCGGAGCTGCCGGGCGTCTGGGTGTGGCACTGCCACATCCTGCCCCACGTCGAGAAGAGCGACGGCACCATGTTCGGGATGCTCACGGCACTGATCGTCGAGTAACCCGGACCGGCAGGGTGGTGGACGGGGTGGCGGCCGGAGGCCGCCACCCCGTCGCCGTCGGTGTGCGACGCTCGCCGTGACGGAGGAGGAGGTCGGCGTGCGCATCGGGGTGCTGGGGACGGGCGCGGTGGGTCGGACCCTCGGTTCGGCTCTCCACCAGCTCGGACACGACGTGGTGCTGGGCTCGCGCACGGCGGGCGACGACAAGGTGGCCTTCGCGGAGGCCGTCGCGCACGGCGAGCTGCTCGTGAACGCCACCGCGGGCACCGGTTCGGTCGACGCGATCGGCGCGAGCACGCGCGCCGACCGCGAGGGCAAGGTCCTGCTCGACGTCGCCAACCCGCTCGACTTCTCGACCGGAGAGCTGCGCCTGACGGTCAGCAACGGGGACTCGCTCGCGGAGACGATCCAGCGCGCCTTCCCGGAGCTGCGTGTCGTGAAGTCGCTCAACACCGTGACGGCGTCGGTCATGGTGGCGCCGGCCTCGGTCCCGGGCGACCACCTGCTGTTCCTCGCCGGCGACGACGCCGACGCCAAGGCAGCCGTGCGCGGGCTCCTCGACGAGCTCGGCTGGCGGGAGACCCAGCTCCTCGACCTCGGGGACCTCCGTGCGGCCCGGGGCATGGAGATGTACCTGCCGCTGTGGCTGACCATGATGCAGACGTTCGGCACGCCCGTCTTCAACCTCGCTGTCGAGCGCTCCGCGTGACCCGGGTGCTGCTCGACGTGCCGCACGAGGTCGCCGGCCACTGCGGCTCCGGCTCGCTGCGCGACCTGCTCGCGTGGGCCGGGCTGAGCTACGGCCGGAAGCCGCTGTCGGAGCCGCTCGCGTTCGCGCTGGCGGGCGGGCTCGCCTTCCAGTACCTCCGGCGCGAGGACGACACGCCACCGATCTACCTCGTCGGCCGCACCGGCGAGATGGAGCTCGAGGGATGCCGCCGGCTCGGCATCGACGTCGCGGTGCGCCGCACCGACGATCCCGGCGAGGGCTGGCGGTTCGTGACGGACGAGCTCGACGCCGGCCGCCCCGTGATGATCAACGCGGACATCCTCGAGCTCCCCTACCTCCGCGTGCAGCTCTCCAACACCCGCCACAGCCTCCTCGTCGTGGGCTACGACGACGACGAGGGGGTGGCCTACCTGGTCGACAACGACCGTGCGGACCTCCAGGAGGTCGCGCTCCCCGCCCTGGACCGGGCGCGCTCCACCGCCGGCTTCCCGGACCCGCCGCGGTACGCCACCTACCCCATGCGCTTCCCCGACCGGCTGCCCGCCCTCCTCGACGTCGCCCGGTCCGCGTGCGCCGACGCGGTCCGGCACCTCGACCTCGGCAGGGGGCTGTTCCCCGAGGGGACGCTCGACGGCGTGGTCGTGGATGCGACCGGAACCGCCGGCGTGCGGACGTTCGCCGACGACCTCGCGGGCTGGGGCGAGGTGCTCGGCGCTGACGAGCTGGCGACCTCGCTCCGCGCCCTGCGGGTGTTCATCGAGAAGGCGGGGACCGGCACCGGCATGTTCCGCCGCCTCCAGGCCGACGGGCTGCGAGAGGCCGGGGAGCGCACCGGCGACGAGGCGCTGCTGGCCGCCGCCGGCGCGTGGCGGCTCGCGGCGGACGCCTGGTCCGCGCTCGCCTCGGCCACCGGCGACGGCGTGGCGGCGGCCGCCGCCGCGGCCGACGAGCTCCCCGGACTCGAGGCGCGCGCGCTCGAGGCCACCCGCGTCGCCGCGGAGGGACGGACCGCCGACGGGGGATGAAATAGCTCTTCGTGACTATCCAACTACGAAGAGTAACGTCCGATGACCTGGAGATGGACACCTCCGCCGGGCGCTCCCCGGCCCGCCTCGCCGCTGCGCCGGCGGTCCCCGCGCGCCCGTCGGGGTCGGTGGAGCGGTCGACGTCCCGGGACCTCGTCCACGGGGCGTTCCTGGCCGGGGCCTGGGCGCTGATCCTGGTCCTCTGGGTGCGTGTCCTGCGGGGGACGAGCCCCGACGTGCTGCTGCTCGCCGGCGGCGCCGTGCTGGTCTGCGGGATCGCGAGCGTCGCCGCGACGCGTCTGTGGATCGCGCACAACGTGGGGATCCACCGCCGGAAGGGGCCACGTGCCGCGGTGCCGGAGGTCGCCCTCGACTACGGCCACGACTGGCTCGGCCGAGCGGTCGCGGCCTCGTGGCCCGACGTGCGGGCCGCCGGCATCGTCGTCGTCTGTGCCTCGCCCGCGCGCAAGGTGTTCCTCCCCGACCCGTCGCTCGACGCCATCGACGACCACGTCGAGCGCGCCCGCGCCGACCGCTCCCTGGGGGTCGGCCGGTGAACGCGTTCCTCGTCGGTGCCCTGGACGCCATCGAAGGCAACCCGCTGTACTGGATCGCGCTCGTGTTCTTCGCGGGCTACCCCATCGTGTCGAGCGTGGTCTGGGTGACCACCGCGACGATCTACTACCGCCGGCGGGAGCACCACGCACCCTCGGGGCCACCGCCCCTGGCGGACGTGCCGCGCGTGTCGGTGCTGGTCCCGGCCTACAACGAGGAGTCGCGCATCCGCGAGACCGTCCTCGCGTGTCTCGACCTCGACTACCCCGACTACGAGGTCGTCGTCGTCGACGACGGCTCCTCGGACGGGACGGTGGATGCGCTGAAGGACCTCGTCACCTCCGGCGCCGTCCGGCTCGTCTGCAAGCTCACGAACGAGGGCAAGGCGATGGCGCTGAACGACGCCATCCCGTGTCTGACCGGGGAGCTCGTCCTCATCGTCGACGCCGACGCCCGCCCGGACCGCCACGCCCTGCGCTACCTCGTGCCCCACTTCGCCTCCGCCCGCGTCGCGGCCGTCACCGGCAACCCGCGTGTCGTCGAGCGGGGCACGCTGCTCGCGAAGCTGCAGGTGATGGAGTTCACCTCCATCATCAGCCTGCTGCGCCGGGCGCAGCGGGTCTGGGGGCGCATCCTGACCGTGTCCGGTGTCGTCGCCATGTTCCGGGTGTCGGCACTCGTCGACGTCGACCTGTTCAGCCCCGACATGGCGACCGAGGACATCGACGTCACGTGGAAGCTCCAGAAGCGCTTCTACGACATCCGCTACGAGCCGAACGCGATCGTGTGGATGCGGGTGCCGACGACGATCGGCAGCCTGTGGCGGCAGCGGCGGCGCTGGGCACTGGGGCTCGTCCAGGTCCTCCGGCGCCACGGGCGCGACGTGTTCCTCGACCGACGGCGGCGGCGCATGTGGCCGGTCGCGACCGAGGCCGTCCTGTCGATCGTGTGGGCGTACCTGTTCGTGATCCTGACCGCCGTCTGGGGGGTGGCGCTCGCGCTCGGCCGGACGCCGGCCGGAGCCAACCCGTTCCCCAACGTGTGGGGCATGACGATCGCCACCCTCGCGATCGCCCAGCTCCTGGTCGGGGTGCTGCTCGACCGGCGCTACGACCGGCAGCTCGTGCGCGACGTCCCGGTCGCCGTGATCTACCCGCTCGTCTACTGGATGCTGATGGCGGTCATCACGGTGATCAGCACGCCGCGCGGGCTCTTCGGCCGGCGCGACCGGGGCCCCGCACGCTGGCACAGCGTCCGCCCCGCGCTGGCGGCGGCGTCGGAGTAGGCCCCCAAGCTCCGCCGAGGAGTTCGGAACGGCGGGTCGGGGCGTGCGAGGATGCCGCCACTGCCCGCCCCGGCCGAGGTCGCGACGTGACGGACGAGCCCCTCTCCTACGCCGATGCCGGCGTCGACCTCGACGCCGCCGAGCGCTCGGTCGAGCTGATCGGCGAGGTCGTGAAGGCGACCCACCGGCCCGAGGTGCTGGGCGGCATCGGCGGGTTCGGTGGGCTGTTCGAGCTCGACCTCGCGAAGTGGCGGCACCCGGTCCTCGTGAGCGGCACCGACGGCGTGGGCACGAAGGTCGACCTCGCGCGCCGGCTCGGGGTGCTCGACACCGTGGGCATCGACCTCGTCGCGATGGTCGTCGACGACCTCGTCGTCACCGGCGCGGAGCCGCTGTTCTTCAACGACTACGTCTCGGTCGGCGACCTCGACCCCGGCCGCGTCGCCGACCTCGTCCGCGGCATCGCGGAGGGATGCCGCATCGCCGGCTGCGCGCTCGTGGGCGGCGAGACCGCGGAGCACCCGGGTCTGCTCGCGCCCGACGAGTTCGACCTCGCCGGTTTCGGCGTGGGCGCCGTGGAGCGCGACGACATCCTCGGGCCCGAGCGCGTCCGCGTCGGCGACGCCGTCGTCGGCATGGCCTCGAGCGGCATCCACAGCAACGGCTACTCGCTGGTCCGGCGCATCGTCGACGGCCTCGACCTCGGCGACGAGCACGGGCTCGGCCGACCGCTCGGTGAGGTGCTGCTCGAGCCGACGCGCATCTACGCGCTCGACTGCCTCGCCCTGACCGTCGCGGTGGACGTGCACGCGTTCTGCCACGTCACGGGCGGGGGGCTGCCGGGCAACCTCCCCCGGGTGCTGCCCGAGGGGCTCGGCGTCCGGATCGACACCGCCACCTGGGAGCGCCCCGCCGTGTTCGGCTTCCTCCAGCGCCAGGGACCGGTCGCCGAGGACGAGATGTGGCGCACCTTCAACCAGGGCGTCGGGATGGTGGCGATCGTCGCCGGCGACGCCGGCGACGCGGCCGTCGCCGCGCTCCGGGACCGCGGCGTCGACGCCTGGGTCATGGGCGAGGTCGTCGCCGGCGCCGGCGTGGAGCTCACCTGACCGTCCCGACACGAACTTGGCACCCCCTCCTTTCGCGAAACGCGAAAGATCTGGGTGCCAAGTTCGGGGGTGGGTGGGTCAGGGGAGCCAGAAGCCGCGGAGGCGCCCGACGCTCGCCATGCGCTTCTCGGCGACGCGCTCGGCGGCGATCTCGGTGGTCACGCCCTGCTCGTCCGCCTCGGCGAAGATCTCCAGCAGCGTCGACCCGATGCGCTGGGCCTTGTGCTGGCACCGGACCGGGTCGTAGCCGTCGGGGTGCAGCTCGTCCGAGACGTTGATGAGACCGCCGGCGTTCACGACGTAGTCGGGCGCGTAGAGGATGCCGCGCTCCTGCAGCCGGGCCGCGTCCTCGACCGTGCCGAGCTGGTTGTTGGCGCCGCCGCAGACCGCCGCGACCTGCAACCGCGGGATGGTGTCCTCGGTGAGGACCGCGCCGAGCGCGTTGGGGGAGAGCACGTCCGCGTCGACCTCGACGATCTCGTCCGCCGCGACGGTGTCGACGCCGTCGAGCTCACCGACACGCGCGACGGCCTCCTCGTCGATGTCCGCCGCCGTCACCTTGGCGCCGTCCTCGAGCAGGTGCTCGACCAGCCGACGACCGACCTTGCCGAGCCCCTGCACGGCCACGTGCCTCCCGGCGAGCGTCGGCTGACCCCACAACCGCTGCGCGGTCGCCTTCATCCCGACGAACACCCCGAACGCGGTGAGGATCCCGGAGTCGCCCGACCCCCCGTGCTCGACGTCCGCGCCGGTCGCCCAGGCCGTCTCCCGGCCGACGATCTCGAGGTCGTTCGGGTACGTCCCGACGTCGCAGGCGGTGATGTAGCGGCCGTTGAGGCTCTCGACCACGCGGCCGTAGGCGCGCAGCAGCGCCTCGGTCTTGATCTCGGCCGGGTCGCCGATGATCACGCCCTTGCCGCCGCCGAGGTCGAGGCCGGCGCAGGCGGCCTTGTAGGACATCCCCCGGGAGAGGCGCAGGACGTCGACGAGCGCGTCCTCCTCGTCGGCGTACGGGTAGAAGCGTGTCCCGCCCAGTCCCGGTCCGAGCGCGGTCGAGTGGATCGCGATGATGCAGCGCAAGCCCGTCGCCGGGTCGTTGCCGAACACGACCTGTTCGTGGCCCTCGAACCGTGCGAACGGTCCCTCCATCAGCTGGCTCCTCGGTGTGGCGCCCGTGGCATGTCACGCCCGGCGCGGTGGCTGCGTGCACCGGGGGGACGGGTCGCGTCCCGGGCCCGGTCGCCTCCCGAGCCTAACCGTGGTCGCCCTTGCGGGCAGGGGACGGGCCCGGCAGCTAGCGTCGCTGCGCATGGTCCCCTGCGCCCACCTCCGCGCGTTCGAGCCGCTCGACGCGTTCCCGCCCGCGGAGCGCGAGCGGTGGTCCCGCTACGTCAGCGACGGCGCCATCTCGGCGACCGAGGCCAGCCGGACGGAGGACGCCCACCGGGTCGCCCGACTCCTGACGGGGCGTCTCGCCCGGGGCGACGACGCGGCCCTGGTGCGCCGGGTCGGGGACCGCATCCACGTCTGTCCGCTGCAGCTCGATCTGCGCGCCGCGGCGGCGCTGCAGGAGTTCCGCCGCACGATGCCCGACCAGCTCGTCGACAGCTTCCTCCCCCACCCCGGGTCGCGCGAGGCGCTGGACCGGCTCGCCCTGTCCGGCCAGGCGCCGCACATCCTCGACGCCCCGTGGGCGGTCCCGCTGCCGTGGTTCGTGGCGTTCGAGCCGGACGACCGCCGGGTGCTCGACCCGCCCGAGGGGCGCGGCCCGCGTGTCGTCCACCTCACGACCGCCGACCAGGCGGCAGACCGGCTCGCCCGCGCCATCGAGGTGGTCGAGGCCACCATCGAGGACGGCGAGGACGTCCTCGCGGCGCTCGCCGAGGTCGCGGCCTGGGTCGACAGCTTCGACCCACGCTCGCTGATCGAGCTCGACTACGGCGGGGTGTCGGGACTGTTCTCCCGGGCCGAGCTCGCGAGCGACCGCACGTGTGCCGACCTCTGGGACGCCATCGAGGGGCTCGCCGCCGGCGATGTGCTCGCGGCGGCGGCGGCGTACGGCGTCGCGCGCAGCAGGTGGAGTTCGCTGCGCTCGAAGCAGCACGCGAGCTAGGGTGGAACCCACGAAGGGTCACGTGACCAACCTCCCGCCCCGCTGGCGGGACGGAGCGGGCCGAACGGTCCCGACGTACGGTGACTCTGTGAACACGAAGAGCTAGAGCGTTCTGACCAAACAGAACGGGCAAGATGGACCATACCGCCCGAGGCGCCCGAAGGGCACGCTTCGGGCGGCCTCCAGGGGGATGTCGGTGGCCCGCTCGGGCACGCCGGCGGGGGTGACACGCGAGGCCAGGCCGAGGAGGCCGCTGTGGAGGGCATGCTCGAAGGTGCGGGGCAGGAACGGGACGATCTCCTGACCCCAGGCGAGGTGGCGAAGCTGTTCGGCGTCGACCCGAAGACGGTCACGCGCTGGGCGTCCGCCGGCAAGCTGTCGCCGTTGCGGACGCTCGGCGGGCACCGCCGGTACCGCTCCACCGAGGTGTACGCGCTCCTCGAGCGCAGCACCGGAGGGATGCGTCCGGCCACTCCCCCCGCCAACCCGCTCGGCACGAGCAGCCTCGGCGACGTGCTGCGCCGGGACTGACGTCCCCGGGCGACCTCCCGCGGTCCCTCAGGCCCCGTGCTCGGTGACGAGGCGGGCGAAGCTCGTCGCGTCGATGTTGCCGCCCGAGAGCACGACGCCCACGCGCCGTCCCGAGGCCTCGACCGTGCCCTCCAGGACGGCCGCCAACCCGGCGGCGCCGGAGGGTTCGAGCACGAGCTTGGTGCGCTCGAAGGCCCACCGCATGGCCCGGACCAGGGACGCGTCCTCGACGCCGACCACACGCGTCCCGCCGGCGAGGAGCACCGCGAGCGGGAGGTGACCGATCGCCGGTGTCTGCTGGCCGTCGGCGATCGTGCGGGGGATCGCCGACGTCACCTGGGTGCCGCTCGCGAGCGCGTCGCGCGCGACCGTCCGGACCTGCGGCTCGACCCCCACGACGTCGACCGCGGGCGCGAGCGCGCGGGCGACGACGGTGGCGCCGGCGAGCAGGCCGCCGCCGCCGATGGGGGTGACGATCGTGTCCAGGGCGCCGGCGACGTCGGTGGCGAACCGGAGGAGCTCCAGCGTCGCGGTCGCCTGTCCCGCGATGACCGCCTCGTGGTCGTACGGCGGGATGAGGGTCAGGCCCCGCTCGCTCGCGAGTCGCTGACCGAGCTCCTCGCGGTCGACCGCGTAGCGGTCGTAGCGCACGACCTCCGCGCCGTAGCCCGCCGTCGCCGCGAGCTTCAGTGCCGGCGCGTCCTCCGGCATGAGGATGGTCGCGGGGACGCCCAGGAGGCGTGCCGACAGGGCGACCGCCTGGGCGTGGTTGCCGGACGAGAACGCGAACACGCCCGCACGCCGACGGTCGGCCGGGAGGCTCGCCAGCGCGTTGTAGGCCCCGCGGAACTTGAACGCGCCGACGCGCTGGAGGTTCTCGGCCTTCAGGAACACGCGGCCGCCGACGAGCTCGTCGAGCGTCCGGGACGTCACGACCGGCGTCGCGTGCACCACCCCCGCGAGACGTCCTGCGGCGGCGTGGACGTCGTCGATGTCGATCACGTGGTCTCCGGCGTCCGCTACAGGAAGCGCAGCTCGTCGCGCAGCTCGTCGGCGAACTCACGCGAGATCATCGAGGTGAGCGTGCGCAGTCGGTGGCGCTGGTCGGCGTCGTCGGCCGCCCGGACCCACTCGCGGGCCTCGCTGCGGATGCCCTCGTCGCACAGCGCCGTGATGTCGGGACGCTCCACGTAGCGGGCGAGGTCGCGCAGGTCGACGAAGGCCCGGAGCCGGCTCTCGGGGTCCTCGACCGGGTCGAGGTAGGCCCGAACGAGGAGGTCCGGGTCGTCGGGGTCCTCGTCGAGGCACCGGACGGCGGTGTGCATCGCCATGTTGAGCTGCCGGTCGAGGTGGGCCTCGCGGGTGAACGCCGCGAGCCGGTCCGCGAGCCCGGGCCCCGGCTCCTCCTTCTGCAGCGTCCGGAAGTCCTTGCGGAGCTCCCGGATGCGCTGATCGGGGGTGACGGGCTTGTACCGGGGCCGAACCACGGGGCCTCCTGGAGGGAGCGTGGGCCCGAGGCTAGTGCGACCGGCGTCGCGCCACCTCCCGGCCGATGGCCGTGACGAGGGCACGCGCCCAGTGCTCGGTGTCCTCGTCCGGCGCCACGTCGCCGGTCGCGCGGACGGTGTGGAACAGCGCCAGCCGCAGTCGGGTGAGATCGTCCGGGAGGTCGCCGTCGGCGAGCCAGCGGTCGTGGGTGGCGAGGGTGAGATCGGACACCCGCTGGAGGCTGCCCGCCACCTTGTAGGCGTGGAAGGTGTGACCGAAGGCGGACACCTCCGCCCAGGCCGCGTCCGGTGCGGGGACGTGGCCGGGCGTCAGCTCCTCGTCCGGGACGTGGCGGGGCACCTCAGCTCCGCGGGTCGCAGCGCTCCGCGGTGTCGTCCGCCACCGCCGAGGCGGCCGCCTGGAACTCCTCGTCCCCGAGCGCCTGCTCGTCGCCGCCCTGGTACGCCCTCGCGCCGTCGAGCACGGTCTCGACCTCGTCCCGGATGTCGTCGGGTGCCTCCGCCGCGAGGTCCTCGGCGGCCTCGAGCGCGTCGTCGGGGTTGCGGTCCTCGACGGCGTCCTGGAACCGGTACGCGGCGGTGCAGTACCCGACGAGCTCGGAGGCGTCCCCGGCCGCGTCGGCCACCTCGGAGGCGGCGTCCGTGACGGCCTCGCCGACCTCTCCGGCGGCGTCGCTGAGCTCGCCGGTCGCCTCGTCGAGCTCGTCGTCGGAGCATCCCGCCGCGGCGACGCAGAGGACGAGCGCGGTCGCGAGCGCGGGGAGCGGACGCATGGGGCACCTCGGGCGGTCGACGGCATCGGAGGCCGGTCACGGTAACCGGCCGGCGGTTACGGTGGGCCTCCCTGACACGAACGACCGGGAGACATCGTGGCCGAGATGCGTGAGCAGCAGATGTTCGCCGATCAGCCCATCATCACCGACGGGCTCCCGGCGCAGTACCCGGACATCGACGAGGTCGAGACCCGGGAGTGGCTGGAGTCCTTCGACGCCGTCGTCGGCGAACGCGGCAAGGCGCGGGGCCGCTTCCTGCTGCTGAAGGTGTTGGAGCGGGCGCGGCAGCAGAACATCGGGATCCCGTCGCTGACGACCACCGACTACATCAACACGATCCCTCCGGAGCGCGAGCCCCGCTTCCCGGGGGACGAGCACATCGAGCGGCGCATCCGGGCCTACATCCGCTGGAACGCGGCGGTGATGGTCCACCGCGCGAACGCCGTCTACGGCGTCGGGGGCCACATCGGCACCTACGCCTCGTCGGCGTCGCTCTACGAGGTCGGCTTCAACCACTTCTTCCGTGGCAGGGACCACGCGGGTGGTGGGGACCAGCTGTTCATCCAGGGGCACGGTTCCCCGGGCATCTACGCCCGCGCCTTCCTGGAGGGGCGCATCCCGGAGGAGCGGCTCGACCGGTTCCGCCGGGAGGTGGAGCCCGGCGGGCTGTCGTCCTACCCGCACCCGCGCCTGATGCCCGACTTCTGGGAGTTCCCGACGGTGTCGATGGGGCTGGCCGCGCTGAACGCGATCTACCAGGCCCGGTTCAACCGCTACCTCGCCAACCGCGGGATCAGGGACACCTCGGACCAGCGCGTGTGGGCGTTCCTCGGGGACGGCGAGACGGCCGAGCCGGAGACGCTCGGCGCGCTGACGGTCGCGACCCGTGAGGGGCTGGACAACCTGACGTTCGTGGTCAACTGCAACCTCCAGCAGCTCGACGGGCCGGTGCGGGGCAACGGCAAGATCATGCAGGAGCTCGAGGGGGTCTTCCGCGGAGCGGGCTGGAACGTCATCAAGGTCGTGTGGGGCGGCGCCTGGGACGAGCTCTTGGCACGCGACACCGACGGACTGCTGGTGGCGCGGATGAACGAGGTGCCCGACGGGCAGTTCCAGACCTACACCGTCAAGGACGGCGCCTACATCCGCGACGACTTCTTCGGCACCGACCCGCGCCTGGAGCAGCTCGTCGAGCACCTCTCCGACGAGGACATCGAGAAGCTCCCCCGGGGCGGTCACGACTACACCAAGGTCTACGCCGCCTTCAAGGCCGCCACCGAGCACCACGGCTCGCCGACGGTCATCCTGGCCCAGACCATCAAGGGCTGGACGCTGGGCCCGGACTTCGAGGCCCGCAACGCCGTCCACCAGATGAAGAAGCTGTCGGCGGATGCGCTGAAGACCTTCCGCGACCGGCTCTACCTCGACATCACCGACGAGCAGCTCGAGGGCGACCTCCCGCCGTACATCTGCTTCGACGAGGACGCCGAGGAGCAGCGGTACCTGATGGAGCGGCGGCGCGAGCTCGGTGGGTTCGTCCCGGACCGGCGGGTCCGGTTCGCCATGCCCGAGCTCCCCGAGCCCGACCTCTACGGCGAGCTCAAGCAGGGCTCCGGCAACCAGGAGGTCGCCACCACCATGGCGCTGGTGCGCCTGTTCAAGGACCTGTTCAAGCACAAGGGCGACGACGGCCGGGGCATCGGCCCGCGGATCGTGCCGATCATCCCCGACGAGGCCCGCACCTTCGGGATGGACTCGCTGTTCCCGACGCTGAAGATCTACGACCCGCACGGGCAGACCTACGAGCCGGTCGACCGCGAGCTGCTGCTGTCCTACAAGCAGGCCAAGGACGGCCAGATCATCCACGAGGGCATCACCGAGGCCGGCTCGATGGGGACCTTCCACGCCGCCGGGACCGCCTACGCCACCCACGGCGAGCCGATGATCCCGATCTACGTCTTCTACTCCATGTTCGGGTTCCAGCGGACCGCCGACCAGATCTGGTCCGCCGCCGACCAGCGCGCCCGTGGCTTCCTCATCGGTGCGACCGCCGGCGGCACGACCCTCAACGGCGAGGGCCTGCAGCACCAGGACCGCCACTCGCTCGTGATGGCCCAGACCAACCCGGCGATCGAGGCCTACGACCCGTCGTTCGCCTACGAGATCGCGGTGCTCGTCCAGGACGGCATCGAGCGCATGTACGGCACCAAGACCGCAGAGGACGGCGAGGACGTCATCTACTACCTCACCGTCTACAACGAGCCCCGCTCGCAGCCCGCCATGCCCGACCACGTCACCGACGAGGACATCATCGGCGGGATCTACCGCTACCGGCAGGGCGAGACCGGCCAGCACGAGGCCCACATCCTGTCCTCCGGCACCATCATCTACGAGGCGCTGCGGGCGCAGGAGCTGCTCGCCGAGGACTGGGACGTCCGCGCCGACGTGTGGTCCACGCCGGGCTGGAACCGCATCCTGCGCGACGGCACCGAGTGCGAGTCGTGGAACCGGATGCACCCCGACACCGACGAGCCGCGGGTGCCGCACGTCACCCAGGTCCTCGACGGCACCGACGGCCCGTACATCGCCGTCTCCGACTGGATGAAGGCCACCCCGGTCCAGATCGCCGACTGGATCCCCGGGCGGTTCGCCGTCCTCGGCACCGACGGCTTCGGCCGCTCCGACACCCGCGAGGCGCTGCGGCGTCTCCACGGCATCGACGCCGAGTCCATCGCCGTCACCGTCCTCGCCGAGCTCGCCGCCACCGGCGCGATCGACACCGGCGTCGTCGTCAAGGCCATCGACCGGTACGGGCTCGACCCGGAACGCTGGCCCTTCATGGGCAACCGCGACACCGGCGACGTCACGTTCTGAGCCGATGGGCCGGACGGGCGGCGCGCACCTCCCCTCCACGCGGGCGGCCGAGGTGCCCCCCGTTCGGTCACCTCGGCCGCTCGCGACGGTGCCGCGCTCCCCCTGGACCGCGGCACCGTCCGGGTCGGATCCTCCGCGTCTTCCCGTTCCCCCCGGATCGGGACGACAGGGATCCGCCCGTACGTGGCAAGTCTGCCGCACCGCACCGTCCCGCGCGTGAGTAGGTACCTACTCAAACCGGGCGGGCCGGCCCGCCCGTCGCTACGGTCGCCCGCATGCCATGGCCGTTCTCCGGCCGCGAGCGGGAGCTGCGCCTCGCCGAGCGCGAGCTGAGCGGTCCCGGGGCTCGCGGCGTCGCGATCGTCGGGCCGCCCTACGTGGGGCGGACCCGGTTCCTGACCGAGCTGGCGCACCGTCTCCCGCCGGGGGACGTCGTCCACCGCGTGTCGGCGACGCGACAGGCCCGAGGGATCCCGTTCGCCTGCCTCGGGGCGCTGGCTCCGACCTCCGTCGACCGGCCGGCGCGGTGGCTCCCGGAGTTCACGGCCGCCTGCGGGGGACCTCGTCCCGTGCTCGTCCTCGACGACGCGCAGTGGTGCGACCCCGCCACCGTGCAGCTGCTCGTCGAGATCGCGCTGGACGGGCGCGTCCGGCTCGTGCTCGGGGTGCGCCGTGCGGAGCCGCCGCCCCAGGGGATCACGACGCTGTGGAAGGACGACCTGCTCACGCGGGTCGAGCTCGCCGCGCTGTCACGCGCCGATGCCGACCGGCTGGTCGAGGAGGTCGTCGGTGGGCGCGTGTCCGAGGCCCTGAGCCACGAGCTGTGGGACCTGTCGCGCGGGTTCCCGCTGGTCCTCCGCGAGTTCCTCCTCGACGGCCTCGCCACCGGCGCGATCGCGGAGGAGGAGGGGTCCTGGGTGTCGTTGCGCCCGCTGGAGCCCTCCGCCCGGTACGCGGACCTCGTCCGGCAGCTGCTCGAGGAGCTCTCCAGCGACGTGGCCGAGGCGATGCACCTCATCGCCCTCGGCGAGCCGCTCCAGCCGGACGTCCTCGACCGGCTCGTCCCACCGCAGATCGTGGCGGGGCTCGAGCGGGACGGCGTCGTGGTGCTCGACCCGGAGACGGAGCGCTACCGGGTCGCGGCGCCGGGCGCCCGGATGGCCGTCCGGGCCGCCCTGGAGCCGGCCACCATGCGGGCGTTGTCGCGACGCCTGTCGAGCTCCATGGTCGACGCCGAGCTCCACGACGACGACCTGGTGCGCCTGGCCATCTGGCGGCTGGACGCCGGTGACACGACCGACAACTCGCTGTTCGTCCGTGCCGCCGAGCGGACCGCCAGCGCGTTCGACCACGAGCTGACCGAGCGCCTGTCCCGGGCCGCCCTCCCCGGTGGCGGCATGGAGGCCGAGCTCCTCCTCGCGAACGCGCTCATCCACCAGCACCGTCACGCGGAGGCGGAGCAGCACCTCGTGACCGCGGCGGAGCTGGCGCACGGCGACTGGGAGCTCGCGCGGGTGGCCGGGGTCCGGTCGCGCCTGCTGTTCCTGCGCCTCGGACGGCTCGACGAGGGGATCGCGGTGCTCGAGGACGCCTGCGACGAGGTGGCGGACGACGACATCCGCGACCAGCTGCGGGGGTCGCTCGCCCTGCTGGTGTCCATGCGTGGCGACCTCGGGGAGGCCATCCACCTGTGCGATCTCGTCCTCGGCCGCGAGGACGCCACCAACGCCGCGAAGGTGGTGGCCGCGACCTCGTCGGCGTTCGCGCACGTGCTCCGCGGCGACCTCGGTGCCGGCGTCCGGATCGCGCAGGAGGGTCTCGACCGACCGGCGGAACACGTCACGCGCGACTACCCGCTCGCCCGTCCGATGCTCGACTTCGTGCTCATGCTCGGCCAGGCGTACCTCGGGGACTTCGACGGGGCCGAGGAGCTCGGGCGCCGGCGCTACCGCGAGGCCATCGTGGCCGGAGCCACCGAGGTCGCGGGGGTCTGGGCCTCACAGCTCGCCGGGCTGCTCGTCTGGCGGGGCCGCATCCACGAGGCGGTGCCGCTGTCGGGGGAGGGACGCCGCCTCCTGACGCTCGCCGACCCGATGGGCATCCGCACGCTCGCCTACGCCGTCGGGGGCGCCGCCAGCGCGGAGGCGGGGGACGTCGACGCCGTCGACCGGCTGCTCGAGGGGATGCGCTCGGCCGGGCCGGCGGCCGACGTCCGCGCGCGCCTGCTCGAGCAGCGCGTGGTCGGGATGCGGGCCGCCGCGGCAGGGGACAGCGCCCAGGCGGCCGAGCTCCTCGTGGCCTCGACGATGTTCGGCCTCGAGCACGAGCACTGGACCTGGGCGACGTTCACGGCCTACCACGCGGTGCGGTACGGCCACCCGGCAGGCGTGGTCGACACCATCGAGGAGGGCGCCCGTCGCGGAGGCGGGCGGCTCCTGCCCGCGCTGGCCGCCCACGCCCGTGCCCTGCACGTCGCCGACCTCGACGGCCTCGACGCGGCGGCGCGCGAGCTCGCGGCGGTCGGGGCCGTGCTGTGGGCCGCGGAGGCGTACGCGCAGGCCAGCCACCTCGCCGCTCACGGTGGCGACCCACCACGGGCCGCGCTCCTGCGCTCGCGTTCCCTCTCGCTGGCCCAGCGCTGCCCCGGCGCGGCCACCCCCGCGCTGCGACGGCTGGAACCGACCCCCCTGACACGGCGCGAGCACGAGGTCGCGCTCCTCGCGGCGGATGGGTTGACGAGCCCGGAGATCGCGCGACGGCTCGTGGTGTCGGTCCGGACCGTCGACAACCACCTCGCGAGCGTCTACCGCAAGCTCGACCTCCCGGGTCGCGACGGCCTGGCCGCCGCCCTGGCGGTCGACCTCTAGGAGCCGGTCGGGCCGGGCCGGTCGAACGACCGCTCGAACGCCTGCTCGAAGGCCTGCTCGAAGGCCTGGGCGGCCTCCACCTGCCGGTCCCATTCGGCGGCGAGCAGCGTCTCGGCCCCCGCGCGCCAGCCGGCGTCCGCGCGGTCGTAGCGCTCCTCCAGCAGGGTCACGAACGTGGCGTAGAGCCGGTCGAGCTCCTCGGGGTCCTGCAGCTCCGCCTCGGTGGCGGTCGCGAGGACCCGCTCGACCATCGCGGAGGTCCGGAGGTCGAAGTAGCCGTCCAGGACCTGCTCGAGCCGTGCCCGCCGGTCCTCCACGTCCCTGCCTCCTGCCTCCCCGCCACGCTACCCGCGTCCGGGGGCAGCCGGGACGGGACCTTGCGTCGAAGGGCCGCGCCGTGCGGTACACATCGTCCGTCGGATCGTCCTCGAGGTGCCGCATGGCCGAGCTCACCTTCTTCTACGGCACGATGAACTGCGGCAAGTCGACCCTCGCGCTGCAGCTGCACCACAACCACGTCGCCTCCGGCAAGCGCGTGTGGCTGTTCACGATGCACGACCGCGAGGTGGGGCGCATCTCCAGCCGCATCGGGCTGTCGCAGGCCGCCGTCACGGTCGACCCCGGGTTCGACTTCTGGGCCCACGTCCGCGCCCGCATCGACCACGGCGAGGTCGTCGACGCGCTCATCTGCGACGAGGCCCAGTTCTACACCCCGGCACAGGTCGAGCAGCTCGCCCGGATCGTCGACGAGCTCGACGTCGACGTGCAGGCGTTCGGCCTCCTCGCCGACTTCGCCACCCACCTGTTCCCCGGGTCGCGGCGGCTGCTCGAGCTCGCCGACCGGCGTCGGGAGATGCAGGTGGAGGCGCTGTGCTGGTGCGGGGCCCGCGGCACGCAGAACGCGCGGACCGTGGGCGGGCTGATCGTCCGCTCCGGCGACCAGGTCGTGGTGGGCGACGTCGCCGGCGACGAGACCGCCTACGAGGTCCTGTGCCGGCGCCACCACCGTGACGGGGTCACCCGGTCGGTCGCCGACCGTCTCCCCGACGTCCACGAGGTCGTGGTCCGCTGACCTGCCTCAGCGGCGCCGGCGGCCCAGCGCGGCGGCGGTGAGCCACGCCGCGGCACCGGCGACCAGCCCGTCGATCCCCCCGCCCGTCGCCGGGAGCGTCGCGCCGCCGTCCCCGCCGCGCGGTCCGGGGGCCGGC
>JAHWJY010000040.1 GCA_019348135.1 Actinomycetota bacterium
TCACGTGGACGGGCAGGATCGCGCCGGAGAACAGCACCGCCGGGAAGCACAGCATGGGCAGCGCCAGCGTCGCCTGGGCCGGGTTGCGGACGGCCGCCGACGCCAGCAACCCGATCGCGAGCGCGGCCGTCGCGTCGAGGGTGAGCGTGACGCCGAGCGACAGGTAGGTCGTGGCGTCCGCGGCCGGGAGCCGGTCGAGCGCCCGCAGGACGATGAGCATGAGCACGTTGATGGCGACGAGGAACGGGACGAGCACGGCCACCTTGGACAGGAGGTAGGCGCCGAGGCGCAGGCCCACGAGGTGCTCCCGGCGGAGGATCGGCCGCTCGGTGCAGATCTGCAGCAGCCCGTAGGTGAGGCCGAAGAAGAACGCGCCGAAGGTGACCCAGAACAGGATCATGAGGATCGAGGTCGGGTCGGGGTCTGCCGGCTCGAACGCGCCGCGCTGGAACAGCAGCAGGAACATCGCGATGATCATCACCGGTGAGCCGAGGAGGATCGCGAGCGTCAGTCGGTTCCGCGCCATCGTCTCGAAGCTCCGCGCGGTCAGGACCGACCACTGACGCAGCGCGCCGGGCTGGCGCCTGACCTGCGGCCTCGTGGCCACGGCCGGCGCAGGCGCCGACGCTGCCGCGGCATCGCGGTCGGCGGTGGGCCCGCCTGCGGGCTCGGCCGGGAGGGCGAGCGCGGCGTAGACGTCGTGGATCCCAGCGACGCCGAAGTGGGCGCACGCGGCCGCGACGGTCCCGACGAAGCGGAGCCTCCCGCCCGGGGCGAGGAACACGACGCGGTCGCAGCGCGCGAGATCCTCGACGGCATGGGTCGTGAACACGACCGTCGCCTCGGTGTCGGCGAGATCGCGCAGCACGCCCAGGAGCTCGGCACCCGTGACCGGGTCGAGGCCGGACGTCGGCTCGTCGAGGAAGAACACCGCCGGGCGGGTGAGGAGCTCGGCGGCGATGCTCGCACGCTTGCGCTGCCCGCCGCTCAGCGCCGCGACCCGCGTGTCCGCCCGTGGGGTGAGCCCGAGACGGTCGAGGGCGTTCCTCACCGCCGCGTCGACCGCCGCACCACCGAGGGCCGGATCGAGCCGCAGCCGGGCGGCGTAGGCGAGCGTCCGCGCCAGCGGCAGCTCGGTGTGGATGATGTCGTCCTGCGGCACGTACCCGAGCACCGACCGGAACCCGTCGAGGTGGGCGTGGAGGTCGACGCCGTCGTAGGTCACCACGCCGCGGTCGGGGCGGGTGACGCCGGCGAGCACCTCCAGCAGCGTCGTCTTGCCGGCGCCGCTGCCCCCGACGATGCCGATCAGCTCGCCCGGCTCGATCGCGAGCGTCACGTCGGCGAGCACCTCGACCCCGCCGGCGAGCGTCCGGCCGAGCCTCTCGGCGACGATGCGCACGCCCGCCCGCCCGGCGTGGGTCGCCCGGGCCACCTCGCCGGCCAGCGGCCCGCGCGGAACCTCGACGTCCATCCTGTCCCCCTGCCCCATCGACCGGCGGAATGTACGGCGCGGTCGCGGCGGAGGTGGGCGCAATGGGCAGGTTCCCCTCCGGCGATCGGGGCAGCGGATGTCGGCATGTCGACATCCGCTGCCCGGATACCGTGGCTGGCCCGCCCGCCTGCGACCGAGACGGACCCCGATGCCGCTGCTGAACGTCCGCGCCGAGGTGGACTGGACGGCGCACGAGGACGCGACGGCCGTGTTGCTCGTCCGTGTCGGCGAGGCGGACGCGCAGCGCGTCCGCGACGAGCACCTCGAGGTGGACGGGGCGGAGGTCGAGGACCCCGGACTGCGCGGTGACGGCGCCCGGCCGCTGCGACTGCACGCCACCACCGGACCCGTCCGGTTGCGCTACACCGCGAGGGTCGAGGTGGACGCCGACGTCGGCGACACCGACGTCCCGCTGCCGACCCTGCGCGACCTCGATCTCGAGCTCGTGCGCTGGACCCTGCCGAGCCGCTACTGCCCGTCCGACGTCATCGGACCGAGCGCCGAGGCGCTGTTCGGCGACGCCCCCCGCACCGGCGCGCTCCTCGAGGACGTCCGCGCGTGGGTCGAGGCGAACATCGCCTACGTCCCGGGCACGAGCGACGCCCACACCGCGGCCGACGAGACGCTCCTGCGCCGCACCGGCGTGTGCCGCGACCTCGCGCACCTCACCGCCTCGCTCCTGCGTGGCCTCGGCGTCCCGGCCCGGCTCGTCGCCGCCTACGCGCTCGACCTCGACCCGCCGGACTTCCACGCCGTGGTGGAGGCGCACGACGGCGTCGCGTGGCGCCTGCTCGACGCCACCGGCCTGGCGCCGGTGGGGACGCTCGTCCGGATCGTCACGGGGCGCGACGCCGCGGACATCGCGTGGGGCACCACCGAGGGACCGCTCGAGCTCGACGACCTCCGCGTCGCCGTCGAGCGCGCCTGACCGCCGTCGCCGCGGCCCGCGCTCAGCTCGGTGCCGGCAGATGGATCGCCGAGTCGTCCGGGTGGTCCGGGCAACGCGCGACATCCGAGCGCCCCGCGGCGACGTCGCGGGCCGTGAGCGCGGCAGCCAGCGCGTCGAGCGCGTCCGCGGACCACAGCAGCAGCTCGCCGGCGTCGACGTCGAGCCGGGCCGCGAGCAGGTCGGCCCGCACGCGGGCGCCGGCCGGGCTCGCCTTCGCCGGCAGGGTCCGCCGGCCGGCGAGGTGGAGGAACGCCGCGTGCGGGAAGACCTCGACGACCTCGCCGGCGACCGGTCGCAGCGCGGCGTGGACCTCGAAGCCGACCTCCATCCAGCCGGTCCGGGCGCCCGTCGCGACCGGGGTCGTCCACGGGACGGGGTAGCCGAACTCGTGGCGGAGCTGGATCTCGCCGCAGCGTGCGGTGCGGAACTTGCCGGGGAGCCGGTCGTCGCCGGCGTGGTGCGCGAGGCTCCACCGGTCGGGGGCGTCGACGCCCACCGCCGGCGCGCCCGCGACCCGCTCCACGAGCTCCGCGACCCGTGCCGGTGCGACCACGACGGCCCCGGCGAGGCGGCCGTCGTCGTCGATCGCGACGGCGTGCAGCGCCCGCGTCCCGACGTCCACGCCCCAGTGTCTGCGCTTCACCGGCGTCCTCGGCCGCCGTGGGCCGCGACCTCGGGCATCGGTCACCTCCGCCTCGTGGAGGGAGGATAGGGAGGAGGAGGACCAGGATCGGCCACCGAGACCGGCCCGGCCGTGCGGTCGGAGGAGATGAGCCTTCGGGACTACCCCTCCCCGTCCATCCGGACTAGCGTCCGCCGCCGCCGGCGCAGCGTGCGCCCGCTCCCTGCCGTACCGCCTGCACCCGCCGCGTGCTCGACCTCCGCTGCGGTCGGGCTGGTGGCGGCTCACGTCCGTCCAAAGGAGAACGCATGTCCGTCCGTAGCGCAACGCTCCACAACCGCTCCTCGATCGCCGGGGTCATCCTCCTCCTCCTGGCCCTCCTCGTCGTCACCGTCGGCCGTGCCGACGCCAACCACCAGCCCGCCGACAAGGTCGTCGCGTCGGGCGCGATCGAGGACGTCGCCTTCGTGGGCGAAGGCGAGGAGGTCCAGCTGCTGGAGGAGACGTTCCGGACGTCGACCACCTCCGACCTGCTGCTCCAGATCGCCTCGGAGTGCTCGATCACGACCGAGGTCACCACCATCGGCAACGACCACCAGACCGCCCGCGGGCAGCTGAAGTACCACCTCACCATCGCGACGGACGGAGGCGCGGAGCAGCCGATCGGGATCGGCCAGACGGCGACCCATCCCACCGAGCCCGGCACCGCCACCGATGACGGCAGCGTCGTGTTCTGCGACCGCAAGTACGAGCGCGAGACCACCCTGTTCGAGGACGAGGAGGCCACCATCCGGACCTTCATGGACACCCGGACCGCCAATGCGTTCAACTGGGTCCAGCTGAACGCCGGGAAGGGCATCCACACGGTGCGCCTGTACGCGACCTACAGCGACGCCGACACGACCGATGGCGGCGCGTCCACCGGCGTCGTCGGACGGCGCACCATGATCATCGAACCGGTGAAGATGAAGAACGACGAGCACGTCCAGGACGTCAACGTCGACTGACCGCCGGATCGAGCCCGGCCGGCGCGGCAGCGCCGCACCGGCCGGGCGACCACCAGCAGCGGAGGAACGATGCACATCCAGCCGACCCGGGAGCAGCTCGAGGCGTTGCGGGCGACGGCCGGCGGCGGCCCGGTCGTGATGTTGAACCTGCTGCGCTTCCGCAACGAGGCGGACTACTCGGCCTCGCCCGAGCTGGCGCCGGCCGAGCCGATCAGCGGCTCCGGTGCGTACCGCCGCTACGAGGAGCACGTCTCGCACCTGCTGTCGTCGTTCGGCGGCGAGCTCGTGTTCGCCGGGCACGCCCAGGCGTCGGTCATCGGGCCGGAGGACGAGCAGTGGGACGTGGTGCTGCTCGTGCGCTACCCCGACGTCGAGACCTTCCTGCGGTTCACGAACGACGAGGACTACCTCGCCGGCGTCGGGCACCGCACCGCCGCGCTCGAGGACTCGCGGCTCGTCCCGCTGACGCAGCGGTAGCCGCCCCGCCGGTGGGCGGCCGGACGATCTGAGACGGGTGTCTCACGTTCCGCGGCAGGGGATCGATCGCGCGAGCGCGAAAGGCGCCGGGGAGCAGAGCCCGACCGACCCGACCGACGGCGGAGGACGAGATCGTGACCGCGAACATCCGGACCCGGCGCAACCCGAGGCGCCCGCAGCGCCCGACGTTCGTGGGGCTCCTCACGATCCTCGGGCTCGCGCTCGGGGCCGTGCCGGCCCTGTCGGACCCCGAGGACCCATGGGACTACGAGAAGTACGACTGCCTCGACGACCGCTGGAACCCGTTCGACGAGAACGGCGAGCGCACCGGGGCGACCCCCGAGCCGGGGACCGACGAGTGGGCGCTCTACGACGAGACCCACGTCGCCTGCACCGACCAGCGTGACTCGGACCGCAACCAGCACCCGCTGCCGGACTCGGCCCGGTCGGCGGCGACGTACGGGACCGACCCGTACCGCGAGCCGGCGGACCACGACGGCGTCCGCTTCCACGTCGAGCAGCTGAACATCACCGACATCCCGCCCGTGTCGTCCGCGGAGGCCTACCGCCCGTGCACCACGGCACCGGACGACTGCCCGGACCTGCCGGAGGGCCTCGAGCGCTTCGACGGCCCGTACCCGGTCGTGATCGTGATGCACGGGGTGATCGCCCAGGACATCCACCACCGCTTCAACACCCAGACGTTCGCCGAGAACGGCTACATCGCGATCGGCGTCGACGGCTACGGCGCCGGCTACGTCCCGGGGCTCGGCGGCCCGAACGTGCAGCGCTGTGCCAACGCCGGCGACGTCATCGACTGGCTCGCCAGCCCCGCGTCGGGCGAGTGGGGCGAGCTCGCCGACCTCAGCCGCGTCGCGCTCGCCGGGCACTCCCAGGGGTCCGGCTGCGCGCTCGGCTACCAGGGCGACCCGCGGGTCCACGCGATCCTCGCGTGGGACGGTGGCGACGCCGTCGGCGCCGAGAACTGCGTCGGCGACGCCCCGTGCCAGCCGATCATGTTCCAGCGCACCGACGGTGGCTTCTCGAGCCCGCGGTCCTACGCGGACGGCTACCCCGAGGGCCGTGACCGCGGCCAGGCCGCCTACGAGGACGGCGTGGCTCGCGGACTGGACGTGCTGCACCTGACCTTCCGCGACACCGTCCACACCGACTGGAACGGCCGCGGCTCGGGCCTCACCGGCAACCGGCTGCACGAGCAGGCGACGAACTACTACAACGTCGCGTGGCTCGACCGGCACCTGAAGGGCAGGCTCGTCGTCGACGAGGCCGGCGAGGTCGTGACCCAGCACGGACGCAGCGAGGCCGAGGAGCGCTCCTTCCGACAGGAGCAGGCGCTGTCCGCGTTCGACCGGCTGACGTCGAAGGTCTTCCCGGCCGGCACCATCGACAAGCACAACATCAGCATGGGGTTCTGGGACCCCGAGCTGGCCGCCCAGTCCGGCGACCCGTTCTTCGGCGGCAACGTCCCGTACCGGATCGAGGGGACCTGGACGCTGGAGCGGCTGAGCCCGTTCTACCGCAGCCACTGCACGCTCTCCGTGCCCAACTACCGCGCCGGCGCCGACGGCGGCCCCGGCTCGGTGGAGGCCGCGATCGCGGACTCCGGCGTCGACGGCGACATGCGGATCGGCGGCTGCGTGCCGCTGCTGCGCACCGGTCCCGGCCAGGCGGGGCCCAGCCAGGTCCGGTGAACCTCCCGCGCGGCGGCCGGTCGGAGGACCGGCCGCCGGCGGAGCTCAGTGCCAGTCGCTGATCCGGACGTCACGCGGCGCCGGGGCGCCGGTGCCGGTCTCGAGGAGCGCCTTGAGGCTCATCAGGAACGTCGCCCACTTGGTGCTGCAGTGGTGCATGAACTCGCCCGGCTCGCGCCAGTCGCGGTGGGCGAACAGCACGATCGTGAAGTCGCCCGCCGTGCGCAGGTCGAAGCTCACCTGGGTGCCGATCCACTCCTCGGGTCCGTCGATGACCTCCCAGAGCACGCGCTCCTCGGGGACCACCTCGAGCACCTTCATGTCGAAGCCCCCGGTCGCCCCGAAGCGGAACGCCAGGACGCCGCCCTCGTCGCCGTCGCCGTGGGTGTCCTCGGTCCACCACTGGGCGAGCCTCGCCGGCGCGGTCAGCGCCTCGAAGACCTCGTCGCGTGGCACCGTGATGCCGACGCGGTGCAGGATGTCCACCATCTCGTCGCTCCTCTTCTGGATGCGACCGCGCTCGCGGTCGCGGGGTCAGTCGTTCGTCTCCTGGATGGACTCCGCGATGCGCTTGATGCGCTGCAGCCGGGCGTCCCAGGTGTCGCCGACGGCGTTGAGCTGGGCGACGGCCCGGCCGAGCTGGTCCTGGTCGACCCGGTAGCGCTTCTCGCGCCCCGCCGGCGTCGCGTGCACGAGGCCGACGCGGTCGAGGACCCCGAGGTGCTTCGCGACGGCCTGCCGCGTCACCGGCAGCTCGTCGCTCAGCGAGGTGGCCGTCCCGGCCGTGCCGGCGAGCAGCAGGTCGAGCAGCTTCCGGCGCGTCGGGTCCCCGATCGCCGACCACAGGTCGTCGTCGACGGCGACCGTCATCGCGAGGCCACCAGCTGCTCGGCGTGCGCCGCGATGCGGGGCACGAAGGTGTCCCAGCCGGACACGTGGTCCTGGTACTCGGCCTGCAGGGCGGCCGTCTCCCAGCCGCGCTCGCGGAACCCGGTCTCGGTCATCCGCAGCGTCGTGCCGTCACCCGTCGGCACCAGCTCGAAGGTCACGAGCAACGAGTTGCCGGTGACCGCCTCCTCGCCGGCGGGGTGGGTCCAGCGGAAGCTGAACACCCGCGGGGGCTCGGACACCACGACCGTGATCGGCACGACGTTGCCGCGGGGCTCGTCGGCGTCGCCCCACACGAGCTCGCCGGTCGCGCCCGGCATGGGCTCGAGGTCGGTCTCGGCGTCCCACCACGCGCGGATGTGCTCCGGGCGGCTGACCACCTCGAACACGACCTCCGGCGGGGCCTCGACGTGGATCTCGCGTTCGATGCTGGCGTACTCCATGCGTCCCTCTCCTGTTGTCGCAACCATCGGTTGCGCGAAGCTACCCCGCCTTGGGACGATGTGCAACCATCGGTTGCTATCGCCCTCTCGCGGGACCGCGTGGCGTAGGCTCGCCGGCGTCGACGGTTCGGTGTTCCACGATGGCGTTGCGGCGCGACGGGCTGGAGATCTCCCTCCTCGGGGGGTTCTCCGTGTCGTACGGCGGCCAGCAGCTGCCGCCCCTCCCGACCCGTCCGGCGCGCCTGCTGTTCTCGTGGCTCGCCCTCCAGGCCGGCCGGCCGCAGCCGCGGACGATGCTCACCGACCGGTTCTGGCCGGACGCCGTCGAGTCCCGCGGACGACGCCGGCTGAGCCACGTCCTGTGGCAGGTCCAGGACAGCCTCAGCGAGCTCGCGCCGGAGCAGCCGTACCTGCTCACGCCCGGCGACGTGGTGATGTTCGACGCCACCGCGCCGTACTGGCTCGACGTGGAGGAGTTCGAGCAGCGACTCGACGCCATCGACCGGGCGGGCACCGTCGACGGTGCCGGCCTCCGCAGCCTGCGGCGCTGTGTCGAGCTCTACCACGGGGATCTGCTGGCGGGCTCGTACGAGCCGTGGGTCCTCGCCGAGCAGGACCGCCTGCGCCAGCGGTACGTCACGGCGCTCGACCGGCTGGTGGCGGCGTGCAAGCAGCGGGGCAACTTCGACGAGGCGCTGATGTTCGCCCGCCGGCTCACCCACCAGGCGCCGCTGCGGGAGGACTCGCACCGCGAGGTGATGCGCCTCTACATGCTGCTCGGGCAGCCGAGCCAGGCGTTGGAGCAGTTCGAGCGCTGCCGGTCGGTGCTGGCCGAGGAGCTGGGCGCCGAGCCGTCGGCCGACACCGTCGCGCTCCACACGAGGATCTCCCAGATCCGGGGCGTGAGCGTCGCCACCCGGAAGCCGGTCGAGCAGCTCGTGAGCCATCGCCTCATCGGCCGCGACGACGACCGTCTGGTGCTCGTCGACCAGGTCGAGCGGACGCTCTCCGGCGCCGGCGGGACGGTCTTCGTCGAGGGCGAGGCGGGCATCGGCAAGACGCAGCTCGTGACGCAGGCGGCCGAGGATGCCCGGTGGCGCGGCCTCACCGTCCTCTGGGGCGGCTGTGACGGACGTGATCGGCCCTACGCGCCCCTGGCCGACGCCCTCCTGCCGCAGCTCGGCCCGGTCCAGGTCGCGCAGCTGGTGGCGCAGGTGGACGACGTCTGGCTGCGCCAGGCCGCGGTGCTCCTGCCGCCGCTGCAGCGTCGCGGCTCCGCCCCGGCCTCCGGCCGGGACCCGTCGGCGCTGACCGGAGCCGACGCCAGCGAGCGCATGCGCGAGGCGCTGATCCAGGTGCTGCTGGGGCTGGCCGCGCTCGAGGCGGTGGTGCTCGTCGTCGAGGACGTCCACCGTGCCGACCACGAGACGCTGGCGTTGCTGCAGGGACTCGCGCGTCGGTCACGGGACGCACGCCTCCTCGTCGTGCTGACGTTCCGGGACGTGGACGCGCGGCAGGACGAGCCGGTGTGGGCGGCGCTCCGGGACATCGACCGCGATGCGCGACCCGTGCGGCTCCACCTCGACGCGCTGTCACCGTTCGAGACGGCCGGCCTCCTCCGCGAGGTCCTCGGGACCACCGACGTGCCGGCGTCGTTCGCCGGCACCATCCACCGCGCGGGGGGCGGCAACCCGCTCTACCTCCTCGAGATGCTCCGGTCGCTGCGCGACGCCGGGTCGCTCGGTTCGCGCGAGCGCGAGAGCCTCGACCGGCTGCGGATCCCGGTGAGCGAGAGCCTGCGTGCCCTCATCGGGGAACGTCTCGCGCTCTTCGATCCGGCCACCGTCGACCTGGTCCGGCTGGGAGCGGTGCTCGGACCCGACTTCGCCATCGAGACGCTGCAGGCCGCCAGCGGCCGCGACCGGTCGTCGGTGTCCGGCGCGCTGCACGACCTGCTGCAACGCAACGTCCTCGAGATCGACGACGGACGCTGCCGGTTCACCCACGCCGCGACCCGCCGGGTCCTGCTCGACTCGCTGTCCGAGGACGACGCCCGCCGTCTCAACGAGGTCGCCGCCGGGACGCTCGAGACGACCGAGCCGGACGAGATCGAGCGGTTGGCCCAGCACTTCCAGCGCGCCGGCCTCCCGCACCGCGCCGTCCCGTACCTCCGACGTGCCGCGGACCGCGCCGTCCAGCTCCACGGCTACGCCACGGCGGCCGAGCACCTGCGCCTGGCCGCCGAGCTGAGCGGGTCGACGCCGACGTCCGCCGAGGCGCGGTTCGACCTGCTGCTCCAGCTCGAGTCGGTCCTCGACGTCCTCGGTCGCCGCGAGGAGCAGGAGGACGTCCTGACGCGGCTCCAGGCCCTCACCGGGGTCGACGTCGGGCGGCGCCTCGAGGTGGACCTCCGCCAGGCGACCTACCTCGCGCACGTCGACCGGTTCGCCGAGGCGACGGCGATCGCCGGGCAGGCGGCCGACCGGGCAGCGGCATCGGGCACGGCCCTGCACGCACGCGCGCTCGTGACCCAGGGCCGGATCCTCAGCTGGTCGGGGCGGAACGCGGAGGCGGTGCCGCTCCTCCGGTCCGCCACGACGCGCCTGGCCGAGGACGACCCCGAGCGCAGTCAGGCGCTGTTCGCGCTGGGCGGTGCGCTCCGCAGCCTGCAGCGCTTCGACGAGGCCCGCACGGAGCTGCAGACCGCCCTCGCGCTCGTCGAGGAGCACGATGACTCCACCGGCGCCGTGCAGGTGCTCGGTGCGCTGGCCGACCTCCACGCCGAGACCGGGACGACCGAGCTGGCCGTCCGGCTCCACGGGCGCGCGATCGCCCTGGCGGGGCGGATCGGCTACCGCCACCGCGAGGCGGTCGGTCTCGTGAACCTCGGGACGGTCCACCTGGCCCGGGGCGAACCCGTCCCGGCCCGGGGCGCCTACGACCGCGCCATCGCGCTCTTCCGCGGGCTCGGCAACCGGCGCGGGATCGCCATGGTCGAGCTCAACCGGGCCTGGCTCCAGCACCGCTGGCTGGCGGACGACGACGCCGCGGACCGCGATGCCGACGCCGCCCGGCGCTACTTCGACGAGATCGGGAGCCGGGGGCTCGCCGCGGTCGCGCTGGAGACCACCGCCGGGATCGCGCGTCGCCGCGGCGACCTCGACGGCGCGCAGGACCTGCTCTCGGCCGGCCTCGTCGAGGCCCGCTCCGCGGACGACCAGCGGGCCGAGGTCCAGATCCGACGCGGGCAGCTGGAGCTCGCGGTGGCCGCCGGCGACGCCGGTGACGCGGTGGCGACGGCCGAGGACGCCCTCGCGCTCGCGACCCGGGTCGGCCTGGACGAGTTCGTCCCGGATCTGGCCTCCCTGGCGGCCCGGTGCCGCCTCGACGCCGGCGACGACGACGGAGCGTGGCAGCTGGCGACGCTGGCCGCCGAGCGGGTGGGCGCGAGCGCGGAGCCGCACCGCGTGCACCATCGCGTCGCCGAGGTCGCGGCCGCCACGTCGCGCCCCGAGGCGACGCTGGACCACCGGCTGCGTGCGTTCGCGTGCCTCACGGCAGCCATGGCCGACCTCGACGAGCGCGGTCGCGCGGCGGCGACCGAGGGCGTGGAGGAGCACGAGGCGATCACCACCCTCGGCCGGGAGGTGAGCCCTCGTCGGGTCGCGGTGCGACTGGCACGGCGCGACGCCGCACGCGGACGCCCGCTCCTCGGGGCCGAGAGGATCGACGTGACGGTCGACCTCGACCCGCCCCCGCCCACGCCGGGCGAGCGTCGACACCAGCTCCTGCACGTCCTGGACCAGATCCGGGACCAGGAGGCCGAGGCGACCGTCGAGGACCTCGCGGTCATCCTCGAGGTCAGCGCGTCGACCGTGCGGCGTGACCTGCGCCACCTGCGCACGGAGGGTCACCGACCGGCCACGCGGGGCACCGGGACGGGGTGACCACCTAGCGGCGGGCCCGCGGTCGTCGCCGCGAGACAGCGGCGAGACACCGCCCACCGAGACTCCGGCCGTCACCGACACCGGAGCTCACCTTGAAGAAGCGCCTCACCACGATCGTGTTCGCCTGGACCGCCCTGCTCGTCGTCGCCGCCCAGCCGGCCCTGGCAGGAACCGCCTACATGACGTGACCGTGCGACAGGGAGCCGGCGGTCGCGCCGGCACCCTGCCACCGTCAGCACGCCGCTCCCCCACCTCCAGGGACCCTCCGATCGACACAGCGAACGACGGCGTCCGGTCGCCGGACGGCCAGGCGCGGATCCTGGCGCTCGACGACGAGCCCGCCAACGCGGCGCTGCTCGACCGGATCCTCGGGCGAGCAGGCTACGGCCAGGTCCACACGGCGCAGGACCCGTCACAGCTGGCCTCCATGCTCGCGGCGGTCGATCCGGACATCATCCTGCTCGACTGGCACATGCCGGGCCTGAACGGGGCCGACATCCTGGGGCTCCTGCGTTCCGACGAGCGCTGGTCACAGATCCCGGTGATCGTGGTCACCGCGGACGCCGGCGCGCGCCTGGAGGCGCTGGACCTCGGGGCGAGCGACTTCCTCACCAAGCCGTTCGACCACACCGAGATCCTGCTCCGCGTCCGCAACGCCGTGCGCACCCGCAGGCTCCACCTCGACCTGCAGTCGACCAGCGATCTCCTCGAGCGACGCGTCCGCGACCGCACGGAGGAGCTCCGGACGGCCAACCAACGGCTGCGACAGGCGGAGTCGGTGCGCCGCGACTTCATCGCGATGGCGTCCCACGAGATGCGCACGCCCGTCACGGTGCTGCGGGGCTTCCTGGAGCTGTGGAAGCATCACGGGCTGCCCGACGACGGAGCGGCGGCCCCGCACCTGGACGCCATGCTGCGCAACGTGCGGCGCATGGAGCACCTGGTGAAGAACCTGCTCCTCGCCTCGCGCGTCGAGTCCGGCGCCGACGCCCACCGGCGGAGCACCTTCGAGATCCCGGAGATCCTCGACCCCGAGCTGCTGGGCGCCTTCTCGGACCATCCGCTCACGATCACCTGCGAGGTCGAGGGGCGGTTCGAGGGCGACCGCGAGCTGCTGGCCCACGTCGTCGCCAACCTCGTCTCGAACGCCAGCCGCTACGGCGCCCCGCCGATCGAGGTGCGGGCGACGCCCGTCCCCGGCGGGATCGTGATCAGCGTGACCGACCACGGGCCCGGCGTGGAGGAGTCGTTCCTGCCGTCCCTCTTCGAGCGGTTCACCCAGGCGACGGTCGGTGACCGTCGCACGGCCCGCGGGACGGGGCTCGGGCTGTGGGTGTCCCGCCAGATCGTCGAGATGCACGGCGGACGGCTGTGGTACGAGCAGGACGTCGCCACGGGTGCCGTCTTCGCGTTCCGCCTCCCGCTGCCGGAGTACCGCTGACCGCGGCACACTGGCGGTCCTCGACCCAGGAGCAGGCATGCGCGCCGTCGTCCTCGACGAGTACGGAGGTCCCGAGGTCCTCGAGGTCCGTGAGGTCGACGACCCGAAGGTGGGTCCCGACTACGTCCTGGTGCGGGTGCGGGCGGCCGGCATCAACCCGGTCGACTACAAGTCGATCGGCGGATCGCTCGACCGGGCCTTCCCGGCGGTGTGGCCGTTCATCCCGGGCTGGGACCTCGCCGGCGAGGTCGTCGCGGTCGGGCCGGCGGTGCGCCACGTCGAGGTCGGCCAGCCGGTCTTCGGCTACGCCCGCAAGGACCTCATCGGGGCGGGCACCTGGGCCGAGCTGGTGGCCGTCCACGCCCGCGGCGTCGCGCGGGCGCCGGAGGAGCTGGATCCCGTGGCGGCGAGCTGCCTCCCCCTCGCCGGCCTCACCGCCTGGCAGGCGCTCGTCGAGGACCTCGAGGTCGGCGCCGGCGACACGCTCCTGATCCAGGGCGCGACCGGCGGGGTCGGACACCTCGCGACGCAGATCGCGCTCGCCCGCGGTGCCCGCGTCATCGGGACCTGCAGCGAGCCGAGCCACGACTTCCTCCGCAGCCTCGGCGGCGAGCCCGTGACCTACGGGGAGGGCGTCGCCGAGCGCGTCCGGGAGGTCGCGCCGGACGGCGTCGACGCGATCGCCGACTTCGCCGGCCCGGGCCTGCAGCCCGTCGGCGACGAGCTCCTGCGGACCCCGGGCCGGGTGGTCAGCGTCCTCGACCCGCAGGCCGCGCAGGAGCGCGGGGGGACCTACATCTTCGTCCGCCCCGACGTCCGCCAGCTCGGCGAGCTGGCGCGGCTGGTCGACGCCGGCCAGCTCACCCCGCACGTCCAGTCGGTGCACGATCTCGACGCGGTCCGCGGGGCGGTCACCGAGGCGAAGGACGGCAAGGTGCGCGGCAAGGTCGTGCTGCGCATCCCGTAGCGCCGGTCGGGCACCTTGCGTGCACTCGAGGCGCCGGCGTGCCACCATCCCGGCTCGCTCAACGGGGGTACTCCATGCTTCGCCTACGTCTCGCTGCCGCCTGCGTGCTGGTCGCGTCCATCGCGGTCCCGTCCACCGCGGCCATCGCCACGACCGCCGGGTCACCACCCGTGGGGATGCCCGGCGACCGGTTCCCGACCGCCTTCCCGGAGCGGTCGTCGCCGCCTCAGGAGGGGACGCGGACCCGGTCCTCCACGTCGTCGCTGGCGTCGGCGCAGACCTCCCTCGCTGACGACTACTACGACGAGTGCGACGACACGGGCCACGCCGACATCGCCCGCTTCGGGATGTCGGACGACGGCGGCGCGAACGTGTCGTTCGCGTGGCTCACCTGCGTCGGCAAGCCGATGCGCTACACGTCGGACGAGACCGTCCTGTTCGCCATCGACGAGGACGTCCAGGACCCGTACTTCCGCGCCGACTTCGTCGTCGTGCAGTGGATGGACAGCTACTACGAGGTCCACCGGACCTACGACGGGGCGCCGCCGGAGCACTGGGCCCTGGTCGACCAGGGCTACGGCGTGATCGACTCGTCCGACCCCGGCGAGACCTTCGGGGCGTTCACGATCAACGCCTCGTCGGTCGGCTTCCCGTACGCCTACCACTTCGGCTTCCAGACGTTCGACGCACAGGGGATGCGTGACGCCATCCCGAACCCCGGCCACCCCGCCCCCACGTTCCCGTCGCAGTGCGACTCGTACCTGCTCGGCCGCAAGGCGGTCGTGCGGACCTCGGACACGGCGGCCGCCGTCGCGGCGGCGCGGGCCGCCGGCCTCGACGTGGAGTCGGTGGCACCGAACCTCGGCGCCCTGACGGTCTCCCCCGTGGCGCGGCTGGGCGAGCTCGACCTGCCGGGCCAGACCGCGGTCGACCGGCCGACGACCTACCGCCTCTCCGCCGTCAACGACCCCGAACCGACGCAGTGGGCGATCGACCAGCTGAACCTCCAGCACGCGTGGTCGGCGCGCCCGTCCGCGGCCGCGGACATCGCGATCGTCGACTCCGGCATCGACGCCACCCGCCCCGACCTGGTCGGACGCGTCGCCACCGGCTTCGACGGCGTCACCGGGCAGCTGATCGGTGCCGGCGCGAACTCGGCGCTCCACCCGCACGGCACGGGCGTCGCAGGGATCGCCGCCGGCACCCGGAACAACGGTCGCGAGGTGACGGGCGTCAACCCCGGCGCGGTCGTGCGGCCCTACCGCGTCACGGGGCACAACGGTCCCTGCGTCGAGTCCGGCGCGGTCGCCGCGGCGCTCGACCACATCTCGACCGTCGACTCGATCCGGATCGTCAACATGTCCCTCGGTGGGACGGAGATGGATCCGCTGATCCGGGAGGCCATCCGTCGGCTGGCCGCGAAGGGCAAGATCCTGGTCGCCGCATCCGGCAACGACGGGCCGGTGGCCACGGCGAACTACCCCGCGTCGTTCCCCGAGGTCATCGGCGTCGGGGCGACCGGCCCCGACGGCCGCATCGCCCCGTACTCGCAGCCGGCCAACGCCGAACTCGTCGCACCCGGTGGTGCCGGCGGGGACCGCTCGACGGGCGTCGCCGTCCTCGACGAGGGTGACCGCATCGGCTTCCAGTCGGGCACGTCGTTCTCGAGCCCCTACGTCGCGGGCGCGCTGTCGCTGTGGCTGAACGGCAACCGGGCCACGACCGACCAGGCGCGGACCGCGCTGCGGGCCGCCGTGACGGACGTCCCCGGGACCACGGCGGACGGGTACGGGCTCCTCGACGTCGCCCGGCTCGTCGGTGCCGGGAAGGCCTACCCGACCCCGGAGGCGCGCGACGTCGCCACGACCTGCGACGAGCACCAGGGCGGCCCGTTCACCGACACCGCGGGGACGGCGCACGAGTACACCATCGACTGCGTCGCCGGCTGGAAGATCACGACCGGCAGGACCGCAACGACCTACGAGCCGGGCGGCAAGCTGAGCCGGGGGCAGACGGCCACGTTCCTCGTGCGCACGCTCACCGCTGCCGGGGTCGCCGTGCCGGAAGCCGACGACACGTGCGCCGAGACGGACGTCCACGCCGTCAACCTCGAGCGGCTCATCGCCGCCAAGGTGGTGCCGGCGCCGGCGGACCGGACGTGCGGCTCGTCCCAGGCGATCCCCCGGGCGGTCATGGCGAGCTGGACCCGCGGGGCGCTCGCGGTCGGTGGGGTCACGACGACGACGTCGACCGACTGGTACGGCGACGACGACGCCTCGCCGTACGAGCGGCACATCAACGAGATCACCGCTCTCGGCATCGTCACCGGGAAGGGCGGCGGGGTCTTCGGCCCGTCCGAGACCCTCTCACGCGGGCAGATGGCGACGTTCCTCGCCCGGACCCTCGACGCGCTCCTGGAGTGAGGCCGCCGCCGGAGCGAACACCGCGCGTCGAAGCCTCCGATCCGTGTCCCGGCAGGGTTGCAGGGGTGGCAGGAACGCCGGGACAGAGATGACGGCGGAGGGCGGGACCTCAGGCGACCGTGACGTGCGCGACCTCCGCCTGGTCGCGGTGCGAGGCGGCGTCCGCCTCCTGGATGGCCGACCAGGCGTCGACCACGCCGGCGCGGTAGGTGGACGGGTCGTCGAACAGGAAGCTCCGGTCGAGGAGCTCCTCCAGCAGCGTCTCGGTCACGTGCGTCCCTCTCTCGGCGATGGAGTGGACGCTACGGACCGTTGGTTACGTCCCCGTTGCGCCGGCGTGAAACCTCGGCACCGTTCCCGGCGGCGGACGGTGCCGTGGTCCACGGGGGCCGTTAGGGTCGAGGGAGGAGGCGACCATGCGGATCCTGCTCAACCTCATCTGGCTGATCGTGGCCGGCGTCGAGCTGGCGATCGGCTACGCGGTCGCGGCGCTCCTCGCCGTGGTGTTCGTCGTCACCATCCCGCTGGCGGTCCCGGCGCTCCGTCTCGCCGGCTACGCGCTGTGGCCCTTCGGTCGCGTCGTCGTCGAGGACCCCGGCGCCGGCGCCGGCTCGTTCCTCATGAACGTCGTGTGGTTCCTCGTCGCCGGCTGGTGGCTGTTCCTGGGGCACCTGCTCGTCGGTCTCCTGCTGTGCCTGACGATCATCGGCATCCCGTTCGGCATCGCGGTGTTCAAGATGGGCCGGCTCGCCGTCGCCCCGTACGGCAAGGACGTCGTCGACGCCGGCGCGGCCGCGTCTCGCACGGTCGTCCAGGCCGGCCCGACACACGCTCGCTGACGCCGGGACGCCGGGCGACCTGGCCGCGCCGCGGGCCGGCGACCCGCCCTCGAGGTGCCCATGACGGCATGGCCGGGAATGGCCAGATGTCCGGGCCGGCCTTCAGTCGGTCCCTCGAGCCGCCGACCGGGGGGACAGGAGCTGCGACCGGGGGGGCCTCATGCAGCCGTTCGACAGAGCATGGGATGTCTTCAGGTCGATCCCGTGGTGGGGACAGGCGCTGCTCTGGCTCGGCCTCGCGCCGGTCCTCGGGGCGCTGCTGATCCTGCGGCGTGACCCCGCCGCCACCCTCAACCGGGCGGTCGCCGCCGGCGTGCTGGTCCTCGGCGGGGCGCTGTGGCTGGACGTCGGCACCCCGGATCCGGCCAACGACCCCGTCGCCGCGGAGACCGCCGCCGACGCGCAACGTGACGACGAGGAGCCCCTCGCCGCTCGGCCGGCCTCCGAGGCGACACCACCGGCGAGCGCGATCCCGTCGCCATCGCCAGCGCCGGCGCCCTCCCCGTCGCCGTCACCCTCCCCGTCCCCCGCGGCGTCGCCGTCCCCGTCGCCGGCGCCCGTGGTCCTCGCGGCGATGTGGACCGTGACCTACGTGGTCGACGGCGACACCCTCGACGTCCGCTCCAGCGACGGCGTGGTCGAGCGCGTGCGGATCATCGGCATCGACACGCCGGAGCGTGGCGACTGCGGGTTCGGTGACGCCT
>JAHWJY010000146.1 GCA_019348135.1 Actinomycetota bacterium
AGGTGCCGCCGGAGAACCGGCCCTTCGCCGACACGAAGCCGCGGAGCTCGACGGGTTCGTCGTCGGGGAGCTGCTCGACGGCGAGCTGGGCCCCCAGGTCGTGGGGGACCGAGTCGAAGCCGCAGCAGTTCACGATGCGCACGCCGGCGTCCACGGCCGCGTCGTGGTGGTCGCGCAGCAGGCGGTGCACGAACGCCGGCTCGCCGGTGATGTCGACGTAGTCCGTCCCGGCCGCGATGCAGGCGGCGACGACGTCCTCGCCGTGCCGGGCGTAGGGGCCGACGGTGGTGGCGATCACGCGGGTGCGTCGTGCCAGGTCGGTCAGGGCCGCCCGGTCGTGGACGTCGACGACCTCCATCCCGTCCGGCGTGGCACCGGGGGAGATCGTCGCGAGGCGCTCGCGGACGGCCTCCAGCTTGGCGCGGTCACGTCCGGCGATGGCCCACCGGAGCCCCGACGACCCGAGCTGCCGGGTGAGGTCCGCGGCGACGAGGCCGCCGGTGAACCCGGTCGCTCCGAGCAGGACGAGGTCGAGGTCGCGGTCATCCGGCACGGGCGCTCCAGCGTGGACGTCGCCCGTCAGGCGCGGGCGCTCACGTCGGGCAGGCTACGGGCGACGGGGACGGCCGCGAGACCGAGCACCGCCAGGAAGGCCAGGGCGAGCTCGATCCCGAGCCCCGCCAGGCCGGCGCTGACGGCCCCGGTCACGAGCAGGAGCACGCCCATCGCGGTGTTCGAGACGGCGACGTACCGGGTGCGCCGGTCGCCCTCGGCGAGGTCGACGACGTAGGTCTTGCGTCCGAGCCGGCTGCCGGTGTGGAGCAGCGCCAGGACGAAGTAGACGAGCGGGTACGTCACCGCGGCGTCGGCGACCGGACCGATGCGGAGGGCGGCGAGGAACGCGAGCACGACCACGCCGGCGAGCCCCGCCGACCACACCATGGTGGCGCGGCTGGACCGGTCCGCCAGACGTCCCCACGCCCGGCCGCCCAGCATCGAGGCGAGGCCCTGGGCGATCACGAACGGTCCCAGGCCGGCGATCGCGGTGCCGGCCTCGCGGCTCGCCAGCGTGACCACGAAGGGCGGGGCGAGCGCGGACACCAGCAGCAGGGTGCGGGCCACCACGAACCGCCGGAAGGGAGGATCGTCCCGGAGGAGCGCGAGCGAGCGCACGATCTCGCTCGCGTCCGCGTCGGGGGCGTGGTCGCCGACGGGCTCGCGGACCGTCACGTAGACCAGCAGGGCGAGCAGCCACATCGCGGCTCCACCCACGAGCAGCCACGCGAAGGTGGCTGGCCCGGCGCCGTCGCCGAGCAGCCCGATCGCCGCTCCGCCGGCGATGGCGACCATCCCGGACATCACCGTCGCGGCCCCGCTGATCCGCCCCCGTCGGCCCTTGGGGATGGTGCGACCCAGGACGTCCTTGGACGCGATGGAGGCCAGCGACCGCGACAGGGCGAAGCCGGCGAGGGCGGCGAGGACGGCCCAGCCCGCGGCGGCGCCCCTGGACGTGACCGCGACCACCGCCATGACGAGCACGGCGACCGCCTGGCCGGCGGCGCCGGCGATCCAGACCACCTTCCGCCGTGGCCGGCGGCGGACCAGCGGGACGAGCGCCGCCTGCGGCAGCAGCGAGCCGGACTCCCGGATCGGGACCAGCAGGCCGGTGAGGAACGCCGGCACGCCCAGGGTCGCGAACAGCCACGCCAGGACCGTCTTCGCGTCGACGACGCGGTCGCCGGTCTTCGTCAGCGTCATGGCCGCGACCAGCTTCGCGCCGTTGCCGGCGGCTCCGTCGGGAGGGGCCACGTCAGACGACCTCGTCGGCCGCGGCGTACCAGGAGCCGAGCGGCCAGCCGGCCGTCGCCAGTCCCTCCTCCACGATCCGGGCGGAGCGCGCCGCGGTGACCCGTCGGTCGGGGCTCGGCGTGATCGTGCGGATGAGGGTGGTGGAGCTCGATCCGCGCTGGCGCACCCAGTCGTCCGGCAGGGTGGCCGCGTCGACACGGCGGCGCGCCCCGCGGGCCCACACCCGGATCCACACCTCGACGTCGTGACCGGGGCGGCCGCGGGTCCGCGCCGGACGGATGTGGAGGGTGGCCGTGAGGTCCTCGGCGAGGAGGTGGAGCCAACGGTTCAGCAGCGACGCCGGACCCCGCGACCGCGCCGTGAACGGCCGCACCGGCCCGGGGCCCGGGCGGACCAGGGACCGGGCCACGACGTCGACGTCGACCGCCACGAGGCCCGTGCCGTCCACGCGGCCGTCCCAGTCGATCGCCGCGACGTCCGTCGGGTGCTCGCTCCACAGCCGGGTGGGCGCGTCGCCGGCGCGGGTCCGACGCGACGGCCGTGCGCGGGGGGCGGACCGCCGCTCCCGCGGTCCCGCCGGGAGCTCGACCAGCCGCTCGTAGGCGAGCTGGAGGTCGCGGAAGGCCTCCACGTCCCCGCCGGCGTCCGGGTGGAGCTCACGGGCCAGGCGGCGGTAGGCGCGCTTGACCGCGTCGTCGTCGGCGTCGGCCGGCAGGGCCAGCACCGTCAGTGCCTCGAGGCGGCTGAGCTCGGACCGGCTCACGCGCAGGGCCCCGCACCCTCGCTCCTCGGACCGTCCAGGAACCGTCGCACCTCCGCGTGGTCGAGCGCGTAGGCGGTCGACGCCCGGTCCGGGGAGACCGCGAAGACCGTCCCCACCACGCGGCCCTGGACGTCGAAGACCGCGCTGCCGCTGTCGCCCTGCCGCAGGCTCGCGGCGAGGAACAGCAGTTCCCGTTCGACCGGCTCGCGCCCGTAGATGTCGCGACCGATGGTGTTGCGCCGGTCGCGGATCGACACCGGCTCGGTCCGCGGCTCGTCCTGACCGCCCGGGTAGCCGACCGTGGCGCCGTCGCTGCCCACCTCGCCGGGGGCCATCGGCAGCGGCTGCTGTCCGAGGTCGGGGATGGCGAGGAGCGCGAGGTCGACGCCCCCGTCGAACGCGATGACGCGCCCCTCGCGCACCTGCCCGTCGGGTCGCCGCACGGTCACGACGTCGGCACCGGCGACGACGTGGGCGTTCGTCACGACGCGGTCGGGCGCCACGGTCCACCCGGAGCCCTCGAAGCGACCGCCGCAGGCATCCACCTCGACGTTGACCGTCGAGGCCGTGACCCGGGCCACCACGTCGGGGGGCACGGGGATCTCCGACGGCGGGGGACCGGTGTCGGGGGCCGGCTGGAGGTCGGCGAACACCTGCGGGAAGCGTGAGCGTCCGATCAGGTTGCGCAGCGTCTGGACCGTGTTGGGCGGCTCCGGCGTCAGGTCGGCGACGGTGCGGACGACCGCGGACGTGCGGACCTGACGGCTGACGGCCCCCGGGACCTCCGCCGCGCCGGGCGCGAGGAACCACACGAGCAGGCCGATGGCCAGCAGCCCGGCGACGGCCCCGATCGACTGGTCGAAGGGTCGCAGCGCCGTCCCGTGCACCCGCCGGCGCAGGCGCAGGCCGATGGATTCACCGATGGCCGTCAGCACCGACACGGCGAGCAGGAGCGTGCCGACCCCGACGAGCATGCGCGTCAGGGGATCGCCGGCGGTGAACACGCGCAGCACGTTCGGGACCGCCCAGACGCCGACGAGGATGCCGGCGACGAGCCCGAGCCACGACGCGCCGCGGGCGAGGAAGCCCAGGCGGTAGCCGCCCACCGCCGCCACGACGGCGAGGACCACGAGGACGAGATCGAGCAGGTTCACGGGCCGGACCCTACGCGGGCCCGCCCAGGCGACCACGGTCGGAAGGGGCCATCGGGATCCTCGACCGGGTCTGCGTCGACGCCATGCTGGAGGCGCACCTGCCCGTCGACGGAAGGTCGCTCGCGTGGAGACCGCGGAGGTCCTCATCCCCGAGGACGCCTCGCTGACCGAGCTCCGGGGGATCGCGGCCGGTTGCACGGCCTGCGACCTCCACGAGACGGGGACGCAGACGGTGTTCGGGGAGGGCCCGGCGGACGCGCGGCTCGTGGTCGTGGGGGAGCAGCCCGGCGACCTGGAGGACCAGACGGGTGAGCCCTTCGTCGGTCCCGCCGGTGCCGAGCTCGACCGTGGCTTCGAGGCCGCCGGCATCGACCGGTCGCTCGTCTACGTCACGAACACGGTCAAGCACTTCAAGTGGTCCGAGCGTCGCGGCAAGCGCCGGATCCACGAGAAGCCGAACAGCATCGAGATCCGCTCGTGCCTGCCCTGGCTCCACGCCGAGGTCGCCCGGGTCGAGCCGGACGTCGTGCTGCTGCTCGGTGCGACGGCGGGGAAGGCGCTGCTCGGCTCCGGCTTCCGGGTGACGAAGCAGCGCGGCGAGGTCCTCGAGGGACCCGACGGGCGACCGACCGTCGCCACCGTCCACCCGTCGTCGATCCTGCGCAGTCGCAGCGACGACCAGCGCGCCGAGGCGAGGGCGGCGTTCCAGGCGGACCTCGCCGTGGTGGCCGCCGTGCTCGCGGGCGAGGAGGTCGCATGAGGTTCGCCGACCGCACCGACGCGGGACGCCGTCTCGGCGCCGCGCTGGCCGACCGTGGGTTCGTCGACCCCATCGTCCTGGGGCTGCCGCGGGGCGGTGTCCCGGTGGCGTCCGAGGTGGCGCGCGTCCTCGACGCCCCGCTCGACGTCCTGGTCGTGCGCAAGGTCGGCGCCCCGCGCAACCCCGAGTTCGCCGTCGGCGCGATCGGCGAGGGCGGGGCGGAGTTCGTCGACGACGACGTGCTCCGCCGCATGGGCCTCACCCGGGAGGACCTCGGCGGCACCATCGCGGCCGAGCGCGAGGAGCTGCGCCGGCGCGTCGGCGAGTACCGGGGGGACCGGCCGCCGGCCGACCTCACGGGACGCACCGTCGTGGTCGTCGACGACGGCATGGCGACCGGCGCCTCGGCGCGGGTGGCCGTCCAGGTGCTGCGCGGCCGCGACCCGGGCCAGCTGGTGCTGGCCGTGCCCGTCGCCTCGACCGCGGCCGTCCGGCACCTCGAGGACGTGACGGACGAGGTCGTCGCGCTGTCGACGCCGCGCGACTTCCTCGCCGTGGGCAGCCACTACGACGACTTCGGCCAGACGAGCGACGACGAGGTGACCGCACTGCTGGGCGCGGCCCGCCGCTAACGTCCGTCGGGTGACCACGTTCCCCTTCCCCGCGCCGCGGACGCCCATGGAGGCGCGCGTGCGGACGTCGCTGCCGACCGGCGAGTGGGCCTACGAGCCCAAGTGGGACGGCTTCCGGTGTCTGTCGTGGAGCGGGCCCGACGTGCGGATGGACTCGCGCAACCAGCGACCGCTGCTGCGGTACTTCCCCGAGCTCGAGGCGCCCATCCGGTCCCTCCCCACCGGCACGGTGGTCGACGGCGAGGTGGTCGTCGTGACCGGCGACCGGCTCGACTTCGACGCGCTGCAGCTCCGCCTCCACCCGGCGCAGTCGCGCAACGACCTCCTCGCGGAGCGGACGCCGGCGCGGATCGTCGCGTTCGACCTGCTCGCGCACGCCGGCGAGGACCTCCGCGACGTCCCGTTCCGCGAGCGGCGCGCCCGGCTCGAGGAGCTCGTGGGCTCGCTCGACGACCCGGCCTGGAACCTCACGCCCAGCACCGGGGACCCGGACGTCGCCATGCGGTGGTTCG
>JAHWJY010000147.1 GCA_019348135.1 Actinomycetota bacterium
CCCCTGGAGGTCACCGAGGCTGCCGACGTTGCGCCCGAGCGACTCGGCGGCCGCGTTGACCTGCTCCAGCCGGCGGGCGTGGTCGTCGTGCGTGCCGTGCGAGAAGTTCAGCCGGACGATGTCGATGCCCGCCGCGAGGGCGGCCCGGAGCTTGCCCGGGTCGTCGAGCGCCGGCCCGAGGGTCGCGACGATCTTGGCTCGACGCACGGGGGGACTCCGGTCTCGGATTCGGTCGCGCCCCATCGTAGGCGCGCGGACCGCGGCTGCTCGGACGCCGTCCCGGTCCGTCAGTCGGCGGGCAGCGGTGTGAACTCCCCGGCCTCGATGCGTCGGCGTGCCTCGTCGACGGCGGCCGCGACGGCGCGGTAGCGCGGGCTCCCGCCGGGGGCGACCCCGAGAGCTCCCTCCTGCAGTCCCACGCTCGCCTGTCCCCCCTCCCAGGTGCCCAGCACCTGCTCCAGGGCGAGCCCGACGGGCACCGCGACGTGGAGGACCGTCGTCATCAGCACCGCCGCCGGCGGCGCGTCCTCGGCTCCGGTGACCGTGCCCGGGGCGAGGGTGCGCTGCGACCCCACCACCAGCGCCCGCGTCCCCGCGGCCTCCTCGGCCGCCCGATGGACCCCGACGTCGCCCTCACCCGCCGCGGTGAAGATCACCCGGACCCCGGCGGCGTACTGCGGCGCCGCGAGCTCGTAGCCCCGCTCCTCGTCGCCGGCGGGGAAGCCCACGTACGGCGTCACGGGCTCGGACGCCACCGCGTTGATGCCGGCCACGAAGGCGGCCCGCTGCCGGTCCGTCCCGTACTCCGACTCGCCGGCGATGAACCCCGCCGGCCGCGCCGGGTCCGCCACGTACGCCGCGACGCCGGCCAGGTAGGCGACCTCCTCGACCCGGACGTCGATCTGGAGGACGTTCGGCGGGAGGTCTCCCGGCTCGCTCAGGGCCGGCGTGGCGCAGAACTCGGTCTCCGGGAACCGCGGGGCCACGGCCCGCACGGCCGCCCCCGAGGCCGGTCCCAGCACGCACACGAGGTCGGCCCCACGGTCGGCCAGGAGCTCGGTCACGTCCTCGACGAACGCGGGCGTGTCCGGCTGCACGACGCGGAGCGAGCCGACGTCGTCCCCGTGCCGCCGGCGCAGCTGCTCGAGCTCGGCGCGCATGGCGACGGCCTCCGCCGGGACCCCGGTGGAGGCCGGGGGCAGCACGACCGCGACCGCCAGACCGCTCACCGGCGCCGGGCTCGCCGTGGGGACCGTGGGGCTCGGGCTCGGTGCGGGGGTCGGGGCGCCGCTGCGGCACGCCGCGAGCAGCACCACCACGGCGAGCAGCGCCCCGCCCATCGCTCTGCGCACGCTGTCCTCCCCGTCGGGGGCCGCGGCCCCACGGTTAGGCTAGTGACCGCCTGCGGACGACCCGTGCGGTCCCCGACCCTGCCGGAGCAGACGTGTCCCTCGTCAAGGTGCTCACCGACCCGTCCGCGGGCCTGCAGCTCGCCCGTCTGCGCGACGCGACGACGCCGCCCGACCTCTTCCGGGCGGCCGCGCGCAGCCTCGGGGCGATGCTCGCCATGGAGGCCGTGCGGGACATCCCGGTGGAGACCGGCGAGGTGGTGGGCCCCTTGGGACCGGCGCCGGCGCGGCGTCCGGCCCACCCCATCGTCGCGGTACCCGTGCTACGCGCCGGTCTGGGCCTGCTCACCGGGCTCCACGACGTCATCCCCTCGGCGTACGTCGGGATGATCGGGCTGCAACGCGACGAGGACACCCTCCGGGCCGAGCGCTACTACTTCAAGGTGCCCGACCTCACCGACGCCTGGGTGCTCGTGCTCGAGCCGATGCTCGCGACCGGCGGGTCCGCCAGCGCGGCCGTCGGGGCGCTCCACGTCGAGGGCGCCAAGCAGGTCACGGTGCTCGCCGTCGTCGCGACCCAGCAGGCGATCGACCTCATCCACACCGAGAACCCCGGCACCCGCATCGTGGTGGCATCGATCGATCAGGGCCTCGACGACGCCGGCTACATCCGACCCGGCCTCGGCGACTTCGGCGACCGGCTCTTCGGCACGCTCGACTGAGTCAGGTCAGAAGGCTCACCCGGACGGTGCGCACCGGGTTGTCGACGTTCGGGTCGACGACGACGATCGACTGCCAGGTCCCGAGCGCGAGCGCGCCGTCGACGACCGGCACCGTCAGACTCGGCGCCATCCACGCCGGCAGCACGTGGTCGGCGCCGTGGCCCGGTGAGCCGTGCGCGTGGCGCCACCGGTCGTCGCGGGGCAGGAGCCGGTCGATCGTGGCGTCGAGGTCGGCCTCGGAGCCGGCACCCGTCTCGAACAGGGCCACGCCGGCCGTGGCGTGCGGGAGGAACACCGAGCACAGCCCGTCCCGGCCGCCGGCGCGCGTCACGACCTCCGACACGCGGGCGGTGACGTCGGTGAACCGCTCGCTGCCGGTCCGCAGCTCGAACGTCTCGGTGTGCACGGGCGGCCTCCTCAGCGGTCCGGGTCCGGAGGGCGGACGGCGGTGGTGTAGCTCCCCCGGAAGTGGATGAGCGGGTCCTCCTGTCCCCCGAGCCCCATGTCCACGACCTCGCCGACGAGGATGACGTGGTCGCCGCCGTCGTAGCGCGCCCACACCCGGCAGTCGATCCACGCGAGCACGTCGGGCAGGATCGGCGCGCCGGTGGCCGCCGGGCGGGTCCCGAGCCCGACGAACTGGGCCTCGCCTGCGGGGCGGTCGGGGTCGGCGAAGCGGTCGGACAGCTCGACCTGGGAGGCCGTCAGGACCGACAGGGCGAACCCGTCCCGCTCGGGGGCGAGCTCGCTCAGGGCGGTGTCGCGCTCGACGCAGACGAGCACCAGCAGGGGGTCGAGGGAGAGCGAGGACACGGCGCTCGCCGTCATGCCGTGGGGTTCGCCGTCGATCAGGGTCGTGACGACCGTCACCCCGGACGCGAAGCGCGAGATGACGGTCCGGAACGCCTCGTCGGGCGGTTGGATCACGACGTCCCCCCCGCGAGACCGGCGAAGAGGTCCTCCTCCGGGGTGGCCCCGACCTCGCCGGCGAGGAGCACGAACGCCTCGGTGCCGAACAGCTCGACGACGAGGTCCTCGGGGACGTTGAGGAAGAACGAGTCCTCGCCGATCTGCGACCGGTGGGCACGCATGGCGGCGCGCTTGCGGTCGAGCACCGGGGAGATGTCCACGATCGTCGTCACGTCCTCGTCGGGGATCCCGAACACGAGGTCGGACTCGTCGATGTCGCCCTCGCCGAAGGGCGACGCCAGCCCCTCGGCGAGCAGCCGCCGGTGCGTGGAGAGCATCGCCGATCGGGTGAACGCGAAGACGTACCGCTTCGCCACGGCGTGGGGCTCGCCGTCGTCGGGGGTGTGCCACCACGGGTCCTCCGCCATGGCGAGGGCGCGCTCGGTCACGCGGTGGCCCTTGACGTGGTCGGGGTGGCCGTAGGTGCCGTTGGCGTCGTCGCTCACGACCACGTCGGGGCGGAACCGCCGGATGGTGCGTGCCAGCCGGGCCGACGCCTCGTAGAGGTCCGCCGCGTGGAAGCTGTCGGGGTGGGCGTTGCCGGGCGTGTCGACCATCCCCGAGTCGCGGTAGCCGAGGAACTCGTGGTCGCTGACCCCCAGCTCGTCGAGCGCGTCGGCGAGCTCCCGCACCCGGTGGGTCACGAGGTCCTCGTCGCCGAGGTCGATCCCCGCGAGGTTCTCGCCCTCCTCCCCGCGGGTGCACGTGACCACCTTGACCCGGTACCCCGCATCGACCGCCTGGGCGATCACGCCACCACAGGCGATCGATTCGTCGTCGGGATGGGGGTGGACGCACAGGAGCGCGGGCACGGCGACCTCTCGGAGGATGGACGGGTGGGGGACGCGCATCCTGCCGCACGACGCGACGGGAGGTCGAGCAGTACCTTCCCCACGCTCGCCTCCGACCGACGCGACGGAGCACCGTGACGACGACCACCAGCTCCGGAGACATCGTCTTCGTCGACGATCCTGCCCAGCTGCCGGCCGCGCTCGCGCGACTGACGGGCGACGTCGTCGGGGTGGACGTCGAGCGCGCGGACGCGCACAACTACTACCGCCGCGCCGCGCTCGTCCAGGTCGGCGACGCCGACACCTGCCTGCTGATCGACCCGCTCGCCCTGCCGGACCTCGCGGCGGTCGACGACGCCCTGGCGAGCCGCCTCGTGGTGCTCCACGCCGTCGAGAACGACCTCGAGCCGCTCGAGATCGTCGGCATCCGCCCGCGCTCACTGGCCGACACCGCGGTCGCGGCAGCCGTCCTCGGGCTCCCGACGGGGCTGGGTCCGCTGCTCGAGACGGTGCTGGGGGTCGAGCTCTCGGCCGACAAGGAACGCTTCCAACGCGCGGACTGGGAGCAGCGGCCGCTCGACGACGACATGGCGGAGTACGCCGCCGGCGACGTGTTCTCGCTCCCGTCCCTGTGGGAGGAGCTGTCACGGCGCCTCGACGAGGCCGGTCGCCGCGACTGGTACGAGCAGGAGCTCGTCGCGGTCATCGAACGCTCGCGCGAGGACCGACGGGACTGGACGCGGACGAAGGGCAGCGGCCGGTTGAGCGGGCCCGCCCGGGCGATCCTCCGGGCGCTGTGGCACGAACGCGAGGCGGTGTCGAAGGAGCACGACATCGCGCCGAACCGCCTCCTCCGCGACCAGACGCTGCTCGACCTCGCGAACACCCCTCCGGAGACCCCCGAGCAGCTCGTGCGGCGCAACCAGCGGCGCAGCGGCCCGCTCCGCGACCACGCCGCCCGGCTGTTCGCCGCGCTGCAGCAGGGCGTCGCCGCCGAGCCCGAGCCCAAGGAGGCCGCGGGACGCCGGTGGGACGACAGCGACAAGGCCGCCTACGACGCGATGCGCCGGTCGCGCGCGGAGCTCGCCGACGAGCTCGGGCTCGACGCCGGCGTGCTGTGCCCCAGCCGGCCGCTGTGGGCCGCCGTCGCGGGAGAGCCCCGGGACCCCGCCGAGCTCGCCGAGCTCGCGGGACTGCGGCCGTGGCAGGCGGACCTCCTCGCGGACCGGCTGTTCGGCGTCTACCGCGAGATCAAGGACGCGGCGGCGGAGGGAACGGCGACGGAGGACGAGCCGGTCGACGCCGACTCGGCCTGACCCCTCCCGGTCAGGCGGTGCGCTCGCCGAGCTTGCGCGCGAGCACGGACGGCATCGCGAACTCGACGTCCTCGTCGACGACCATGACGGTGTCGACGGTGTCGGTCCCGCGCTCCTGGAACCAGGCGATCACGGCCTCGACGAGCACCTCGGGCGCGCTCGCGCCCGACGTGACGCCGACCGTGCCGACGCCGTCGAGCCAGGCCTCGTCGATCTCGGAGGCGTCGTCGACGAGGTGGGCGGGCACGCCGCGGTCCTTGGCCACCTCGACGAGCCGCTTGGAGTTCGACGACGTCTCGGAGCCCACGACGAGGATGAGGTCACAGCGCTCCGCGAGCGTCTTGACCGCCTCCTGGCGGTTCGTCGTCGCGTAGCAGATGTCGTCCTTCTTGGGCTGGTGCAGCAGCGGGAAGCGCCGGTGCAGGGCGTCCACGACCCCGGCGGTCTCGTCCATCGACAGGGTCGTCTGGGTGATGTAGG
>JAHWJY010000148.1 GCA_019348135.1 Actinomycetota bacterium
CCGGCTACGACCTCGGCCTCACCTGGCGCAGCGACGAGGAGGGCTTCGAGGGGACCCTCGAGGAGGTGCGGGCCGCCGGCGGCGTGGTCGCCTCCCGGCGGGTGGACCTTGCGGACGCGGAGGCGGGAGCCCGGACCGTCGACGAGCTCGCCGAGGAGCTGGGACGGCTCGACGTGCTGGTGAACAACGCCGGGACGGGCGCGAGCGAGCCGTTCCTCGAGCACGGGCTGGACGAGTGGCGGCGCGTGCTCGAGGTCGACCTGACCGCCGCGTTCACCTGCATGCAGGCGGCCGCCCGCCGGATGCGGGACCAGGGCGACGGCGGACGCATCGTCGCCGTCACGTCGGTCCACGAGCACGTCCCGCTCGGGGGCTCCGCCGCCTACTGCGCCGCGAAGGGCGGCCTCGGCCTGCTCGTGCAGGTGGCGGCGCTGGAGCTGGCCGAGCACGGCATCACCGTCAACGCGGTCGCCCCGGGGGAGATCGCGACCAAGATGACGGGACAGCAGGACGAGGACCCGACCCGGACGGACCGTCCCGGTCTGCCGCTCGGGCGTCCCGGACACGCCGCCGAGATCGCCGCCGCGATCCGCTGGCTGGCGTCCGAGGAGTCCTCCTACGCCACGGGTGCGTCGTTCGTGGTCGACGGAGGCCTGATGCTCATGGCCGCGGAGGCCAACCGCCGCCTGGCCTGATGGTCATCACGTCCGTCCGGGCCGCCGGGATACGGCCCCGACCGGCCCAACGGCCGTGGCCGGACAGACAGGGAGGAGTGGACGGACGCCGTGCTTCGCCCGCCCTCCACGCTCCGTAGGGTCAGCACGACCCCACGAAAGGTACCCACGTGATCGTCCTCGGACTGATCCTGCTCCTCATCGGCATGTTCACCGAGCTCAGCATCCTCTACACGATCGGGATCATCCTGATCATCGTCGGTGCGGTGCTCTGGATCCTCGGCGCGGCCGGTCGCGCGGTCGGCGGTCGTCGCCACTACTGGTGACCCACGGCAGGGCCTCGCGCTGACCCTCCCGCTGCGACATCCCACGACGGCACCGGGCCTCCGACCTCCGGGTCGGAGGCCCGCCTCGTGGGGATCCGCCCCGTCTCCACCTCGCGGGAACCTGCCGCCGGTCTAGAGGTCGAAGACGTCGTCGTCGTGCTCGGTCCCGAGGACCTCGGGGGCGGTGAGCAGCTGCCCGCCCCGGTCGATGCGTCCCTGTGCGAGCAGGTAGATCAGGGCGGCCACGAGCACGAGCACCGGCACGACCACCCGGCGGGTGACGTCCTCGGCCGCGAACAGCTCGAGGGCCGCGTCGGACGGCGGCGCCGCCAGGAGGTCCGGGGTCGGCTGGGGATCGGCGCCGGGGGCGACGTCCCGGGGGAGCGCCGGGGCGACCGCATCGCCGCTCGGCGCCGGGACGAACCGCGACGGGGTCGGGGACGTGGGCTGCGGGTCGGACGGCGCCGCGACGAGGACCGGGGAGCTGACCGCGGTCGGCGCGCGGTCGGGCAGGGGACGGGTGGCATCGGGATCCACGACGTCCGTGTCGAGCTCGGTGTGCGGGTCGGTGACGGGTGCCGGCGAGGGTCCGTCGGACCGTCCGGGTGCGTCGCCGTCCCCGCGGTCGGTGCGCGGCTCCTCCGCGCGGCCGTCGTCGCCGTCGGCACGGACCGAGGCACGACGTGCCCGCGCGTGCGCGGGAGGCCGGTCCTCCGGAGCGGGTGAGTGCGCGTGCGGCGGCGGGCCGTCGTCGTCCCGACCGGCGTGCGCGGGGGGACGGTCCGACGCACGCCGATCCCCGACGGACGCCTCCCGGGCCTCCCCCGTGGGGGTGTCGTCACCGCGAGCTTCGCCGGCGGCCGCGGACGCGGGGCCGGTGCACAGCAGCAGCACGGCCACGAGCGCGGCCACGGCCGAGCCGGCCCGCCGGTGCAGCGCCTGCGCGTGCACGATGCCCTCCTGGCGCTGCAGACGACCCCCGTCGGGAGTTCCAACGAGACAGGCGGAGGGGAGTGACGACGGCCCGGCCGCTCCGGGAGGAGGGCCGGGCCGTCGCCAGCGTAGTCGGGGAGCGCTCAGCGCAGACCGAGCTTCCGGCTGCACGACGGCCACGCACCCCAGCCCTGACGCTGCTGGAGGAGCTCACCGCGGTGGATCTGCTCCCACTTGGAGTTGTGGTGGGGGTAGCCGGCGCCACCGACGGCACGCCACGACGACAGCGAGAACTGGATGCCCCCGTAGTAGCCGTTGCCGGTGTTGATGGCCCAGTTGCCGTTGGACTCGCACTGCGCCAGCCGCTCCCACGTCGCGACCGAGTGCCGGTAGCGGTACCGGCAGTCCGGCGAGGCGTAGTCCGTGTCGCACTCGGGTGCCGGCTGCGGACGTGCCGTGCCGTTGATGGCCGCCTCGACCTCGGAGGCGACGAAGCCGGAGACGGCGCGCTTGCCCCCGACGATGGTCGCCGAGCGGAGCGAGGTCTGGCTGCTGCGGACGAACCGGTCGACGCTGTCGTCGAGACGCTCCGGCGGCGTGAGCAGCAGTGGTGCGGACCGACGGGCCGCGAGCGCGCCGGCGCCGAGCGCGTCCGGGAAGTCGCGTCCGGAGACGATCACGGCGCTGGTCGCCTCGAGGTCGCCCACCTCTTCCTCCGCGAGGTTCATCGCGGTCGTGGCGACGTCGACGGCCGTGGCGTACCGGCTCGCGCCGTGGGCCCGGCTCGGGGACACGCCCATGGCGCGGAGCTGGTCGGCGACGGCGTTGGTCACGCCCTGGTCGCCGCCGAGGATGATGACGCGCTCGACCTCGAGCTCCTCGATGGCGTCGCGGGCCTCCGCGGTGAGCCGCGTCCCCTCGGTGAGGAGCGTCGGGACGGGCACGTCGAGCCCGGCGAGGGAGGCGGCGGCGAGCGCGTCCGGCCACGCGTCACGGCCGTCGGCACGGGCGCCGAGGGCCAGGGCGACGACCGGGATGGTGTCGTCGGTCGCGGCGTAGGCGATCTCGGCCGCGGTGTCGTACCGGCTCTCGCCGGCGATGCGCTCGGTCAGGATCCCCATGCCGAGGAGCTCACGCTCGACGCTCCAGGAGACGGCGCGATCGCCGCCGAGGATCGTGACCCGGTCGGTGCCGAGATCACGCAGGGTCTGGGCGACGGCGTCGGGCAGGTCCGTGGGGTCCGTGAGGAGCAGCGGGGCGTCGAGCGTCGCCGCGAGGGACGAGGACGCGATGGCGTCGGGGTAGTCGACGGCGGTGGCGAGCAGGACGTCGGGTGCCTGGTCCCAGCCGCGCTGTGCGATCTCGACGGCGGTGTCGATGCGGTCCGTGCCGGCGATGCGGTCGACGGAGGCCGCCAGCGCGGAGCCGGCGAGGGCGAGGAGGGTGAGGGCGGTGGTCGTGACCACCACGAGGGTCCGGAGGAGGGTCCGGGATCGGGAGGACGTGGGACGGGGGAGGGGCCGCACGAGCGCAGCCGGAGACAGGGGGGAACGCAGCAAGAGAGATGTCCATGTACGGGGACGGGGGGAGGTGGTCGGATCCGACGACCGAGAGGGGCCCCGCGGAGGAGAGGTGCGGGTGGTCGTCGGCCGGCCTGACTGACACCCAGGGAACACGCGCTTGCAATAGCACGCAAGCGGGCGCGTGCGGTCCGAGCACGGCCTCGCGCGGGGCTCCGGAGCCGTCCGCGGAGACGCCCGACGCCCTGGATCGGCGCCCTACCCCGGCTGGGAGCGAGCATCCGGCGGGACCCTCGCCTCAGTCCCGCGTCCCCCGGGCACGGGCCATCCGGGCGGCCACTGTCCGGTAGGCCGGGGCCGCGAGGTGTCGGAAGGCGACGAAGCCGCGGTACCAGCGCGGGACGGTGCGCTCGGGCACGCCCGAGAGGAGGACCTCGAGGACCGCCTCGGCCACGTCCTCGGGCTGGCCCACCAGCCGCCCCATCGGGCCGCGCTTGATCTGCTCCTGGGGGAAGCCCTCGGTCTCGATGAACCCGGGGTTCAGCTGCGCGACCGTGACGCCGCGCGACGCCCACGCGAAGCCCAGGGACTCCGACAGGCCGACGATGCCGAACTTGCTCGCGGCGTAGCCGGCCGGCCCGATGCCGAGCTTGCCGGCCACCGAGGCGACGTTGACCACACGGCTCGGGGCGCTGCGCTCCAGGAGGTCCGCGAACGCGGCCGTGCAGCGGATGGTCCCCGCGAGGTTGACGTCGATCGTGCGCAGCACGTCGTCGAGGTCGTCGCGCCCCCGGAAGGGGCCGCCACCCACGCCGGCGTTGTTCACGAGCGCGTGGCAGGCACCGAGCTCACGGTCGACCCAGCCGGCGAGCGCGTCGATCGCCGCCGTGTCGCGGACGTCGGCGGCGTAGGGCCGGATCGACGGGTGCTCGGCCGCGAGCGCGTGCAGTCGCTCCTCCCGGCGCGCGACCGCGACGACCGTCATGCCGGCGTGCGCCAGCCGGCGGGCGGTCGCCTCGCCGATCCCGCTCGACGCGCCCGTGACGACGGCGACTCGACCTCGCGGCTGCCATGCCATGCGCCCGTGCTCCTCGTCCGACCCGCGCCGCGACCGTAGTCGCCACGGATCCGCGAGGGGTCAGACGGCGCAGCTGCCGTCGGCGCAGGCGTCGCCGTGGTCGTCGCCGGCCGCGTGGTCGTGCATCGCGAGCGGGTGCGCCTGCCCGTGGGCCTGGGTGAGCGCGCCGAGGAGGACCTCGGCCGGCTGGGCACCGGAGACCCCGAGGCGTCCGTCGAGGACGAAGAAGGGCACCCCACGGATGCCGTACGTCATCGCCTGACGCTCGTCGGCCCGGACCGCGTCGGCGTAGGCGTCGCCGGCGAGCACCTCCTTGACCTCGACCTCGTCGAGCCCGACCTCGGACGCGAGCCGCTGCAGGACGTCGGGGCGTCCGACGGCCTCGCCCTCGGTGAGGTAGGCGGTGAGGAAGCGGTCCTTGAGCTCGTGCTGCAGCCCGCGGTCCGCCGCGAGGTGCAGGAGCCGGTGGGCGTCGAAGGTGTTGCCGGGGCGGACGCGGTCGAAGCGGAAGTCGAGCCCCTCGGCGGCCGCCGTCGCCGTCATGGTGTCGACCATGCCCTGGGCCTCGTCGGGCGACGTGCCGTACTTCGACGCGAGCAGCGAGACGTACTCGCCGTCCTTCTCCTCGGGCGCGTCCGGGTCGAGCTCGAAGCTGCGCCAGCGCACCTCGACCTCGTCGGCGTGCGGGAAGGCCGCGAGCGCCTGCTCGAAGCGGGCCTTGCCCACGGCGCACCACGGGCACATGACGTCGGACCAGATCTCGACCTGCATGACGCTCCTCAGGGGGGTTCCTACGGGTCAACGTACGGGTCCCCGCCCTGCTTCCCGCCGCCGCGGGTGCCTACCGTCGGACCACGGACGGGAGGACGCCGATGGACCTGGTCGTCGCCGAGGGCTACGAGCTCGCGCGCCTCCTGTTGTCGCGGGGGCTGGCGCTCATCTACGCGGTCGCGTTCGCCAACGTGGTCGCCGAGTGGCGGCCGCTCCTCGGCGAGCACGGCCTGCTGCCGGTCCCGGAGTTCACCGAGCGCGTGCCGGCGCGCGCCGTGCCGAGCCTGTTCCACCGCTGGTAC
>JAHWJY010000041.1 GCA_019348135.1 Actinomycetota bacterium
GCCCGAGCACCTCGGCCGCGGCTGCGTCGTCGACCTCGACGTACGGCGGGTAGCCCGCGGGGTCACCGACCAGGGGCAGCCATCCCCGTTCGAGGAAGGGCAGGAGGTCGCGGAGGTGGCCGCTGTCGCCGGCGACGAACTCGGCGAACCGGAGCGAGACGCCGGTGCCGCCCTGCGAGGCGAACCGTGACGCCTCCGCTTCGGCGTCCAGCGCGGTCCCGGTGGGACGCACGGCGTCAACGGGCGCCGACTCGTCGATCCACCGGTCGTCCCCGTCGGCGTACAGGAAACCGACCGACTCCTGGACGTACCGGGAGGCGCCGGCCGCGAGGGCGGCGTCGACGAGGTGGCGTGAGGCCACCCGCATCGTCCCCCTCCTACGACCGCTCCGCGGACCGGACCTGGGCCGTGTGCGTGAGGGTGATGAGGAGCACCCCGCCCAGCACGTTCCCGAGCGTGGAGATCGCCAGGTTGTGGGCCACCGCACCAGCCGCGACGTCACCCAGCCACACCCCCATCAGCAGGTGCAGGACCGAGACGACCACGTGGTCGAAGGGCCCGAGTGCCAGGACGACGCCCACCATGTAGGCCACGAGGATCCGTGCGGCGACGGTGTTGGTCGCGAGCAGCATGTAGGACAACAGGGCGACGAGCGCCCCGGCCAGGACGGCGCGCGCGAGCGTCGCCATCCACGCCTTGTCCGCGATCTCCTCGGCGGCCTTGACGAGCGCCTCCGCGGCCCCGGCCGGGAGCGCGCCCTCGACCGTCATGATGCCGCCGAGGATGGCGCCACCGACGAGGTTCAGCACGAGCGTCGCGACCCAGAGCCGGCCGAGCCGGCCCCACACCCCGTTGCCCTCCTCGTCGATGGCGGCGGCGATCGGGTCGAAGAAGTTCTCGCTGAAGAGCTCGGAGCGCCCGACGATGAGGAACACGAGCCCCACGCCGAAGGCGAGCGCACCGCCGAGCTTGGCGACCTCCGGTCCGAAGCGTGGCTCGAGGAGCGCCGCCACCACGCCGAGGGCGACGATGCCGAACATGATCGTCACGCCGGCGATGAACCCGGTCGCCGACTGCTCCAGCGGCGGCTGCTGCATCCGACGGCGGCCCTCGGTCTTGGCGCGCTCGTAGATGTCCTGGGGGTCCGGGGCGATCGACATGCGCGCGACCCTAACGGCGACCGCGCGGGCGGATCCGCGGGTCAGGGTGGCCGAACGGCGGACCGCCGGGACCGCCCGTCGCTACGTCGCCGGGCCGTCGGGGCCGACCGTGTGCCGGGTCGCGAACACCCGCGTCGTGATGGAGCCGTCGCGGATGTCGATCACGCCCTCCTCGACGGCGAGGACGTCGTTGAGCCAGCGGTAGGGGTCCGCGTCGGTCGTGAAACGGACGGCGGTGCTGAAGCGCCGGTGGTCCGGTTCGTCCTCGGCCGGTCGCAGGCTCAGACCGTGGGTCTGGTAGAGGACGGTGTCGCCGGCCTCCGTCGTGATCGCCCCGGTGACGGTCGGCTGGAACACGGCGTCGGCCCGCACCGGTGGCGTGTTGACCCACTCGACCGAACCGGAGAGCCGCCCGGTCGCGGTCCCGTCACCGCGCCCGAGCCCCTGGCCCTGGCCGTTCCAGGCGAGCTGGACGACCAGGGGTGTGCGGTACTGGAGCCGCAGGTCGAACAGGTGCTCGAGGTCCATCCCCACCTCCGCCGTCGCGAGCACCGAGTCTCCGTTGCCCGCCCGGGACGGTCAAGGGCGAGGATGGTCGCGGCTCAGGCGACGGCCGCGCGGAGCTGGCGGTAGAGGAACGCCGGGTCGCCGAGCATGCGCTTGAGGTGCCGCTCGAGCCCCGCGATGGGGTAGAGGTTCTGCGGCGCGCGGCCGTCCTTGTGCGGTTGCGAGGCGAACCGGGGCAGCGACGCGGACGCCAGGTCGGCGAGCCGGACGGCCTCGTCGAGGGAGAGGTCGCCGGACGCCTCGCCGCGGACGACGCCGGCCCACGGGTGACCCTCGCCGTACGGCAGCCGCAGGTACCAGGCGTAGCGGCTGAACTGCGTCTGGGTGAGGAACAGCGGGGTGCGCTCGCCGGGTCCGAGCTGTGGCACGACGTCGGCGAGGAGCGGTGGCAGGTAGGACACGTGGTGGGTCTTGACGTAGCCGACCGCGTTGGCGATCTCGCCCCGCCCCGACAGCGGTCCGTCCACCACGACCAGGTCCGCGTCGAGACCTCCGCCGGCGACCGCGATCTCGAGCTTGCGGCGGCGCTCCTGCAGCCCGCTCCGCAGCGCGTCGGGGTCGTCGCTCGCGACCGCCGCCGGCGCGTAGGTCGCGGCGCGGGTCACGAGCGCCGGCGACCCGGCCGGCGCGATGAGCGAGCGCCGGACCTCGCACGCCTCGACGGCGGCGGAGCCGTTGCACCGGACGGTCCCGGCCGCGTACGAGGCGGCGTGGCCCAGGCGCGTCCCGCGGTCGTCGGTGATCCACACCTGCGCGTCGACGCGCTGGACCCCGTCGACGAACAGCACGTCGGCCGCGGGCTCGCCGGTGGGCCGGCGGGGCGTCCAGTCCCGGGCGTCGACCTCGACCCCGACGTCGACCGCGGCGGCGCTGGCCGCCGAGGTGGCGGGATCGCCCATCGAGCCCATCGAGGAGCCGTACTCGGGCGCCCAGGCCTCGACCGCGAGCTTCACCCCGGCCGTCACGCGTCGACCCGCGTGACCGTCGAGCTGTTGGCGGTCTTGCGGACCTCGTACCGGACCGGCAGGCGTTCGGCGAGGTCCTGGACGTGGGTGACGATCCCGACCATCCGGCCGCGCGACCCGAGCTCCTCGATGGCGGTCGCGACCGTGTCGAGCGCGTCCGGGTCGAGCGTGCCGAAGCCCTCGTCGATGAACAGCGCGTCGAGCCGGGCCGAGCCCTGCGCGGCGAGGTCGGCGACGTGCTCGGACAGGGCCAGGGCGAGCGCCAGCGACGCGAGGAACGTCTCGCCGCCGGAGAGCGTGCGGGCCGAGCGGACCTCGTCGGCGTTGCGGTGGTCGATCACCTGGAACGCGTTGCCGTCGTCGAGCGCGAGCGAGTAGGCCCCCTGCGACAGCTCGTTGAGGATGACCGAGGCGCCGACGACGAGCCGGCGCAGGGCGCGGTTCAGCAGCCACTGCTCGAACCGGCGGGCGTTGAGCTGGTTGCCGAGCTCGCGGGCCACGCGCGCCTCGCGTCGCAGCGAGTCCCGACGGGCGCCCACCTCCTCGACCTTCCGCAGCGCCTCCTGGACCCCCTCGAGGCGGTGGCGGGCGCGGTTCAGGGCGTCGACGCAGACGTCGCGCGGGTCCGCGCCGGGGGTCCGCTCCAGCCCCTCGTCCTCGCACGCCTGCCACAGCTCGTCCTGCGCGGCGCGGTAGCGACGGGTGGCGTCCTCGACGGCCTCCTTCGCGGTGGCCGCCGCGCGGTCGAGCTCGGGGACGCGCGCCTCGGCCCACACGGCCAGCTCGGCCCACGCGCCGGCGAGGTCGTCGCGGGGGACGGCCGGCGGCTCGAGCACGGCGACGCGGTCGCGGAGCGCGTCGAACACCCGCCAGCCCTCGTCGCGTGCCGCCGCGACGGCGGCGACCGACTCCTTGGCGGCCTCGGCGTTGCGGCGCGCCTGCCGCTCGGCCTCGCGCGCGGTGGCGACCCGCCCGGTCACGGCGGTCACCTCGGCGATGCGACGACCGACCGCGTCGGCGTCCAACGGCAGGTCGAGCCGTGCGGCGCGTTCGGCGGTGGTGCGGTCGTGCTCGGCCCGCCGGTCGGTCGCCCCCGTGAGCTCGGCCTCGGCACGTCCCCGCCCCGTCTCGGCACGCTGGACCCCGGTGGCGGCCTCGCTCTCGGCGGTCTCGGCCCGCTGGAGCTGCGCACGCGCCGCCTCGGTGGCCGCGGCGTCGCCGTGGTCGGGGACCGCGTCGAGCGGCCGGGAGCACACGGGGCAGTCGTCGCCGGCGGCGAGCCCCTCGACGAGGGTGTGGGCGAGCTCCCCCCGGCGGGCCTCCTCGAGGCCGGCGCGGGCACGGGTGGTCGCGGCCGAGGCCTCCTCGTGGGCCGCGCGCGCGGCCGTGACGGCGTCCTCGGCCGCCGCCAGGGCGGTCCGCGCGGCCGCCTCGCGCTCGGCGAACGACGGTGTGGCGGCGATGGCCTCGGCCAGGTCGCGGAGCGCGCCGGCGTCGGGCAGCCCGTCGGCCTCGCCCTCGACCTCCTCGCGGGCGCGGGACGCCTCCGTGAGGGCCGCCTCGGCCTGCTGGAGACCGTCGGTCGCCTCGCGCAGGCGCCCGGAGAGCTCCGCGACGCCGTCGGGGACGCGCACGGAGGCGACCAGCTCGCGGCGGACGGCGGCCTCGCGCTCGGCCGCGCGGAGCTCGTGTCCCTCCTCGGTGATCGCCTCGAGCTTCGGCCGCGCGGAGGTGATGCGCTCGGCGAGCGCCTCGAGCGCCGCCGTCCGGGTGCGCGCCTGCTCGAGCTGCTCGGCCGTCGCGTCGGCGAGCTCGCCCGTGAGCTGGCGTTCGAGGAGCTCGACCTCCATCTCGTCCCTGGTCGCCTTCTCGCGGGCCATCGCGGCGACACGCCGGTAGATGTCGAGGTCGAGCAGCTCGACCAGGAGGTCCTGGCGCTCCTTCGGCTTGGCGTGCATGAAGGCCTGGAACGCGCCCTGGGGGAGCACGACGCAGGTGGTGAAGTGGTCGAACGTGAGGCCCAGCAGCTGCTCGACCTCGGCCGTCAGCTCGTCGGCGGTGCCGGCGAGGGTCGTGGCGCCGGACGGGGTCACCTTCTCGAGCCGCGCCTCCTTGGTGGTGGCGCCGGTCCGGGTGCGCCGGACCACGCGGGTGGCCCGGTAGTGCCCGTCCGCCACGGCGAAGTCGAGCCGGACCCGGGCCTCGAGCTGGCCCTGCGAGATCACCGGCGCGACGAGGTTCTTGTTGTCGTACCGCGGTACGGAGCCATACAGGGCGAACGTCATCGCGTCGATGATCGACGAGTTGTGGACGATGAAGCTCTCCGAGACGTAGAGGTGCTCCGCCGTGTCGACGGTCAGGTCGTAACAGCGGTGCCGTCCGGCGGGCTCGATCGAGACGACCCTGGACCAGCGGTAGTCGTTGTCCCAGAGGGCACGGTCGCCGCCCCAGATGGCGAAGAGCTCCCTCGACATCCCACACGACTCCAACTGGTTCCGTGTGCGGTAGTGCTTCCCGTCTGGAGACGTGGTCGGCAGGCTGCGGGTCATGGACGGAGGCAGCCGGTCGGCGAGGTACTTGCGTCCCTTCCTCGCGTGATCTGCGGCGATGTCGCCGAGCCGCGCTCCTTTCGGACCCGGGATCGCGATGTGCTGTGCCATGCGCAGGACCGAGGACACGTCGAAGCGCACCCGCCATCCGTCTGCGTACGCGGTCTTCCTCATGGACAACGTCGGGGACATGCCCAGGCGGATCGACAGGAGTTGGACGTCGCGCGCGAGATCCTCCGAGGAGGTATAGAACTCGACGTCGTGGCGGTTGACCGTGCCGTCCGTCGCGATCAGTCCCGCGATCAGCGGCCAGAGCACCTCCTCGGGTTGGAGCGTGATCCAAACGGGGAGACGCTTCGTCAAGGCGCCGTGTCCGAGGGCCCCCATCTGGACGAGCCAGTCGCATAGGGCGAGGTTCGCCCACAGGATGCACTTCTCCTCGTACAGGTCGATGCCGTACTCCTCCTCGATGGTCTCGAGCGTGGAGTAGGCGAATCCGGCACCGGTCCGTCGGACCCGTGTGTGGTTCCAGCCGAGGACCGATCGCATGTCGATCCCCTTGTCCTCGAGGCGCTCGAAGAGGGCGAGGACGTAAGCCCGGCGGTCATCTCCTCGTAGCCGGTTCGCGAAGCGGTAGGTGACGCTGTTCTTCGACGCTCGGAGTTCGACGCCCGGAACGATCCGTCCCAGTGCGTCCTGCAGCGCCTCTATCACGGACTCGTCCGTGTTGGTGAACCCCAGATGCTGACGAGCGGTCACGGTGCCGTCGCCGAGGAGGCAACCGAGTACGAAGGCCTCGTCCGCGTTGATCAGCGACGGCCCGACCTCGGGCAGGCTTCGTGCCTGTGCGACCCAGTCACCCGGCTTTAGGGCTCCCGTCGGGGCGCAGCCTTCATCGGTCAGGACCGGATGGGTGGTCGCCGCATGGAGTCGAGCGCCGTTCTCCAGCGTCACGAACACGGTGTCCTTCTCGCCCAGGTCGTGCCACTCGGTCACGGGAACCGACTGGAACCTTCCGTCCACGGGACCTAGCGTGCTCGGACGGCGCTCCCGCACGAACTGCTCGATGGGCACACGCTGGCCACTCTTACCGTCGAAGACGAGCGCGCCAGCGGGCAGACACTTGCCCGACCCGGTGGGACCGGACAGGACGAACAGGTCGACGCCCTCGAGGTCGAGCACGGTGGGCTCGCGGTACGACGCGAAGCCCGAGAGCTCAAGTCGCGTCGGCCGCATGGGCATCCTCCAGCAGGTCGCGGAACAGGACCGTGAGCGCGTCGTCCTCGATGTCGTGCTCGGCGAGGTACTCCGCGAACAGCTCGATGGGGGAGCGCTGGAAGGCCGCGAGGTCCCACACCTCGGCCTCGCGCTCGCGCTCCTCCGGGTCGGCGACGCTGACGTCGACGGCCGACGGCAGCAGGTCGCGGACCTCGTCGGCGAGGCCGGCGCGGTGCTTCTCCTCGACCACGACACGCACGTAGGCGTCGCCGAGGTCGTCGCGCCGGTCGGCGAGCTCGGCGACGGTGCCGCGCACCGTCCGCAGGCGCTTCCCGGTGGTGAGGTCTACGGCCCGCACCTCGGCCGGCACGCCCGGGGACGCCTCGGCGATCAGGACCTGCTTGTGCTCGCGCTCGCGCTCGCCGAAGTCGAGCTGCATCGGCGAGCCGCAGTACCAGATCGGGCACGGCCCGGGGATGCGGTGCGCCTGGTGGAGGTGGCCGAGGGCCACGTAGTGCGCCGTCGACGGGAACACCGCCGGCGGGACGAAGTAGTCGAAGATCGTGTGGGCCATGCGCTCGCCGCCGCCCATCACCGGCTGGTCCGAGGCGACCGTGAGGTGGCCGGCGACGATGTTGACCGTGTCGCCGCCGAACTCGTCGGTGAGCGCCGAGATGATGCTGCGCATGCGGCCGGCGTACTGCCCGCTGTGCTGGTCGGCGTCGAGCTGCATCAGCTGCTCGCTCTGGACGATCGAGCGCTGCGACAGGAACGGCAGCAGCGCGATCCGGGCGGTCTCGCCGGACCTCGTCGGCAGGTCGATCACGCCGCCGCGGTCGGGCCGCGCGACGGTCGCCGCCGCGTGCACGTTCGTGAGCTCGAGGAGGGGACGGATGGCACCCCACCGGCGTGGGTTGTCGTGGTTGCCGGAGAGCACCACGACGTGCGCCCCGGTCGCCGCGAGGTCGAGCAGCGCCTGGTAGACGATCTGCTCGGACTCCGGTGAGGGCGCCGCGGTGTCGAACTGGTCGCCGGTGACGAGGATGAGGTCGACGTCCTCGTCGTGGGCGATCCCGGCGATCTCGCCCAGGACGGCGCGGTGCTCGTCGGCGCGGCTGCGGCCGCGGATGGTGCGGCCCACGTGCCAGTCGGAGGTGTGCAGGATCTTCATGCCGCGAGGGTACGGCGGGGGTCCGACACGACGGTCGAGGCGCCCCGGCCCGGTCAGGGCGCGGGGTCGGCGGGGAGGCGGGAGAACACCTCGACGTCGGCACGTTCGTCGCCCAGGACGAGGAAGGACCGCAGCCGCCCCTCCCGCAGGAAGCCGGCGCGGGTGAGGACGGCGACGGAGGGGGCGTTGTCCGGCTCGACCCAGGCCTCGACCCGCTCCAGACCGCACGGCCCGAGGGCCCAGTCGGAGAGCAGACGGACGGCTCGCGTGGCGAGCCCCCGGCCGCGGGCCGGGGCGAGCAGCCAGTAGCCGATCCCGCCGACGCCGGGCTGGGGGCGGAGCATCAGCGCCGCGGCCCCGACGCCGGTCCCGTCCGGCCCCTCGACCACGAGCGACCACCCCTGCCAGTGCTCCGTGCGCCGGTGCTGGCGCAGCACGAACTCCCGGCCCGCCTCGGCGCTGAACGGCACGGGGACGGTCGTGCCGTGGGAGGCCAGGGGATCGGCGCTGGCCTGCTCCACGAGGCCGAGGTCGTCGAGCCGCCACGGCCGCAGCGTGACGACCCCGTCGGTCAGGTCGGGCTCGGGATCGCGGAGCTGGCCGAGGTCCTCGATCCGTCGTCCCCGTTGTCCGTCGCTCACCGGCCGCGAGCGTACGCTCCGACGCTCGCTGGGGAGCAGCCGCGACGACCGAGGAGGCCGAGGCATGTCCGCCACGCCCACCTCCGGGGTCTCGCGTCTGGTCGAGGCGATCGTGCCCGGCCGGCTCGGACCGGACTTCCGCTGGCTGTGGTCGGGCTTCGCGGCCTCCAACCTCGCCGACGGCATCCTGCTCGCCGCCGGGCCGTTGCTCGTGACCTCCATCAGCCGCGAGCCCATCGCCGTCGCCCTGGCGATCTTCCTCCAGCGGCTGCCGTGGCTCCTCCTCGGGGTCGTCGCCGGCGCCATCATCGACCGCACGGACCGCCGGCGGCTCATCATGGCCGTCAACAGCGGCCGTGCCCTCGTCCTGGCGTCGCTGGCCGTCGCCGTCGCGACGGACAGCCTCACCCTGCCGTTCCTCTACGCCACGATGTTCCTCATCGGCATCGCCGAGACCTTCGCCGACAACGCCGGCGGGACGCTCGTCGCGGTCACCGTGCCGTCGCGGGTCCTCGGCCAGGCGAACGCCCGGCTGATGGGGACGCGCGTCGTCACGAACGAGTTCGGCGGCCCGCCGGTCGGGGCGTTCCTGTTCACCTTCGGGATGGCCGTGCCGTTCGGCGTCAACGCCGTGCTGTTCGCCCTCGCGGTCGTGCTGGTGTCCCGGATCGAGCTCACCGCCGGCGACATCGAGCGGCGCGGCCGGCGCCACCTCCGGGGCGACGTCGCCGAGGGCGTGCGGTGGCTGTGGAACCACCCCCCGGTCCGCACCCTCGCGATGCTCATCACGGTGTTCAACATCACGTTCGGCGCGGCGTTCTCGATCTGGGTGCTCTACGCGCTCGAGCGGCTCGGCCTCGACGAGCGCGGGTTCGGGCTGCTCATGGCCGCGAGCGCCGTCGGCGGCCTCACCGGCTCGGTCGTCTTCACCCGGCTCGAGCGGCGGTTCGCCTACGCGACCCTGCTGCGCGCCGGCCTCGTCATCGAGACGCTCACCCACCTCGGGCTCGCGCTCACGCGCTCACCCGTCGTCGCGGGCGCGGTCATGGCGCTCTTCGGCCTGCACGCCGCCACCTGGGGATCGGTGTCGACGACGATCCGGATGCGCGCCGTCCCCCCAGCGCTGCTCGGGCGCGTGACGAGCGTCTACATGATCGGGTCGGTCGGGGCGTTCGCGATCGGCACCCTCATCGGGGGCGTGCTCGCCCAGCGGTTCGGGATCGTCTCGCCGTTCCTGTTCGCCTTCGCCGGCGCGGCCGTCACGACCGCGCTCGTGTGGCGCTCGATCCCGCAGGTCGCCCACGCCGGCGAGGTCGACCCCGACGACCACGAGGTCGACCTCGGCCAGCCGGTTCACTGAACCCGCCGGCCGGTATCCCGGCCGGACGGTTCATCGTTGCCCCGGCCGAACGGTGCAACGTCGCGACGATGCACCCCACGGCCGGTATCCCGGCCGGACCGTTCATCGTCGCGCGGGCCGGGCCGTGCCGACGAGGAAGCGGCCGGCGACCTCGGTGACCTCGCCGGCGAGGCCGTGCTCGGCCATCGTCGCCTCCAGCTCGGCCGCGGTCGGGAAGACCTTCACGATGCGGTGCTCGGAGCCGTCCCGGAGCGTGCGCCGCACGACGCCCTCCGCCAGCCACTCCTCCTCGTCGTGACGGTCGGGCGCCGCGTCGACGAACGCCACGAGACCGCCCGGGGCGACCGAACGCGCCACCACGTCCCAGAAGCGTGCCGACCTCGCCGGCGGGACGTGGGTGAGCAGGAACGAGGAGAACACGAGGTCGTAGGTTCGCCCCGGCTCGAGGCCGAAGAGGTCGGCGACCTCGAACGTGACCGCCAACTCCGGCCCGACGCGCCGGCGGGCGTGCGCGATCATCTCGGGCGCGACGTCGACGGCGTGCACGTGCTCGGCGCGGGAGGCGAGCCGGCGGGTCCAGGCGCCGGTCCCGCACGCGAGCTCGAGGACCTCGCCGGCGACCGCCAGGGCCGCGAACCACGCCTCGACCGGGGCGAACAGCGCCCGGAGCTCGGGGTCGTCGCTGTCCCAGGCCATGTCGAGGTCGTACGTGCCGGCGCGGGCCCGGTAGTACGCGGTCTGCTCCTCGAGCAGCCGCCGGAGCTCGTCGTCGTCCATGCGATCCTCCCCGCCGCGGCCCCGCCGCCGCCCATCATGGCGCACCTCCGCACGATCGCCAGCAACCCTTGACGGGTGCCGCCGGCGTGCGGGAGCATGACCCACGGCGACGGAGAGGTGACGGGGTGGCGCAGGGGATGCGGATCAGGACCTCCACCGGCTCCACCTACCTGGTGGGTCCGTCGTCCTCGGGCCACGTCCGCGTCGCTCGCGTGAGCGGCCACCCCGTCCGCGGCACCCTGGGCCCGTTCGCGTTCGCCGAGGACTTCGCACGCGTCGAGCTGGTCGCCGGCACGACGGGGCTGCACCTCGAGTGCACGTCCGTCGACGGGCAGCGGTTCCGCACGAGCCCCGTGGCCGAGGTCACCACCGAGGACGTGGCCGCGCGCCCCGCCTGACCTACGCGACCCCGCAGAACCGCAGCGCGGCGAGCGCCAGCGTCCGGGCCGTCGCGACCAGCTCGTCGACCGGCACGAACTCGTCGGGACGGTGGGCGTCGCGGACGTCACCCGGCCCGTAGACCACGGTCGGGATCGACGCCGCGTTGCGGAACAGCCCGAGGTCGCAGCCGTACGGCATCCCGCGGAGCTCCGGCCGTCGGCCGAGGACGTCGGTCGCGGACCCCAGCACGGTCGTGACCACCGGGTCGCCCGGATGGGTGGCGCCCGGGATGAACTGGCCGCCCCACCACTCGACCGTGGCCGGGTGGTCCCGCAGCCACGGGTCGCCCGCGCAGACGGCGGCGACCGCGGCCTCGAGCTCGCCGCGTGCCCGGGCGAGGTCCTCGCCGGGCGCGACGCCGTAGCGGCCCTCCCACGTGAGCCAGTCCATCTCGGACGACGGCCAGTCGCCGCCGGCGATGCGCCCACCGCAGATCGCGAACGGGGTGTCCAGCCACGCGAACAGCGGATCGACGTCGCGCGAGTTCCGCTCCCGTTCGAGGTCGAGGACCGCCCGGTGGACGGGCGCGAACTTCTCCAGCGCGCTCACGCCCTCCTCGCGCAGGCACCCGTGGGCGGACCAGCCGCGGACCGTGATGCGCCACGACAGGGCGCCGGCGTTCGCGGGCACGACGTCGAGGCGGGTCGGCTCCATGATGATGCAGCCGTCGATCCGCTCGCCCCGCTCGATCACCGCGAGGCTGCCGGTGCCGCCGTCCTCCTCACCGACGACGGGGGAGATGCCGACGCGCCCGGCGAGCTCGACGCCGGCGTCACGGATGGCCTCGACCGCGTGGATCGCGGCCGCGAGCCCGCCCTTCATGTCGCACGCCCCGCGTCCGAACAGCCGGCCGTCGCGGACGGTCGGCTCGAAGGGCGCGGACGTCCAGTCGTTCGCGTCGCCCGTGGGCACGACGTCGGTGTGGCCGTTCAGGAGCAGGCTCGGACCGTCGCCGGCGCCGTACCAGCCGAGGACGCCGAGGGCGTCGGGGCGTTCGACCTCGGCGCTGAAGTAGCGGTGCGTCGACAGCGCCGCGACGTCGATGTCCCACGTGTCGACGGTCATGCCGGCGCGTGCGAGCTGCTCGGCGGCGAGCTCCTGGGCCGGCGTCTCGAGCCCGGACAGGCTCGGCACCGCCAGGAGCTCGACGGCGCGGGCCACGACGGCGGCCTCGTCGACGGCGGCGAGCACGCGCCGCTCGAGGTCGGTCAGGGGGCCTGCGGTGTCCGGCAGGTGCGTGGTCATGCCGCCTCCTCCAGCGCCTGCGCGAGGTCCGCGATCAGGTCGTCGACGTCCTCGATGCCGGCGGAGTACCGGATCAGCCCCTCGGGGATCCCGGCCTCCGCGCGTTCCTCGAGCGTCAGCTCGACGTGCGAGGTGGTCGCCGGCGGACCGACGATGGTCTCGACCTGCCCGAGGTTCGCGGCGAGGTAGGCGTAGCGGAGCCGCGGCAGGACCTCACGGACGGCGTCGAACCCGCCTTCGAGCTCGAAGGAGAACATCCCGCCGAAGCCCGACATCTGGCGGGCGGCGACGTCGTGGCGCGGGTGGCTCTCGAGGCCCGGGTAGTGCACGGCGCTCACCCGCGGGTGGTCCTCGAGCCAGCGCGCGATCGCCATCGCGTTGGCGTTCTGACGCTCGATGCGCAGGCCCAGGGTCTTGAGGCTGCGGAGGAGCAGCGCGGCCGCGGCGGCGTCGAGCCCGGTGCCCGCGATCTCGCGGTAGTGGTAGACGCGCCCGACGAGCTCCTCGGAGCCGCACACGAGCCCGCCCAGCACGTCACCGTGGCCGCCGAGGAACTTCGTGGCCGAGTGCACGACGAGGTCGGCGCCGAGGTCGAGCGGACGCTGGTTGATCGGGGTCGAGAACGTGTTGTCCACCACCACGGTGGCACCGACCTCGTGGGCGCGCGCGGCGCAGGCCTCGATGTCGAGGACCTTCAGCGTCGGGTTCGTGGGGGTCTCGAGGTAGAGCAGGTCGCAGCCCTCGGCGATGGCCGCCTCCAGGGCCTCCTGGTCGGAGGTGTCCACGACCACGCACTCGATCCCGAACCGGGGGAGCACCTCGGTGAACAGCAGGTACGTGCCGCCGTAGGCGTCCTTGACCGACACGGCGCGCTGCCCGGACGACAGCAGGGCCAGCAGGGTGGAGCTGATGGCGGCCATCCCCGTGGTGAACGAGGTCGCCGCGGCCGCACCCTCGAGGGCCGCCACCTTGGCCTCGAGGCGGTCGGTGGTCGGGTTCGAGTTGCGGCTGTAGATGTGTCCGTCGGCCCGCCCGAGCGCGACGTCCCGCCACGTGTCGACGTCGGGGTAGGCGAACGCCGCGTTGGCGACGATCGGCGGCACCACGGCGCGGGTCGCGGGGTCGACGGACTCGGTCAGGTGCACGGAACGGGTGGAGGGGCCGGCGTCGGGCACGGGAGCTCCTGAGGTCGTGGGCGGGCCGGGCCGGCAACGCTAGCCGTGGACCCGCTCCGCTCAGGCGTCGGTGGGTCCGCCGCCGAAGCCCGCGCCCATCCCGCCGAACGCGCCCATGGCCCGGCCGGCGAGCTCGAACAGGTCGACCTCGATGGCGTCCGCCGGCGTCTCGACCTCGCCTCCGAAGGGCGCCAGCGCGGCGGCGAAGAGCAGACGGTCCAGCTCCTGCGCCATCGCGGCGTCCTCCTCGTTCTCGACGAGCCGGGGGTTGAGACGGACGAGCTGCACGAGGTCGAAGCCGACCTGGGTCAGCTGCCCGTCGGCGATCCACGCCTCGAGCGGGATCGTGGTGGAGGAGAACCCCTGGAAGCCGGGGTCGGACCGGAGGTCGTCGAGGACGCCCGCCCCGGCACCGAACTGCTCCCACATCTGACCGAAGGACGCCTCCACGAGCGGAGCGAACGTGTCGAACAGGGCCGCACCCGTCGTGGTCGCCTGGACGTGCTCGCCGGCGTCGTCGGAGCCGACGTAGGTCACGGTGAGCTGGTCGACCAGCCGCTGCGAGGCCGCGGCGAACTCGGAGGCGAGCTCGGTCGGTTCCAGCTGCTGCGGCATCGGGACCGCGCCCATGCCCTGGAGCATCGAGGCCACCTGCTGGGCGCCCGTCAGGTGGAGCCACGCACCGTCGACGGCCTCCTCGAGGAAGTCGACGCCGAACGCCTCGGCCCGGACGGCCAGCTCCGCGACCTCCGCGTCCACGTCGACCTCCGGCGCGAACTCCGTGAGGAGGGCGCGGACGTCGGAGCGCACGTAGAGCTCCCCGCGGATGGCACGGACGTCGAACGCGTCGATGCCGTCGACCACCACGGCCATGGTCATGACGTCGTCGGAGGTGTCCGCGAGGTCCTCGCCGGCGAACGACGACAGCGTGATGGTGGTCGCGGGGAGGTAGTGGGCCGCGTCCTCGTCCTCCATCACGTCGGCGAGGAGCGGCAGGTCGTCCTCCGCGACGTCGAGGCGGAGCGTGACCGTGGCGCCGTCCCACGTCCCGGTGGCGTCGAGCGCCGACCGCAGCGCCGCCTCCGGGTCGGCCTGGACGTCCGGGCCGCGCCCGCAGGCGCCGGCGAGGAGCGTGGCTGCGGCGACCGCGGCGAGAGCGCGACGTGTGACCCGCATGGCAGGACCTCCCCCGAGACGTCTGCGATGCGGGAACCCTACCGCCAGGGACCCTCAGAACGGGATGGGGACGCCGTCCTCGTCGACGTGCTCGTCGAGCCCGTCGAAGGGGTCGTCCGGCTGGGCTGCGGCCGGCGAGTCCGGTGCCGGACCGACGCCGGCCTCGGACGAGCGCGTGGCCCAGGACGGGAACGGGAACTCGAGCACGAGCGGGACGGGGAGCTCGGGCTGGGCGAGGATCATGGTCCCGGGCTTCACGATCGTCGCCCGCTGGCGCTGGGCCTGCGGCAGGAAGCCGTACTCCTCGCGCTTCGCCTCGGCCGAGTCGAGCCGGCCCACGACCCGGATCGCGGAGTTCGAGATGATGCGCCGTTCGACCTCGGACGCCGTCTGCTGTGCCCCGATGAGGATGATCCCGAGCGAGCGGCCGCGCTCGGCGATGTCGAGCAGGATCTCCTTGATGGGGGAGTAGCCCTCGCGCGGGGCGTACTTGTTGAGCTCGTCGAGCACCACGAACGTCAGCGGCGTCGCGACGCCCGAGCGCTCCTTCTCCTCGAACGTCCGTCGCAGGACCACACCGACGACGAACCGCTTGGCGCGGTCGTTCAGGTTGTGGATGTCGACGACGGTGACCTGCTTCTGGCGCTGGATGCGGTGACGGTCGGGGTTGGCGACGTCGCCGCGGATCAGCGGCTCGATGTGGCGCTGGGCGCCGAAGAGCCGCCGGACGAAGGCGTTGATGGTCCCGATCCCGATCGCGCGGCCGCACCACTCGGCCTGGGTGGCCTCGTCCTCGATGCGGGCGTGGACGATCTCGATGAGGTCGCGGAACGTGCGCGCCTCGTCGCCGTCGATCCGCACGCCGCCGTCGGGCAACGGCACCGCGTCGCGCTTCAGCTTCGCCATCACCTGGTGCACGACCATGGTGTACTGCTGGCGGTCGTCCTGCGCGTCGGTGAACAGGAACTGCAGCAGCTCGTCGCGGCAGAACTCCTCGAGCGTCCAGAAGAAGCTCGTGACCCCCTCGGTCCGGCTCGTCACGTCGGGCACGGCGGCGGAGGAGCCGCGGCGGGGCGGCGCCCAGATCTCGACGGACCGGAACGCCGACGGCTCGAGCCCGAGCGCGCGGTACCGGTCGGCCTGGGCGTCGTCGAGCTCGAGGTTGGTGTGGTCGAGGAACAGCAGGTCCTCGCCCTTGACGTTGAACACGAGCGCCTTGGTGTTGGTGCCGTCGCCCCCGAGCACGCCCGACGTGAACAGGCTGTGCAGGAGGAAGGTCGCGTACGAGGTCTTGGTCGCCACACCGGACACGCCGCTGATGTTGACGTGGGCGCCGCGGGTGCCGTCGAGGAACTCGAGGTTGAGGTAGATCGGCTCGTCGTCGCGCGACAGGCCGGCCGGGAGGCGCTTCCTCATGCCGTCGAAGAACAGCGCCTCGGAGCGCTCCTGGCCCTGGGCGCGGCGGACCTCCTGGCCCGGCAGCGGCGGGACGAACACCTCCGGCTCGAACCGGGTCGCGAGGACCTGGGCCGCCTCGCTCACCTCGGCGGGGAGCACCCCGTCCTCGATGAGGAAGACGTCGGAGTCGAACCGCGCACCCTCGTGGCGGGCCCGGACCTGGTTCACCACGCCGTAGATCCGCACCGGCGGCCGCCCGGGCGGGGTGCGCTCGAGCGCCACCACGTCGTCGAGCTGGACGAACTGGTCGGGCGCGACGGCGATCCAGAAGTCGAGCGGCGTGGCGTCCTCGGTCCCGATCACCCGTCCGACGACGGGTCCGGTCGTGGCGTCGTCCACGGCTCCTCCTCGGGCTGCGCCGGCGGTGCTCCGCCAGAGCCGCGAGGGTAACGACCCCGTGTGACGACACCCGGGAGGGCGGGTTAGCCTGCGGGTTCGTGCGCGTGTCGGACCACCTCCCGCGCCCCCCTCGGACCACCACCCCCGGAGCTGTCGTGACCGACGTGCCCGCCCCCCAGATCGCCCCCGCCGACGGCAAGCTCGGCATCCTCACCGTCGGGCTCGGTGCGGTGTCGACCACCTTCATCGCGGGCGTGGAGCTGATCCGCCGGGGGATGGCCGAGCCGGTCGGGTCGCTCACCCAGATGGGAACGATCCGCCTCGGCAAGCGCACCGAGGAGCGCGCGCCGCTCATCCGCGAGTTCGTCCCGCTCGCGGGCCTCGACGACATCGTGTTCGGTGCCTGGGACCCGTTCCCGGACGACGCGTACGTGTCGGCCCAGAACGCCGGCGTGCTCGAGTCCGGCCGCCACCTCGAGCCCATCGCCGAGGCGCTGCGGGCGATCCAGCCCATGCCGGCGGCGTTCGACGCCAACTACGTCAAGCGCCTCGACGGCCCCAACGTCAAGGCGTCGAAGCGGAAGCGCGAGCTCCTCGAGGGCCTGCGCCAGGACATCCGCGAGTTCCGCGAGGAGCACGGCTGCGACCGCATGGTGATGGTGTGGTGCGGCTCGACCGAGATCTACATCGAGCCGGGCCCGACCCACCAGACCCTCGAGGCGTTCGAGGCCGCCATCGACGACGACGACCCGTCGATCGCCCCGTCGATGCTCTACGCGTACGCGGCGCTGCTCGAGGGGGTCGCCTTCGCCAACGGGGCCCCCAACCTCACGGTCGACATGCCGGCGCTGCGGCAGTACGCCGAGGATCACGGCGTGCCCATCTGCGGCAAGGACTTCAAGACCGGGCAGACGCTGCTCAAGACCGTGCTCGCCCCGATGTTCAAGGCCCGCATGCTCGGCGTCGCCGGGTGGTACTCGACCAACATCCTCGGCAACCGCGACGGCGAGGTGCTCGACGACCCGGAGTCGTTCAAGACCAAGGAGGAGTCCAAGCTCGGCGTGCTGGACTTCATCCTCCAGCCGGACCTCTACCCCGACCTCTACGCCGACCTCTACCACAAGGTCCGGATCAACTACTACCCGCCCCGCGGCGACAACAAGGAGGGGTGGGACAACATCGACTTCTTCGGGTGGCTCGGCTACCCGATGCAGATCAAGGTCGACTTCCTCTGCCGCGACTCCATCCTGGCAGCGCCGCTCGTCCTCGACCTCGCGCTGTTCCTCGACCTCGCCCAGCGCTCCGGGCTGTCCGGGATCCAGGAGTGGCTGTCGTTCTACTTCAAGAGCCCGCAGGTCAAGCCCGGGCTCTACCCCGAGCACGACCTGTTCATCCAGCTCACGAAGCTCAAGAACACGCTGCGCTTCCTCATGGGCGAGGACCAGATCACCCACCTCGGCGTCGAGTACTACGCCGACGAGTACC
>JAHWJY010000149.1 GCA_019348135.1 Actinomycetota bacterium
GCGAGCACTTCCTCGCCCCGCTCGCGCTGCAGACCGAGGTCGACGTGCGCCTGCGACGCCTGCTCGTCGCCGACGTCGGCGGCGTGCCGCTCGACCTCGCCTCGACGCTGCTGCCGGGACGCACCAAGCTCAAGCCCGGGCTCGGTACCCACCTCCACGCCCACGCCCGCGCGGGCCGGACGCGCGAGGCCGACGCCGGCGCGGAGCGCAAGCAGGCGCGGTTCTCCGACCAGGCGCTGCGCGGTCTCGTCGACAGCCTGCGCGGGACCGTGTCGAAGCTCACGTGGGAGGTCGACCGCACGACGTGGTCGGACTACTACGCCGACGCGACGCACTACAGCGACGCCGCGATGCGCGACAAGGAGGCGACCGTCGCGCGGTTCGTCGGCCAGGTGCAGCCACGCACCGCGTGGGACCTCGGCGCCAACACCGGCCGCTTCAGCCGCATCGCCGCCGCCAGCGGCGCGCACGTCGTCGCGTTCGACATCGACGAGGGCGCCGTCGAGGCCGCGTGGCGTCACGGCGACCTCACGACCGAGGCAGGCGGCGAGGTGCTGCCGCTCGTGCTCGACCTCGCCAACCCGTCGCCCGCGCTCGGGTGGGCCAACGAGGAGCGCGCCTCCGTCGGGGAACGCGGGCCCGTCGACCTGGTGCTCGCGCTCGCGCTGGTGCACCACCTGGCGATCGGCAACAACGTCCCCCTGCCACAGGTCGCGGCGCTCCTCGCCCGCTCCGCCGGCTCCGTGATCGTCGAGTTCGTCCCCAAGGGCGACCCCAAGGTGGACGTGCTGCTCGCGACGCGCGAGGACGTCTTCCCGGACTACACCCGCGACGGGTTCGAGGCCGCCGTCGCGCCGTACTTCACGGTGCGCGAGCGCTCCGACGTGGCCGAGTCCGACCGCACGCTGTACCTGCTGGAGGCGACCGGGGCGTGAGACCGGCCCCCCTCCACCCCCTCCTCGTCGCGGCGTTCCCGGTCCTGTTCCTGTGGAGCCAGAACGCCGGCGAGGCCGCGCCCCGTGAGGTCCTGCCGGTCATCGTCGCGGTCGTCGGCGGTGCGGTCGTCGTGCTGCTCGTGTTCGCGCTGCTCCTGCGCGACGCCCAGCGGGGGGCACTCGTCGCCTCGGTCATCGCCCTCGTCACCCTCGCCTACGGGTTCGTGGGGCTCGCGGCACTGGCTCCCGTGGTGGGGCTCGCGGTCGCCGTCGTCGCCACCGTGGCGACGACCGCCGTCGCGGTCCGACTCCCGGCCGACCGCGTGCGCTCGCTCACCGGCACGGCGAACCTCGCCGGCGTGGTGCTCGTGCTCGCGGCCCTCGTCCCCGCGGTCCTCGCCGCCCGGGAGGGGAGCGACGCGAGCCCCGACCCGGCAGACAGGGCGGTCGCCGGGGTCGCGGACGACGCCCCCGGAGCGGCGCTCCCGGAGCGCCCACGCGACATCTGGTACATCATCCCCGACCGCTACGGGCGGGCGGACACGCTGGCCGAGGTCTTCGGCCACGACAACCGGCCGTTCCTGTCGAAGCTCGAGGCGGGTGGGTTCGACGTGCTCGAGGACAGCGTCGCCAACTACCCGAAGACCGCGCACAGCCTCGCGGCGAGCCTCAACCTCAGCTACCTGGACGAGCTCGAGGACGGCACCGACGCGGACGCCCAGGACAACTGGGGCCCCGTCTACCGCCTGCTCCGCGACCACGCGCTCGGTCGCGTGCTGACCGACCTCGGCTACCAGTACACCCACCTGGGGATGTGGTGGTCGCCCACCCAGACGGCGGCGTCGGCGGACGTCACGCTGAACGCGGACCGGACCTCCGAGTTCCAGCGGGCGTTCACGGACACCACGGCGCTCGCCGCCGGCCGGGAGCTCGTCGGGGCCGGCGAGCGCGACCAGCGACGCTGGAAGTACGACCACACCGAGTTCCAGTTCGACCAGCTCGACCGGCTGGCCCAGGTGGAGTCCGACCGTCCGCGGTTCGTCTTCGCCCACCTCACGATCCCGCACGAACCGTACGTCTTCGATGCGGACGGCAGCTTCGTCCCGCGGTCCGTGGAGGCGTCGCGCACACGGGAGGACAACTTCGTCCGGCAGGTCCGTTACGCGAACGAGCGCCTCGGGACGTTCGTCGACGAGCTCCTCGCCGGCGACGAGGAGACCGACCCGATCGTCATCATCCAGGCCGACGAGGGACCGCACCCGGCGGTCCGGACGGGACCCTCCTACCGCTGGGACCAGGCGCCGGACGAGGTGCTGCAGGAGAAGCTGCGCATCCTGAACGCCCTGTACCTCCCGGGGGTCGAGGACGACGAGGTCCCGGAGACGATGACCCCGGTCAACACCTTCCGGTTCGTGCTGTCCCACTACTTCGGCGCCGACCTCCCGCCGCTGCCGGACGAGGCCTACATCTTCCCGAACGAGGACGTCCTCTACCGCTTCACCGAGGTCACCGACCGCGTCCGCTGAGCCGGCGCCGGGACACCTCCGCGAGATGTGCCTCGCCATCGAACGGGACTAGGGTCGCGGTCCCCGACGACGAGGATGCTCCCGTGACCGACCTGTTCTCCCTCGACGGCAAGGTGGCGCTCGTCACCGGCGGATCCCGCGGGATCGGGGAGATGATCGCGCACGGCCTGGTCGACGCGGGCGCGAAGGTCTACATCTCGTCGCGGAAGGCCGAGGCCTGCGAGGCGGTCGTCGCGGACCTCACCGCCAAGGGCGGCGAGGCCGTGGCGCTCCCGGCCGACCTGTCGAGCCAGGCGGCGTGCGACGACCTCGCGGCGCGGATCGGCGAGCACGAGGACGCGCTCGACATCCTGGTCAACAACGCGGGGGCCACGTGGGGCGCGCCGCTCGCCGAGTACCCGGACGACGCCTGGGACAAGGTCCTCGGGCTGAACGTCAAGGGCGTCTTCCACCTCACCCGTGCGCTGGAGCCGATGCTCACGGCCGCGGCGACGCACGACGACCCGGCGCGCGTGATCAACATCGGCTCGATCGACGGGTTGCGCGTGCCCGCGATGGAGACCTACGCGTACTCCGCGTCGAAGGCGGCCGTCCACCAGCTGACCCGCCACCTCGCCAAGCGCCTCGCCGCCCAGCACATCACCGTGAACGCCGTCGCCCCCGGTCCGTTCCCGAGCAAGATGATGGCGGCCACCCTCGACGCGTTCGAGGAGCAGATCGTGGCCTCGACCCCGCTGTCCCGCATCGGTCGGTCCGACGACATGGCCGGCATCGCCGTCTTCCTCGCCTCCCGCGCGGGGTCCTACCTCACCGGTGCCGTGATCCCCGTCGACGGAGGCATCTCGACGCTGTCATGACCGGCGTCGGACCCGCGTCGTCGCGCCGAGCAGGACGAGGACCAGCAGCCCGGCCAGCAGACCGCTCCCGCCGGCGCGGTCCGTGGCCGACACGGCCGGCGTCGCCGCCGGCGCGGCTGTGCCCGCTGCCCCGGCGGCCACGGCCTGCGCGCGGTCCGGCCGCTGCTCGGCGTCCCGTCCCAGCGACCGGTCGCTGCGCTGCGCGCCGGCGTCCCCGACGCCCGTCGCGGTGCGGGTGGGGTTGGTCCACGTCGTGGCGTTCTCGAACAGCTGGTAGCCGGTGTAGGTGAGGCCGAAGGAGGACAGCCCGTAGGGGTGGAAGTTGTCCTGGGTCGGTTCGGGCAGCAACGCCCCGATGATGCGCACCACCCCGTCGCCGAGGGGGAGCTCACCGAGCGACACGCCGTCCGAACCGGCGCCTCCCTGCGGCCCGGGACGGACGTAGGAGCGGCCGAGGTGGATCCCTCCGGCGCCCTCCCACGCGGTCTCGTGAACCACCCAGATGGGCGCGTCACAGCCGGAGGTGCACGTGCTGGGCCCGCCGACGAGGAAGCCCATCGGGACGGGCTCGTAGGTCTGGCGACGGTCGTAGTACTGCTCGCCGTCGAGGGTCTGCCGGCCGCTGGCCGTGCCGTCCTGCTGGATGCCCTCGGTCAGCGGGTGGGTGTCGAACGTCGACGTGTCGCCGTCGTTGAAGTCGACGTAGCCGGCGTAGTACACACCCCGACGGACGGCCTCGGCCGCGATGCCGGTGCCGAGCTGGGGCAGGCCGGCGACGGCGCCGTCGGTGAGGACGAGGTTGCCGCCCGCCGTGGCGAAGTCGCGCAACGCTCCGGCGAAGGCGGCGGACTCCGCAGCGGTCCAGTCCTCACCGTCACCACGCGCCGGCAGGAACCGGTCCGCGATCACGACGCTGTCGAAGGTCGCGAGCAGGCCGGGGGTTGCGAGGACGTCCTCGACGCGCAGTCCGGTGAGCTCGGCGCCGTCCTCGGCGACGAAGCGGTTGAGCTCGCGGAAGAAGTCGGTCCGGGACACGTCGTAGGGTGCCTGGTCGGACCAGCCGGGGATGGCGTCGTCGCGGGTGAACGCGACGTGGTAGCGGGTCGGGCCCACCCGCTGGTTGTTCGTACGGATGCGGTAGATGCCCGGCTGCGGTCGGTTGACCTCGATCTGCGCGCCGGCCTGCGAGTACACCGACGACTGGTTGAAGTAGCGCCCGACCTCGGTGCACTCCTCGGCCTCGGCCGCCCCCGCGGAGCCGTCGACCCCGGCGGCGAGCTGGACCTCGTGGGCGTGCTGGGAGGTCAGGTGGAGCTCGTCGCCCGGCGCGGGCCCGCAGTAGTCGAGGACGAGGCTGACCCCGACGATGCCGCCGCCGACCCCGACGCCGATGCCGCGGGCGTTCGCGAACGTGGCCTGGACGGTCATGCCCTGGTTGAAGAAGCCGGCGGGGATGCCCTCGACCTCGAACTCGAACCCCTGGGCGCCCGTGACCTCGGTGCCCTCGATGTCGCGCTGGGTCGGCAGGTCGTAGACGTGCGGTGGGACGACCAGCTCCGAGCCGTCGCTCGACACGCGGTCGGGATCCTCCAGGTAGGCGATGCGTCCGCCGGGCTCGTAGACCACCTCCTCCTCGTGCAGGAGGCCGGTGATCTGCGAGTAGATGAGCGACTTGTTGCCCTCGATCTGGAGCTGCACGATGTCCGGCTCGAAGATGTTGTTGGGCGCGAGGTGGCTGAGCGCCATCTCGTTGTTGATCCCGACCCCGCCGAGGCCGACCTCGGGGTGCTCGATCCAGTCACCCATGCCCCCGGTGATCTGGTACTCGATCGTGTCCCAGACGGTGCCCCACTGCACGGTGCACATCGGGGCGGTCGTGCGTCCCTGACCGAAGAACGGCTCGGGCACCGGTCCGGGGCAGTCCTCGGCGCGCGCGACGTGCGGTGACCAGGTGAGGCGCTCCTCGGCGTCGCGGAACATCAGCGCGGCGGTGTCGACCGTGATCGCGTTCTTGCGGTAGTCCTTCTGGCCCGCACCGAGGAGCGTGTAGGACAGGGAGTTCGCCGTGACCATGCCGTGGAGGTCGATCCCGCCGGCGAAGCGTCCCGCCGTCGTCTGCTCGTCGGCGATCCACTTCAGCCACGAGCCGAACCCGCGGGTCTCCGGCTCGCTCCACGACTCGTACGCCGGGTCGGAGTACCCGACCGTCGGCCAGTCGCGGTTGAGGTCCATGCCGTTGCCGTTGTAGCGCTGGTAGAAGACGCC
>JAHWJY010000150.1 GCA_019348135.1 Actinomycetota bacterium
CGCGAGGCCGACATCGGCGTCGCGGCCGGCAACGGCAAGGGCCAGATCTTCCGCCGCGGCGAGACCATCGCCACGGTGCAGGAGGCCGACATCGTCGAGGCGATCGTGCACTTCGCCACCGAGATGGCCGAGGAGATCCGTGCCGAGCGCGGCTCCGGCACCCCCCAGGTCTCGAGCTAGGCCGATCGGGGAACCGGATGTCGGTATCCCGACATCCGCTGCCCCGATCGCGGTCAGGGGCGGTCGCGGCGCCGGCGGCGGAGCACGACCAGCGCCGTGACCACCGCGACGGTCGCGACCGTCGCCAGGGCGAGCTGCCACGTCGCCGGCGACGACCGGGCGGGTGCGGGCGTCGCCACGGGGGTGGCCACGGGCGCCACCTCCGCCGGCCCGCGGACCTCGCCCAGGGCCAGCGCCTGCCTCGCGGCGACGAGACGGAGGTCGCGGCTCTGGTGGAGGGAGCCGTCGGGCCGCCGGACACCGAGCTCCGTGCCGCCGCCGACCACGAGGTGCTCGCCGGCGAGGGCGAGCGGCCGCCCGCCGGGCAGCGTCACCTCCTCGAGGACCCGCAGCCGCTCGTCGACGACCCGGAGCGGCGTCCGTGTCCCCATCTCGCTCGACTCGTCGTGCAGCAGGAGGCGTCCATCCGCGAGCCACCCGCCGGACAGCGGCATCCACCAGCCGGTGCGCTGCGCCACGGGCGTGGCGGTGGCGGTGTCGAGGACCACGAGCACCGGCTCCTCGGCGAAGCCCCGGAGCGTGGCGAAGCGTCCGTCCGGCGACGCGACGACCTCGGAGGCGGCGAGGCCGTCGAACATCCGTCGGGTCGCGACCTCACCGGTCGTGAGGTCGACCGTGTCGATCCGTGCGGTACGCCCGTCGTTGTCGCTCACCACGAGCCACGCATGCTCGTCGACGAAGGTGGCCCCGCCGGCGAGCGGGACCTCGAGGACGTCGGCGGGCGCGCCGAGGAGGTCGCGGTGGACGAGCCCCGTCCCCCCGGGGAGGTCCTCCACCGCGACCGCCTGCACGCGTCCGGCGTCGTCGCAGCGGGCGGCGAGGACCTGCCAACCGCCGGGCCGGTCCACACGGCTCGAGGCGGTCCGGGTGAGGTCGGTGAGGCTCCACCGCTCGACGACCCAGGTGGGGTCCTCCATGCGGAACGTCACGAGGTCGTCGCCGCAGGCGACCAGCCGCTCGATCCACCCGTCGACGTCCGCCACGGCGAGGACGCGGAGCTCGGCGTCGAGGGCCACGAGGTCCGCCCCGGGGAAGCTCCCGGCGGCGACGAGGCTCGCCGGTCCCGCCGCCTCCGGGTCCGGTGCCAGGGGCCCGAAGAGCCGACCGAGCGCATCGGCGTCGTCGAGCATGCCGCAGTCGACGGCCTCCCAACCGCCGCCGGAGGGCCGGAACGACAGCGTGGCGAGCTGGCGGGGCGCCAGCATCGGACGGCAGGAGGCGCCGTCGTCCAGCGCCACCGAGACCCGCCCGGGGAGCTCGCCGTGGAGCTCGGCCACGACGTCCAGCGCGCCGACGGCCCGCCGCGCGCCGTCGTCCACCCGTCGCACGAGCGCGACGGCGACGTCCGGGTGCCGCGCGACCACGTCGTCGAGGGTGGCCTCGGCGCAGGAGCAGGCCGCGGCCGGTGCCGCCGGGAGCAGCACGCCGAGGAGCGCCAGGGCCACGATCAGGGTGGGGATGCGCACGGGCGGTCGCCGTCCTCGGGGTCGGGGGTGGGACGCCGTCGCGGGCCGGCGGGTTCCGGCGCGTCGGGTCACGGTGCGTCGGCCTGCCCGGGGTCGAGGAGCGGCCCCCACAGCCGGCCGTCGTCGTCCACGAGGTAGACGTCCACCCGGTCGACGCCGTCGCGGTAGCGACGCGGGTCGAGCAGCGCCTCGTACGCCGCCGTGTCGCCCTCCGGCACCGTCGAGCGGCCGACGGCGACGACGGTGCCGTCGAACACGACCGCCACCCGGACCGGGGCCTCGGGCGGCTCGGCGAAGGCCAGCCCGCCGGTGAGGACGCCGGCGATCGGGTCCGAGCGCGGGTGGAAGCGCCGGAGCGCCTCGCGGTGGTCGACGGTCGCCAGCATCACCGGCGACGGCCCCGGCGAGAGCTCGGCGACGGGGCGGCCGATGAGCTCCTCGCCGTCGACGGTCGCGTACACGCCGGCCCAGCCCGGGCCCATCCGGGTGCGCCGGTCCTCGGCCACCTCCCACGGGTCGGCCTCGTGGGGGAGGAAGCTGAACGGACCGTCGAACGCGTCGATCACCCGCTCGGGCGGTCGGGGCGCGCGGGACGTGAGGGCGGTGCCCGCGACCGGGCCGAGCTCGAGCCCCAGCGCCTCGGCGATCGTCGGTACGAGGTCGATGGTCTCGACGGGGCGCTCGTCGACGACGCCCCGCGGACCGGACGGGTACCGCACGATCAGCGGCACGGCCGCGATGTCCGGCAGGGTGCGCCGCTCGACACGCCGGCGGTGGGTGTCCCCACGGAAGGCGACCCCGTGGTCCGAGACGACGGCGATGATGGCCTGCTCGTACAGGCCGGCGTCGCGGAGGTCGTCGAGCACCTCCCCGAGGATGCGGTCGGCCAGCCCCGCCTGGAGCAGGTGCAGCCGTTGCGCGTGGTCGCGCTGCCACGCGTCGCCGACCCACATGCCCTCGTCGGTCAGGCCCTGGAGCGGCGCGGGGAGCAGCTCCTGCCCCGACGGGAGGTAGCGGTACGGCACGTGCGGGAGCATGGTGTGGAGCACGTACGCCGGCGGTCGCTCGCCGGCGGGGCGCACGACCCCGCGCAGCTCGTTGCGGCGGTCGCCCGTCGACGCCGCCATGGCACGCTCGCTGAGGTCGAAGTCCGCCTCCGGCTGCGCGCCCGAGAACCCGCCCCACGCCTGGTCGACGGGCGCGAGGCCCGCCGTCCACGCCTCCGGGAGCAGGACGTGGCCGGCGACCGTGCGGACGTCCCGCCACAGCGCGGCCGCGCCCGCGGGCGCCGAGCCGCTGGTCGTCCCACCGGAGCCACAGACGTCCGGCGGGCACAGCGCCGTCGCGGGCTCCACCGCGTGGACGTCGTGCGTCGGTGCGAGCAGCGAGAAGAGCGACCGGGGGTGGTGCGCCGCGACCGGCAGCGAGTCCCGAGCCGGACGCTCACCGGTCAGGATCGCCGGTACCGCGTGCGAGGTCCGGTCGGTCACCGTCGTGGCGTTGCGGTACCAGACCGACTCCGCCACGAGCGCGGCGACGTTGGGGAAGCGCCGGGCGTCGATGGTCTCCGGCCCGGACAGCAGGCTCGCCAGCGGCAGCTCGTCGAAGATCAGCACGACGACGGGCACGGGCCGGTCGGCCGCCTCGGACGTGTCGACGGCCGCGGCCGTCGGCCAGACGATGGTCCGCACCGGGAGGACGGCCACGAACAGCAGCAGGGACGCGACCGGCACCGCGGCGCCCCAGCGCGCGACGGGCCAGCTCGTGGGCGAGCGCGCGACGAGGACGACGACGACGGCGCCCACCGCGCCTCCGGCGAGGGCAGCCGGGAGCGGCGCGGCCGGGGCGAGCCGCGCGACGGTGGCGGCGGCTCCCGCGGCCCCGACGAGGGCGGCCACGCCCGTCGCCGCGCCGGGGGACCGTCGACCGACGAGGAACGTCACGGCCCACACCGCCGCGGGCACCAGGACGGCCAGGACCGCGGCCACGAGGACCGCGTCCCGCCGCGGCTGCGCGCGCGCGACGAAGAACTCCGCGTTGGCGCCGAGGAGCTCGAGCACCGGGTGGGTCAGCGTCCCCACCGTCACGGCCGTGGCCAGACCGGCGATCGCGGGGGCCCGTCGACCGCCACGGGCGCCGGCCGCGGTGCCCTGCTCCTCCGCGTCCCCCATAGCCGGAACCTAGCAGCGGTGCCGGTGCCCACCGGGGCCGCCGTGGCACCGTCCTGGGCCCGGTGGTACCATCGCCCCTCGACGGAGTGGGCCGGGTGGCCCGCTCCACTGCGTTGCGGGGACGACCGCGGCGCACGAGGTGCAACCGAGGACGTCTCGCGACGGCCGGCCCCTCCAGGGCCGGCCGTAGGTGTGAGGGGACGTGTGAGGGGACCGGGGACGACGACGAGGACGACGACATGACGGCGACGAGCAGCGGATCGACCGGGGACCTCCCCGGTCGCGTCGCCGCGCTCGTGGGCCCGGTCGCCGAGGCACAGGCCGTCGAGCTCGTGGACGTCGAGGTGAAGGGCCAGGGCAACCGACGCCTGGTCCGTCTCGTCGCGGACGCGGACGGCGGGCTCGACGTGGACCGCATCGCCTCGCTGTCGCGTGCGGTGGGCGACGTGCTGGACACCGAGGACGTCATCCCGGGCGGCTACACCCTCGAGGTGACCTCGCCCGGCGCCGACCGGCCCATGCGCTCGGCGCGTGACTTCCGCCGCAACGTCGGTCGTGAGATCCGCGTCGTCCGCACGGAGGAGGCGGCCAGCGTGCCGGACGTCAAGGGCGAGGTCCGCGGCACGCTCGTGGCCGCCGACGACGAGGCCGTGCGTCTCGAGGTCGACGGCGAGACCGAGTCCGTCGCCCTCGCCGAGATCGACCACGGCAAGGTGGTCCTGCCGTGGTGAGTCCCAGGAGGAGTGAGCTGTGAGGATCGACATCGACGCGCTGCGCCAGATCGAGCGCGAGAAGAACATCGACTTCCCCACGGTCGTCGAGGCCTTCGAGACCGCGCTCGCCTCCGCCTACAAGCGCTCCGGCCAGTCCTCCGCCGACGAGGCCCGGGTCGTGCTCGACCGCATCACCGGTGACGTGACGGTGTACGCCCAGGAGCTCGACGACGACGGCAACATCGTCAGCGAGTGGCAGGAGGAGCCACGCGACTTCGGCCGCATCGTGGCCCAGACGGCCAAGCAGGTCCTCCTGCAGCGACTGCGCGAGGCCGAGCGCGAGGCGACCTACGGCGAGTTCGTCGGCCGTGAGGGCGACATCGTGTCCGGGACCGTGAGCCTCCAGGGCAACGTCACCCTGATCGAGCTCGGGCGCACCGAGGCGCTCATGCCCTACAGCGAGCAGGTCCCCAACGAGCGCCTCGAGCACGGCCAGCACACCCGCGCGCTCGTGATCGAGGTGCGACGCCAGCAGAAGGGCTCGCAGATCGTCTGCTCGCGGACCCACCCGGGGCTCGTCGCGGCGCTGTTCGCGCTGGAGGTGCCGGAGATCGAGGAGGGGATCGTCGAGATCAAGGCGATCGCCCGCGAGGCCGGCCATCGCACCAAGGTCGCGGTCGTCAGCCACGACCCGGCCGTGGACCCCGTCGGCGCGTGCGTCGGCCCGGGGGGCCAGCGCGCCCGTGGCATCCAGAAGGAGCTCCACAACGACGAGATGGAGCGCATCGACATCATCCGGTGGTCCGACGAGCCGGATGCGCTCGTCGCCAACGCCCTCTCGCCGGCGAAGGTCACCGACGTCTACCTCTACCCCGACGAGGCGACCGCGATGGTCGTCGTGCCGGACTACCAGCTGTCGCTCGCGATCGGTCGCGAGGGCCAGA
>JAHWJY010000042.1:0-8446 GCA_019348135.1 Actinomycetota bacterium
CGCCGACGTCGAGCGCGGCCGCCTCCTCGCGCCAGGCCACCCGGACGCTGTCGGTGGGTTCGACGCCGTCGATGACGGGGCTCAGCACGACGAGGTGCCGGAACCGCTCGGGGGCCACGACCGCCGCGCTCAGCAGGACGTAGGACCCCATCGAGCAGCCGACGCCGGCGACCTGCTCGAAGCCGAGGTGGTCGAGGAGCGCGAGCAGCTGCTCGTGGTGCGCGTAGCGGCCGGGGGCGTCCGGCGACTCGCCGAAGCCACGCAGGTCGTAGCGCAGGACGGTGAACCGGTCGCTCAGCGGGCCGACCTGGGCGTCCCACATGCGCCGGTCGGCGATCCCGGCGTGGACGAGCACGACGACCGGACCGGCACCGGCGAGCTCGTAGGCGAGCGGGGCGCCGTCGAGCTCGACGGTCCCGCTGCGCACCTCGTCGGTGGTGGTCATCAGGCGGACTCCGCGTCCCGGGACCGGCCCTCGCGGGCCGCGTCGAGCGAGGCTTCGAGTGCGGACATGAGGTCGACCACGTCGCCGGCCTCGCGCTCGGCCTCCGGCACGAGCACGATCTCCTCGCCCGCGGCCTTGGCCTCGAGCATCGCGAGGACCTGCTCGCGGTACTCGTCGCGGTAGCGCTCGGGCTCCCACTCGGTCGCGAGCGACTCGACGAGCTGCACGGCCATGGCGAGCTCGCGCTCGGAGACCTCGACGTCCTCGTCGGGCAGGCCCTCGAGCTGCGACGGCTGTATCACCTCGTCGGCGTAGACCATCGTGGAGATGGCCAGCGCTTCGCCCAGCGGCCGCACCACCGCCAGGTACTGCTTCGTCCGCAGCACGAACCGGGCGATCCCCGCCTTGCCGGTCCGGACCATCGCGGTGTGGAGCAGCTTGTACGGCTTCGCGGCCGTGCCGGACGGCAGCAGGTAGTAGGCGCTGTCGAAGAAGATCGGGTCGATGTCGGCGAGGTCGACGAAGTCCTCGATGTCGATGGTCTTGGTCGACTCCGGGTCGAGCGCCTTCAGCTCCGCCGGGTCGACCACGACGTAGCGGTCGGGTCCGACCTCGTAGCCCTTCGCGATGTCCTCGCTCGCGACCTCGGCGCCGTCGTCCGCCGCCACCTTGCGGTGCCGGATGCGCGAGCCGTCGGTCCGCCGGATCTCCCGGAAGCTCACGTTCTTGCGGTCCACCGCCGTGACGAGGCGGATCGGGATGTTCACCAGCCCGAAGGAGATCGCGCCGGACCAGATCGAGCGTGGCATCACACGACCTCGTCGATCTGCATGACCGGTCGCACGTTGGTGAAGTTCGGGATGTCGTCGGGGATGTCCATGCCGCCGGCGCGGAGCGCCGCGTTGAGCGCGTCGCGGTCGGCGAAGTAGACGGTGGTGAGGGCCGCGTACGTCGGGTCCCCCTTCGGCACACCGGAGACGCCCTTGGCGACCTCCGCCGGCCGCGCCGAGTGCTCGCCCCACCGCTCCTCGACCAGGGCCATGTGCTGCGACGTGTAGTAGTCCCAGTCGAAGCTGGCGTCCTCGCCGGCGGGGTACAGGACGGTCATGCGCAGCATCGGTCGCTCCCGGGTCGACGGAGGCTGGCGACGCTAGTCGCCATCGGCGATCCGAGCAGGACATGTCGACATCCCGACACCCCGTTCCCGGATCGCCCGCCCCACCGCGGCCTCACGTCTCCCGGACGACCTCGCCGGCGGGCTTGTCCGTGCGCTGGCCCTTGTAGCTCGGGGCGCGCAGGATCCCGTCCGGCGTCCACTCGGCGAACTGGACCTCGACGACCAGGTCGGGCGCGCACCACACGACGTCGCGGTGGGGGACGCGGTCGACGAACGGCGACGTGTCGCGCCGGCGTTCGTCGAGCAGGCGCTGCACGCGTCGGTACTCCACGTCCGAGAACCCGCTCCCGACGCTGCCGGCGTAGCGCAGGCCCTGCGCGTCGTGGTGACCGACCAGGAGCGACCCGAACCCGCCCGCGCGGCTCCCCTGCCCCGTCCGGTAGCCGCCGACGACGAACTCCTGGCGCGTCATGAGCCGGATCTTGTGCCAGTCCGGCGAGCGTCGGCCCGGCTGGTAGGTGCTCCCGGGCCGCTTGGCGACGATCCCCTCGAGGCCGAGGTCGCGCACGATCGCCAGCACGCGGTCGAGGTCCTCGTCCGTGCTCGGTGGCGTCTGCCAGTGGGGGCCGGAGAGGCCGAGGCCGGCGAGGAGGTCACGGCGCTCCTCGTAGGGGCGGTCGATGACCGGTTCGCCGAGGACGAGCACGTCGAAGACCAGGAACGCCACCGGCACCTCGCGGGCGACGACCGGGACCCGCGCCCGGTCCCGGAGGTTCATGCGGCGCTGCAGCCGCGAGAAGCTCGGCCGTCCCTGCTCGTCGAAGGCGACGATCTCGCCGTCGACGACCGCCTCGCGGCCGATCGCCGCCCCGAGCCCGGCGAGCTCGGGGTAGGCCGACGTGATGTCGTTGCCGGCGCGAGACCGCAGGACGAGCGCGTCGCCGTCCGTCGCGGCCAGCGCCCGGACACCGTCCCACTTGAACTCGTAGGTGAACCCCGACCGGACGGCGTCGGGCTCGCTCGGTGTCGCGAGCATCGGTGCCAGCTCGGGCACGACGGCCACCTGGGACCTCCGGTCGGGCGGCCGCCGACCGTACCGGGGCGGTGGCGTGCGGCCGCTACGGTGCCGCGCCCCCGGGACCCCGTCCCCGTGCTCCGGAGGATCCGCCGTGCCCGAGACGCCACCCGTCGGCCACGCCCGACCGCTCCGCGGCGACGACACCGCCGCGGTCATCGCGCTCATCGGCGGCGTGTACGCCGAGTACCCCGGGTGCGTGCTGGACCTGCCGGGCGTCGATGCCGACCTCCCCCGGCTCCGCGACGCCGTCGAGGAGGCCGGCGGGGCCTTCTGGGTGGTCGAGCGCGACCGTGAGGTCGTGGCCTGCGCCGGCTGGGCCCCGCACCCGGTCGACGGCCGTCCGGGCGGCGAGCTCAAGCGCCTCTACGTGCGCGCCGACCAGCGCGGCTCCGGGCTGGGTCGGTGGCTCGTCGAACGCGTCGAACGGGCGGCGGCCGAGGCCGGGGCCGAGACGATCGAGCTGTGGTCCGACACGCGCTTCCTCGACGCACACCGCCTCTACACACGGCTCGGGTACGCCCCGACCGGCGAGACGCGCGAGCTGCACGACCCCTCCGACACCACGGAGTACCGCTTCGTCCGCGACCTGCCGCCGGCCTGACCTCCACCCTGGGGAGGACCCGCGACCTCCACCTCGGGCCCGATGTCGACGCAGGGAGCCGTTCCTAGCGTGACAGGGCACGGTCCGACACCCGGTCCGACCGTGTCCCGAGAGGGCTCGACATGGACGGACGGCGACGCCTGGCGATCACGACGACGGTGTTCTCGACGTGGGTGGTGCTGGGGCTCTTCCTCGACGGCTGGGCACACAACGCCGGCAAGCCCGAGGACTTCTGGACGCCGTGGCACGCCGTCCTCTACTCCGGCTTCGTCGCCGGCGCGGGCTGGTTCGTCGTCGGACGTCAGCGGGACCGGCGCGCGGGGACGGCGCTGCCGGTCGATCCGCTGACCACGGCGGGGTTCGTGCTGTTCGCGATCGGCGGACTGGGAGATGCCGTGTGGCACTCGATCCTCGGCGTCGAGGAGGACGTGGCCGCCCTGTTGAGCCCGACCCACCTGCTCCTCATGCTGGGCGGGCTCCTGCTGATCGGTGGCCCGCTCCGGCGTCCCCTCCCGCGCGCCGCGGCCGACCCCCGCTGGCGGACCGCCCTGCCGGAGGTCGTCGCCGTTGCCCTGGCGGTCGCGGTGGTCGGCTTCTTCCTCCAGTTCCTGTCACCCTTCCACGGGGCGGGCGTCGACCGCTACGGCGCCGGCAGCACGGAAGCGGGCCAGCTCCTCGGCGTGGCGAGCATCCTCGTCACCAACGTCCTGCTCGTCGCCGGCACGGCCCTCCTGCTGCGGGACCGGGACCGTCTCCCGACCGGCGCCGCCACGGCCGTGCTGGGCGGCACGGCCCTCCTGTGGTCCTCCCTCGAGGGCTTCGAGGGTGCCGAGCTCGTCGCTGCAGCGGTGGCCGCCGGGCTCGTGGTCGACCTGCTCGCCCACCGCGGCGCCGAGGAGCGGACGCTCCTGGTCGTGATGCCCGGGGTGCTGTGGCCAGCGTGGTTCGCGATCTACCACGTGGGGACCGGGCTGGCGTGGCCCGCGGAGTACGCGCCGGGTGTGACGGTCCTCGCCGTCCTGACCGGCTGGGGCCTCCACCTGCTGTCACGGGACGCGGTCCAGGCGCCGGGACTCGAGGACGCCGCCCCGGCCGCGCCGGCATCGGCCCCCCCGGCGGCAGCGGCCGTGGGATACTCCGGCACATGAGCCGCCGTCCCCGCCCGTCCCCGCTCAGCTACCCCCGGTGGGTGCCGCCCCTCGTCGCGGTCCCACCGCTCTTCTTCGGGGTCGTGAGCGTGACGGGCGCAGGATCGGCCTGGTGGGTGGTCGCCATCGCGGTCGGCGTCGCCTTCCTCCCGTGGGTGGTGAACGCCATCCGACCCGGCTGGCCGCCGCCGACGGTCTTCGTGCTGTGGGTGGCGACGCCGCTCGCGCTGCTCAACACCGTCGGCGATGCGCACGGGGTGGACCTCTCCGCCGAGGGTCACAGCCAGTTCACGCTCATGATCCTCGTCTGGCTGGTCGGCGAGATGGCGTCCCGCGCACGCCTCGCCCCGATGCTGCTCGCCGGGCTGACCACGATCGGGACCGTCGTCGGCCGGACGATCGCCGAGCCGAGCTTCGCCCACGCCTGGCTCTTCTGGCTCGGCGGCGCCGGCGTGGCGCTCCTGACGGGCTTCCTCCTCCGTCGCCAGCAGACCACGCTGTCCGAGCTGCGTGCAGCCCAGGCCGCGCTCGCGGGCGAGGCGGCACGACGCGAGCGCCAGCGCATCGCCCGCGAGGTCCACGACGTGGTGGCCCACACGCTGACGGTCACGCTCATGCACGTCGGTGCCGCCCGACGGGCGCTCGAACGCGACCCGTCCGCCGCGCGTGAGGCGCTCGACGACGCCGAGACGCTCGGACGGCGCAGCCTGGCCGACATCCGCCGCACGGTCGGACTGCTGCGCGCCGAGGACGAGCAGCCGGACACGCACGCGCTCCCGGACGCCTCCGACATCCCGACGCTCCTCGACTCCTACCGCGCCGCCGGAACGACGCTCGACGTCGAGACCACCGGCGACCTGGCCGAGCTGTCGCCGGCGGCCGGGCTGACGCTCTACCGGCTCGTCCAGGAGGCGCTGTCGAACGCCTCGGCCCACGCCCCCGGCGCGCCGGTCGACGTCCGGCTCCGGGTCCGCCGGCACGAGGCCGAGGTGGTGGTCTCCAACCCCGTGCCGGCGACCGGCGCGGACACCTCGGGCAGTGGCCTCGGCGTCATCGGGATGCGCGAGCGCGTGGGGCTGCTCGGCGGCCGCCTCGACGCCGGCGCCCGCGACGGCACCTGGTCGGTGAGGGCCCGTGTCCCGCTCGACAGCGCGACCACCAGCGGGACGCCGGCGTGATCCGCGCCCTCGTCGTCGACGACCAGGAGCTCGTCCGGGCGGGCCTGTCGAAGCTCCTGGCTTACGAGGACGACATCGAGATCGTCGGCGAGTGCAGCGACGGGAGCGAGGTCGTCGAGGCGGTCGGCAGACTGCGGCCGGACGTCGTGTTGATGGACATCCGCATGAAGGAGGTCGATGGTGCGGCCGCCACGCGCCTGCTCCAGCAGCTCGACGTGCCGCCGGCGGTGCTCGTGCTCACGACGTTCGGGGAGGACGAGGTCGTCGCGGCCGCGCTCGGGGCGGGGGCACAGGGCTTCATCCTGAAGGACACGCCTGCCGACGACCTGGCCGCGGCCATCCGGTGCGTGGCCGACGGGGGCGCGTGGCTCGACCCGCAGGTGACGCCGGCGGTGCTCGAGACGTACCGGGCCAGTGGCCTCCCCCGGGCCGCCGAGGCACGCCAGCTGCAGGAGCTGACCGAGCGTGAGCGCGAGGTCCTCGCGCGGATCGGACGCGGCCGGACCAACCAGGAGATCGCCGCCGAGCTGTTCATCACCGAGGCCACGGTGAAGAGCCACGTCGGCAACATCCTCTCGAAGCTCGGCGCGCGCGACCGCGCCGCGGCCATCGTGCTGGCCTTCGACCACGGCCTGGTGCAACCGGGCCAGGACTGAGCTCAGGGTCGCGGCACGGGGACGGCCCGAGGCAGCGGTGGTTCAGAGCGTGGACGCCCGCAACCGCTCAGCGGCGGCTTCCGCGGTGACGTCCCGCTGCGGCTGACCGAGGAGCTCGTAGCCGACCATGAACTTCCGGACCGACGCCGACCGCAGCAACGGCGGATAGAAGTGCGCGTGGAGGTGCCACGCCCGATGGTCGCGTCCGTCGGTCGGCGATTGATGGACGCCCATGCTGTACGGGAAAGGAACACCGAACAGGGCGTCGTAGCCACGTGTGAGCCGGCGGAGGATGTCCGCGAGCCCGTCCCGTTGACGGCCGTCCAGCCGAGAGATCGAGCCGACGTGGCAGCGCGGCAGGACCAGCGTCTCGAAGGGCCACACGGCCCAGAACGGCACGAGCGCGACGAAGGCGTCGTTGCTGACGACCAGCCGTTCCTCCTCGACGAGCTCCACGGCGAGGTAGTCGCACAGGAGGCAGGTCCCACCCCGACCCTGGTATCCCTGCTGCCGCTCGTCCTCACGCACCACCTCGTCGGGGATGTGCTCCTGCGCCCAGAGCTGCCCGTGCGGATGCGCGTTGCTGGCTCCCATCATCGCGCCCCGGTTCTCGAAGACCTGGACGTGGGCGATGTCGTCACGTGCACCCAGCTCCTCGTACTGCTCGGCCCACACGTCCACGACCCGCCGGAGCGAGGCTGGATCCATCCGCGCGAGACGGAGGTCGTGCCGCGGCGAGAAGCACAGGACGCGGCAGACGCCACGTTCGCTCCGTGCGACCAACAGCCCTCGATGCTGGACCGAGACCGGCTCGATGTCCGGGAGGAGCGCCGCGAAGTCGTTGTCGAAGACGAAGGTGCCGTCGTAGGCGGGGTTGCGTCTCCCGGCGGCACGCTCGTTCCCGGGACAGAGGTAGCAGGCGGGGTCGTGAGCGGGAAGCTCCTCCGGCGCAGCCTCCTCCTCCTGGCCCTGCCACGGCCGCTCCAACCGTTGCGGCGACACCACCAGCCACCGACCCTGGAGCGGGTCGAAGCGCCGGTGCGGTGCCGTGCGCAGGGGTCCGGGGAGGATGCTCACCACGGCCCTCCCCGATCGGCGTCCGCCCGGCCCGGCGCTGGGACCATCCGTGACCCGTCGCCTGGCTCGATCCGGCCGGCGCCGTCCGAGGCGCGACAGCGGTGCGCCACCGCAGTGCGGCTGGGGTGGTGCTGCCGGTAGCGTCGCAGGGTCTCGACGACCACCTCGTCGACGCACTCCTCGGGCACCAGGGCGACGACGGATCCGCCGAACCCGCCGCCGGTCATCCGCGCGGCTGCGGCCCCTGCCCCCACCGCGAACTCGACGAGCGCATCCAGCTCGGGCGTGGACACCTCGAAGTCATCGCGGAGGCTGGCATGCCCGGCGGCGAGGAGCTCACCGAGTCGCCGGAGGTCCCCCGCTTCGAGGGCCACGACGGCTGCTCGGACGCGATCGTTCTCGGTCACGACGTGCCGCAGTCGTCGCGCGAGCAGGGGTTCCAGATCGGCCAGCAGACGGGGGAGCTCGTCGAGAGGGACGTCCGCTGGCCGGCGCCCGCCGAGTACCCGACTCGCGGCGTCGAGCTCCTGGGCCCGGCGCGCGTAGCCGGTGTCGCCGAGTCGGCGTCGAACGCCCGAGTCCAACACGACGAGGACGTGGTCCGACGGGAGCGGGACCGTCCGGTGCTCGAGGGTCCCACAGTCGATGAGCACGGCGTGGTCCCCGCGGCCCAGGAGGGAAGCCATCTGGTCCATGACACCGGACGGGACGCCGACCGCACGATGCTCCGCGCGGCGGCAGAGCTCGGCGAGCTCCGGGGGCTCGCAGGTGTCGGCGGCCGCGTCAAGGAGCGCCAGCGCCACGACGACCTCCAGTGCAGCGGACGAGGACAAGCCGGCCCCCTGAGGGAGATCCGAGGTCAGGCGTCCCGTGAGGCCAACCGGAGCTCGTCCAGCCAGCGCGAGCTCTGCGGCGACGGCGCCGACCATGCGCCCCCACCCGTGGGTGGGCAGCTCCGATCCGTCAGCGGGGATGTCGACGGAGCGCCGCGCGCCAGCGGACTCCAGCAGGATCCGATCACCCCCGAGACGTGCCTCGAGGTAGATCGCCCGGTCGATCGCGGCGGGCATCACCAGCCCCCCGGTCGTGTCCGTGTGCTCCCCGATGAGGTTGGCGCGACCCGGCGCGCGGTACGAGACCGAGGAC
>JAHWJY010000042.1:8546-17365 GCA_019348135.1 Actinomycetota bacterium
GGCCCGTCGGTGACGACGACCGAGGTGACCTGCTCGGCGAGACGGTCCGCCGATGCACCGACGTCCTCGCCGGGTCGGGCGCCGTGGGGGAGCATGGCGCTGGCCTCGACGCGGTTGACGACGAGGGGGTCGCAGCGCGCGAGGAGATCGTGCGGCAGTGCGGCCACGGGGCTGGCGTTCAGGACGAACCTGGCGTCGTGCGCTGCCGTCCACGCGGCAGCCGCGGCCACGGCCTCCAGAGGGACCTCGAGCTGGGCGAGCACCACCGCCGGTGCCAGCCGGTCGAGGGCGTCACGCACGACGTCGGCTCCGAGGTGCCCGTTCGCGAGCGGTGCGACCACGATCCGGTTCTCGCCGTCGGGGACGACCTCGATGAAGGCCCGGCCCGTGGGCTCCGACACCCACGCCACCCACGTCGTGTCGACCCCGCCGCGCTGGAGCCGATCCAGCAGCATGCGCCCCGCCGCGTCGTCGCCGATGGCGCCCACGAACGCGCAAGGACCACGACCAGCGGCGGCGATCGCCTGGTTGAGCCCTTTGCCGCCCGCCACCTCCTCGAGTCGGTCAGCGAGGACGGTCTCACCGGCCGCGGGGAAACGCGCCACCCTCACCACCACATCGAGGTTCGCCGAACCGACCACCGCCACGCCACCCCTGGACCTGGCCCCCACCGCTCGCCTCCCCTACTCCGTCACGTCACTCGCCCGGGTAGCGCACCCCGATGGCCGCGCGGACCCGGTCCATGGTCGTCATCACCGCGACCGACTGCCCCGGCGACATCAACGGGCTCGCGACCTCGCCGGCCTCGATCAGCTGCTCGACCTCGGTCGCCTGGTACTGCATGCCGCGGCCGCTGACCGGCTGGTGGAAGCGGTCGACGACCTCGTCGAGGTGGTTGCGCACCTCCACCGTGGTGGGCGCGTACCACACCGGTGCGATCTCCAGTCGACCTGCCGTGCCGAGCACCACGGCCCGGTTGGGGCCGCGGGTGCGCATCGAGGAGTACGAGGTCGACACGGCCCCGCGGTCGTGGCGCAGGATCGTGGCGACCGATCCGTCCACGCCGGTGGTCGTGAGCTCCCCCACCGCGGTCACGTCGTCCGGCGATCCGAGGAGATCATGGGCCAGGGACACCGGGTACACGCCGAGATCGAGCAGCGCCCCGCCGCCGCGCCGCGGGTCGTTGAGGCGGTGGGAGGGATCGGAGGGGAGGGACTGGGTGTGGTCGGCATGCACCGAGCGGACCTCGCCGATGCGGCCGTCCGCCAGGGCCTGCCGGACGAACCGCATGTGAGGAAGGAACCGCGTCCACATCGCCTCCATCACCAGCAGGCCACGACGCCGCCCCAGGTCCACCACCTCGCGGGCCTCGGCCGCGTTCATCGTGAAGGGCTTCTCCACCACCACGTGCTTGCCGTGCGCGAGGGCCGACCGGGCGTTGCCGGCGTGGAGGTCGTGCGGGGTCGCCACGTAGACGACGTCGACCTCGGGGTCCGCGACGAGCTCGTCGTAGGACCCGTGTGCCCGCGGGATCCCGAACTGATCGGCGAAGTCCCGCGCGCCGGCCAGCGTCCGCGACCCGACGGCCGTGATCCGGTGCCCGTGCATCCGGAGGTCGCGCGCGAACAGGCGGGCGACGCCGCCGGTCGCCAGGATCCCCCAACGGATCGTGCCCCGCGAGACCGGGTCGGCGTCGACCGCGGTCGTCACGGCGCGACCCCGTAGTCCAGCACGACCTGGAGAGCCTGCTCGGGCGCGGTGTCCAACATCGCGAAGGCGCCAGCGGCGTCCTCGGCATCCACCACGTGGGTGACCAGCGATCCGAGATCGAGCCGTCCCTCGCGTTCGAGCTCGAGGACGGTTGCGGACAGGCGCAGCTCATCCCACCGGTGCTGGAGGTGGGGCGCGACCCCGGAGATCTGCGAGCCGACGACGCTGACACGGTTGTGGTGGAACTCGTCGCCGAGGCGCAGTGGCGTGCCAGGCCCCTGGAAGAAGCCGGCCGCGACCACACGCGAGCTGTACGCGACGGTGCGGATGGCCTCCTGCAGCGCGTGGTAGCTGCCGCTCATCTCGATGACGACGTCGGCGCCGCGCTGGTCCGTGACGGCCCGGACGATGCCCGCGACGTCGACCTCGGTGGGGTCGAGAGCCCGTTCGGCGCCGAGACGCTCGGCGAGGGCTCGCCGCTGCGCGATCGGGTCGACGACGGTGACCCGTGCGCCGTTGAGCCGGGCGAGCTGTGCGGCGATCTGTCCCGGGACCCCGGCACCGAAGACGACCACGTGCTCGCCGACGTGGATGTCGGCGTCGAGGACGGCGTTGAGGGCGATCGCCCCGATCTTCGCGAAGATCCCGCTCCGTGGGTCGGTCCCGTCCGGCAGGCACCGGGGCCGCACGTAGCCCACGGGGCGGACGGCCGAGGACCGGTGCCCCCAGGCGCCCCAGACGGTCCGGCCGACGAGGTCTCGGTCCTCGCCCGACCCGACCGCAACGACCCGCCCGACCTCCTCGTAGCCCCAACCGTCCAGCGGGTAGGCGTGCGTCGTCGACCCCTCGACGAAGAGCCGGCGGTCGGGATCCCACCGGCTGTGGAGGTACGGGTTGCTGCCGCGGTACGCGGTCAGTTCGGTGCCCGCGGAGATGCCCGAGTAGAGCGTCCGCAGCTGTACCTCCCCGGGTCCGGGATCGGCGTCGGCGACCTCGACGACCTCGACCTCCCGTGGTCCCGTGAAGCGCACGATCCGTCCCATGGTCATCCCCTCCGGTCCGCTCCGGGGTCGTCCGCGGCCACGCGGAAGAGGAGCGCCCGCTCGGGATCGAGCATCGGCCCCTGCAGTCCCACGGCGGCGAGCGTCCGGCCGGTCACGGTAGGCGACTCCACCCACCACGAAGGGGGACCGGAGGCGGTGCGCGTGAGCGCGGACTCCGACACGTACAACGGCTCGATCCGGTAGAGCTGGTCGAGGTCGAGCCCCGGGAGCCGCACCCGCCCGGGCTGCGCGGACGGGCTGGTGTCCATGCTGACGAAGGCGAACAGCGCCGACCGACGATCCGGCGCCACGACACCATGTACCCAGTACGCCTCGTCGGGGTAGTCGCTGCGCACGGTCGTGCCCGTCGCCAACAGCTCGCGCACCTGCTTGTACACCGCCACCCAGTCGGCGAGCTCGTCGAGATCCTCGTCTGACGCGGTACGCAGGTCCCACTCGATCCCGAAGTGCCCGAAGACCGCCGTTGCCGCCCGGAACGCGAGCGAATGGGTGCGACGGGTCGTGTGGGCCGTCGGCGCCCCGACGTGGCTCCCGACGATCTCCGGCGGGGCCAACAGGCCGGTCCACCGTTGGATGCGCTGGCGCTCGAGGGCGTCGATGCAGTCACTCGCCCAGATCCGCTCGGTGCGCTCCAGTACCGCGAGGTCGACCCGGCCTCCCCCGGACGAACAGGACTCGATCTCGAGCTCCGGGTGCCGACCCCTGAGCTCGTCCATCAGCGCGTAGACCGCCAGCGTCTGGTCGTGCACGCGCGGCTGACGGCTCGACCGGTCCCCCGCCTCGACCAGGTCGCGGTTGTGATCCCACTTGACGTACGCGATCCCGTGGGCGCTGATCAGCCGGCTCATCGCCTCGAGCACGTGCGTGAACGCCGCGGGGATGGCCAGGTTCAGGACCTGCTGGTGCCTCCCTTCGAGCGGGAGCCGTTCGCCCGGACCGAGGATCCACTCGGGGTGGGCGCGCGCGAGCTCGGAGTCGGCGCTGATCATCTCGGGTTCGAACCACAGGCCGAAGTCCATGCCGCGTTCCCGGACCGCGTCCACCAGAGGCCCCAGCCCGTCGGGCCAGACGGCAGGGTCCACCTGCCAGTCGCCCAGTCCGGCGCGGGCGTCGCGGCGCCCGCGGAACCAGCCGTCATCGAGGACGAAGCGCTCGACGCCGACCTGCGCCGCGCGATCCGCCAGCTCGATGAGTGCCGCCAGGTCGTGCTCGAAGTAGACCGCTTCCCAGGTGTTGATCACGACCGGCCGTGGAGGCAGAGGGGTACGCCGCTGCCGCCGGAGGTGGCCGTGGAACGACGCGCTCACGGCATCGAGGCCGGTGCCGTAGGCGCCGTAGAGCCATGGAGTGGTGTAGGCCTCCCCCGGGGCGAGGATCACCTCGCCCGGCAGGAGCAGCTCACCGCCTCCCAGGATGCGTACGCCGGTGAGCCCCTGCTCCGCGAAGGTCGCGTGGTTTCCGCTCCAGGCCGTGTGGACCGCCCACACCTCCCCGTGGCGGAAGCCGAAGCCCTCGACACCGGCGACCAGCAGGAGCGTGGCGTCCGAGCCCGTGCGGCCGCGCCGTCCCTCGCGCAGATGCGTGCCCACGTGGAAGGGTCGTCGCTGCGGCGACCGCTCCCGCAGGTGGCGCCCGGCCAGGTCCAGCAGCTCCTGAGCCTCGACCGGCACGGGCAGTGCGAGCCGGACCGCGTCGACCGTGTAGTCGCCGCTCGGAGCCGAGTTCGTCACGCTGGCACGGGCCCGCAGCATCCCCTCGGCACCCAGCTCCAGGGTCGTGGTCACCGCGAGTCCCGCGACCGGGTCCTCCCCGTCCACCACGAGGCACCCGCCGCCCTCGGCGGAGCGGTCGAGCCTCCAGCCGGCGTGGTGGAAACGAGGGGAGAAGTCCGCACCGTCGCGATGCCCCTCGAGTCCGGGGGTCCCGATCCAGCCACCTGACTGTTCCGGCAGCACCGCGGGGACCGGATGAGCGCCGTCGAGACCGTCCGCCCCACGCTGGAACTCCGCCAGCCTCGCGAGGTCGTCGCCTGCGACCGAGCACGTGGGCGGTCCCCAATGCAGGACCCGCGGAACGCCTCCCGACACATCGACGACGACGCCGACGCCACCGCTCTCGAGCACGACGGGGCCCGTCGTGCGGTCCCCCGCGACGATGGTCATCCCTCCTCCTCACGAACGACATGATTTCGGCATGGAACTATTGCACAGCATGTCACACTGCACCTGACGTGGCGAGGCGTCACCTCGGCCACCTGCGACCGGCGGTCCGACGACGCCGACGGGACGCGTCGCCTCGACGGGAGTTGTCACCATGTCGACCCATCTGCCGGACGGCGCCAAAGCGGTAGCCATCGACATCCTCATCCACGGGCCGCGATCGCGGGCGCAACTCGCGAAGGACCTGGGATCCTCGGCGCCCACCCTCACGCGACTCGTCAAGCCGTTGCTCGCCGCCGGCGTCCTCGTCGAGACCGATGCGGTGCACACGCCCGGGCGGGGCCGTTCCTCGGTCCCCCTCGACGTCGTCCCCGACGCCTGGCGGTTCGTGGGCGTGAAGCTGACCTCGGAGTCGGTCTACGCCGTGACCACGAACCTCCGGGCCGAGGTCCTGGACTCCGAGACGATCCCCGCACCCTCGCTGGAGGTCTCCGCCGTGGTGACCGCCGTGGCCGGGATCGTCGAGCGTCTGCGCGGTCGAGCCGGACGCGAGCTCGACGCGGTCGGAGTGACCGTCGGCGGCCTCGTCGAGGACGGGAAGACCGTCGCCGACTCCCCCTTCCTCCACTGGGCCCAGGTCCCGTTTCGCCGCCTTCTGGCCGCGGAGATGGCACCACCGGTGTTCCTGGCGAACGACGTGGTGGGGCTGACCCGGGCTCAGCAATGGTTCGGCCACGGCCGTAGCTCGCGCGACTTCGCGCTGCTGACGGTGGGTGCCGGGGTCGGGTACGGGCTCGTGATGGACGACCGCGTCGTGCCGACGACGGTGTCCCCGGTCAGCCATCTGGCGATCGATCCGCACGGCCCCCTGTGCCCCTGGGGTCATCGCGGGTGCATGTCCTCGTACGTGACGTCCCCAGCGATGACGGCGGCCGTGGCGCAGGCACACCGCCGCGCGGTCACCTACGACGAGGTCCTCGACCTCGCCGGGGGTGGCGACGCTGCGGCTCGACGGGTCGTGGACGAGGCCGCCCACGCCCTCGGCCGCGCCGTCTCGGCGATCACGTCGCTGACCGGCGTCGAACGCATCATCCTGTCGGGGGAAGGCATCCGGCTCGTCGATGTCGGACGCGCGGCGCTGCACGCGGGACGCCTGGAGTACCCGGGTGCTCGCGCCTCGGGTGTCGACCCCGTCGTCGTCCGACCCATGGACTTCCTGGAGTGGGCGCGAGGCGCCGCGGTCGTCGCCATCCAGGGCGTGTTCCCGCAGCGGTGAGGGGTTACCCCTTGACACTAATGGTTTCATGCTGAAAAGTTGTGCCGGGCGCCCCATCCGGGTGGTGTCCGCCCAGGGCGACCGAGGAGCGCGGACCATGCAGGTGTCACGATGGAAGGTTCTGGGGGCGGCGGCGGCCGTGGCCCTCGTCGCCGGCGCGTGCACGGGCGGCACGGGCGGCACGGGCGGCACCGACAGCGCCGACGGAGCGTCGGCGCCTCCGAGCACCAGCGACCCCGCCGAGGAGGTGTCCCTCAAGTGGCTGATCGAGGAGCCCGAGGATGCCGAGGCGCTCGCGGCTCTCGAGGAACACATCGCGGAGTTCGAGTCGGCTTCGGGGATCGACATCCGCATCGACGCGCTGCCGTTCGACACGATGCGCACCATCCTGCAGACGCAGCTGCGCGCGGAGGAAGGCCCCGACGTCTTCAGCTGGGGCTCCGGCCCTGGCTTCGGAGGAGCACTCATCGAGGCCGGCCTGGTCCATGACATCACCGACGCGTACGCCGAGCACGGCTGGGACGTCTACGACTTCGCCGTCGACCGCGTCACCGTCGACGGCAAGATCTACGGGATCCCGGGCGAGATGGAGACCATCGGTGTCTTCTACAACGCCGACATCTTCGACGAGCTCGGGCTCGACGTGCCGCAGAGCCTCGAGGAGTTCCGCACGGCCATGGCCACCATCCGGGACGCCGGGCTCGTTCCTCTGGCCGTCGGCGACAAGGAAGGATGGGAGGGCGGCCACCTGCTGAGCATGGCGTTGTCGAGCGACATCGAGTCGGACGGACTCGAGGCGCTGTTCGCCGGCGAAGGCTCCTGGGACTCCCCCGAAGTCGTCTCGGCGCTCGAGCTCTGGCGCGACTTCGACGAGGAGGGGTTCCTGCCGGACTCGCCCACCGCGGTCGACTACGACGGCTCCATCGCGATGTTCTACTCGGGTGAGGCGGCGATGATCCCGACCGGCAGCTGGCTCGTCGGCGAGATCGACGACAACACCGATTTCGAGGTCGGCTACATCCCGTTCCCCGGCCCCGACGGCCAGGGCATCTTCGCGGGCGGACTCGGCTCCGGGCCCTTCATCTCCGCGAACACGGCCCACAAGGACGCGGCGGTCGAGTTCCTCGACTTCCTGGCCTCGCCCGAGCACGCCCAGTGGACCGTCGAGAACCTCCACACCATCCCTCCGATCCCGATCGACACCGGGGCGCTGGAGGTGTCACCACTGCTCGAGCAGGTGCTCGAGGACATCGCCGGGCTCTCCGCCGGGGGCGACTTCGGTTACAACATCGATGTCATGACCTCCGACCAGTTCAACGAGGCGATGTACGACGGCATGCAGGCGCTGTTCACGGGGCAGGCCACCCCGCAGGAGGTGGCGGCCCGGCTCGAGGCGGCTGCCAGCAGCTGATCGGGAGAGGGGTCGACGTGACCGCGACACCGTCGACTGCTGTCGCGCCGCCACACACGTCCGTGTGGCGGCGCGGGCGCCGACGGGCCGCGCACGCCCCCCAGCCACCCCGGTCCGAGTTGCCGCCGGCGACCCGCCGCGAGCAGCGTCGCCTCGCGCTCCTCCTGGTCACGCCGCTCGTGGCGGTGGTCGCCGTCTTCGTGTTGTTCCCCCTCGCCAACGCCGCCTACTTCATGTTCGTGGACTTCAACGGCATCGACCCGAACCCGCCCTGGGTCGGACTGCGCAACCTCTCGGACCTCGTTCAGGACCCCGTCGTGTGGACCGCCCTGCGGCACAACGTCGTCTGGATCCTCGTGGGGACGGCGGCGCCGCTCGTCATGGGACTCTGGCTCGCACTGCTGGTCTGGGGGATCCGCAGTGGCGGCGCCGCCTACCGGTTGGTCTTCTTCCTCCCGTACATCCTGCCGCAGGTCGCGATCGGGATCGTCTGGAGCTGGATCTACGCACCGTCGCGAGGCTGGCTGAACCGGGCCCTGGAAGCCGTTGGACTGGGTCCCTGGACCCGGGGCTGGCTCGGCGACCCGGACACGGCGCTGTACGCGGTGCTCGCCACCGCCATCTGGGCCACGTTCGGGTTCGTCTTCGTGATCTTCCTCGCAGCGCTCCGCAACGTCGACATGGACCAGGTCGATGCGGCTCTCCTGGACGGCGCCAACGCCCTCCAGCGTGTGCGCTTCGTCATCATCCCCCAGATCATGCCGGTGTTCCTCACCGTCGCGACGATCACCCTGATCGGTGGCTTCGCCGTCTTCGACATCGTCTTCGTCATGACGGGGGGTGGGCCCGCAGGCGCCTCGGAGGTCCTCGGGACGTACGCGTACAGCAGCGCCTTCCAGCTCAACCGCATCAGCTACGGGACCACGCTGGCGCTCCTGATCACGGTGCTGGCCATCCCGTTCGCGATCGGCCTGAACCGTCTCCAGCGCAGGCTGTCACTGGAAGGGATGGGGGCATGAACGGGGGACGACCGGGCTTCGGGCGACGGCGGCGGGTGCTCGCCGGCACCCACGCCCTGCTGATCGGGCTGTCGGCGCTGACGCTGTTCCCCCTCGTGCTGACCATCTCGACCGCGCTCAAGACCTCGCAGGACGTCAAGGTCAACCCGTTCGGGCTGTTCTCCTCGTTCTCGACCGAGA
>JAHWJY010000043.1 GCA_019348135.1 Actinomycetota bacterium
TGCTGGGACAGAACGACCACACAGACTGACCGGCGGGAGGCCGTCCACAGGGCGGAGCGAGACGGATCCGCGGCGCCTCATCCGACGAGGTCGACTCCGTGCATGACGACCGACCTCGACCACGTCCGCGGAGCACTCCTCCGCTCCCTCCTGGCCCTCACCCCCACGCTGCAGCGGCAGTTCGGGGTCCTGGCCGTCGGTCAGGCCGAGGACGCCGGCGTGGCGCGGCAGCGGCTGGCTGAGCTGTGCCGGACCGGACTGCTGGAGAGGGTGCGGACCGGCATCTACCGGGCGACGCTGTACCCCCCGTCGTGGGAGGCGGCCTGGATGGGTCAACTCCTCGCGGCCGGTCCGGATGCCGTCATCAGCGGGCGCGCCGCCGCGTACCTCCACGATCTGCGCTTCACGTGGTCGGGTGCACGACCCGACCTCGAGCTGACGGTCCCGCGCCGCGGTCGCCGGCGACGGTCGGGACCAGCGGTCGTGACCGAGCTCAACCTGCTCGCCGGCGACACCGTCCGGAGCGGGCCGTGGCGTCTCACCTCGGTCGCCTGGACGCTGTGCTCGCTCGCCTACGTCCTCGGGCTCGAACGGTTCGAGAAGGCGGTCGATGCCGCGGTCGCCGGCGGCAGGGTCACGATCGAGGAGCTCGGCCGGACCGCGACCCGGTTCCGGTACTGCACGGGCATCCCGATCATCCGCGAGGTGCTTCAGCGGCACGACCCGAGGGTGCGGCTCACGCGGTCCGAAGCGGAGCGCCTCTTCCTCCGTGCGCTCCGCCGGGCGGGGTTGCCGCCTCCCGAGGTGGACCACCGCGTGACGGACGCGGACGGCCACCGCCGCTACCTCGACTTCGCGTACCCGCCGTGGCGCATCATGATCGAGATCGACGTGTTCGGGGACCATCTCCGGACGATCGGACGCCACCACGACGGGCACCGTCAGAACGCGCTCGTCGGCGAGTGGACGCCGTTGCGCTTCGACGAGCTCGACCTGCGCTACGACCTGGATCGCGTCGTGCAGGAGGTCCGGCGGGCACTACGCGACGCCGGCGCCGTCCTCTGACCGGTCTGTGTGGTCGATCCGTCCCGACATGCTGGGACACATCCACCACAGAGACCGGGGGAGGGTGGGGTCAGCGGGCGCGGCGGGCGTTGACGACGGCGAGGGCGATGCCGACCAGGGCGGCGACGAGCGCCACCGGACCGGTCCGCGACGATGCGTGCTCGACCCGGGCGTGGGCCTCGACGGGGATGACGTCCATGATCTCGGCCAGCGCCTCGGCGGTCTCGCGGGCCTGCCGCTGCCGGTCCTTCGTCGCCGACCGCTTCTTCATCGCCACGACGAGCGCGATCAGGCCCACGCCGGCGCCGGCGGCCGCCCCGCCGTAGAGCTTCGCCTGGTCGGCGAGCACGTCCTTCTGGGGGAGACGCGCCGCGAGGACGTCGATGTCCGACTCCAGCCGCTGGCGTGACGCCTCGATCTCGCTCAGCGTCTGAGCTGGGTTGTCGCCCACGTCTTCGTCTCCTCGATCGAGCGTTTGGTCCGTTCGGGCGCCATCGGGGTCGAGGTCGCCACCTTCTTCGCCCCGAGCAGGGCCACGCCGGCGATGAGCAGGTACACGCCGAAGACGATCAGCCAGGCCGCCCACGCCGGCAGCACGTTCCCGAGCGCCACGGCCGCGGTCACGCCCAGGAACCCGAGCGCGAACAGCGCGAAGATCGCGCCCACGATCGCCAGCACCAGCGCCTGGACGCGTGCCGTGATGCCCGCGGTCACCTCCTGCTTGGCGAGCTCGATCTCGGCGCGGACGAGGGTCTGCACCTCGCCGACGACGTCCTTGATCACGTCCGCCGTCGAGCGCGGGTCGCCGGCGGCGGGCCCCACGGCAGGCGGCGAGGCGTGGCCGGGCGGTCTGGGCTCCACGGGTCGCTCCTGGCGGCTCGGTGAACGGGCGAGCGGGTCCTCGTCCCATCCTCGCGGTCACCGTAGGCGAGCGCAGCGTGGTGGTCCCTCCGAACGGACAACCGGGGCCGACCGTTGGCAGACCCCGGGGCCGAGTGCCAGCGCCGGTACGCTCGGACCGCGTGGACCGCCGTCGTCACCCGGAGAGGAGCGTGCCCGTGGCCGGACCTGACCTCGCCCGGGACGATGCCCGGGACCTGCTCGACGACCGCAAGGTCCGCATCCTGCGGGCGATCGTGAGCGAGTACGTCGCCACCGGTGAGCCCATCGGGTCCAAGCGCGTGGTCGAGGTGGCCAAGCTCGACGTCTCGGCGGCGACGGTGCGCAACGAGATGTCCGCGCTCGAGGAGCTCGGCTACATCCACCAGCCACACACCTCCGCCGGCCGCATCCCCACCGACCGCGGCTACCGCTACTTCGTCGACGAGCTGTCGGAGATGACGAAGATGCCGGACGGGCCGCGCGCCGAGCTCGTCCAGGAGCTGCTCGGCGGCGCCCGCGACGTCGAGGACCTGCTGTTCCGGACGAGCACGGTCCTGTCCCAGCTGACGCGGCTCGTCTCGCTCGTGATCGCGCCGGCGATGGATGCCGCACGGCTCAAGCTCATCGAGCTGGTGAGCCTGTCGCCGCAGACGGCGTTGCTGCTGCTCGTCGCCGACACCGGACGCGTCGAGAAGCGCGTCGTCGACCTCCGCGAACCCGTCACCGACGCCGACGTCGAGCGCGTCCGGACGGTGCTCATGGAGCACGTCCGCGGGCACCGCATGGGCGAGGTCCACGACCTCATCCAGGGTCTCGTCGACGGTGCCCCGAGCGAGCTCCGGACGCTCCTCGCACCCATCGCCGAGGCCACCGCCGGCAACCTCACCGAGGAGGCCATCCACCACGTGTACGTGGGCGGGCAGGCGTCGCTCGCCGGCGAGCCGACGTTCGAACGCGACCAGCTGTCGCAGGTCCTCGAGCTGCTCGAGGAGCGCATGACGCTCGCACGGCTGCTGTCCGAGACCGGCGACGACGACCAGCCGACGGTCCGGATCGGCGAGGAGAACCCCGTGGAGGGGCTGCGGACCACGTCGCTCGTGTCGCAGCGCTACCGCCTGGTCTCCAGCGGATCGCTCGGCGTGCTCGGCCCCACGCGCATGGACTACGCCTCCGTCCTCGCGACGGTGCGGGCCGTGGCGGGCCAGCTGCAGGAGACCCTCACCGACCTCAGCGAGTAGCGAGGAACCGCCCCGTGCCAGACCTGTACGAGATCCTCGGCGTCCCGCGCGACGCCCCGCCGGACGAGGTCAAACGCGCCTACCGCCGCAAGGCCCGGGAGAGCCACCCGGACGCCGGCGGCGACGAGGACACCTTCAAGCAGGTGACCCACGCCTACCAGGTGCTCTCCGACCCGCAGAAGCGGGCGCGCTACGACCGCTTCGGTGACGACGGCACGCCCGGCACCCGCGGGCAGGGCGACCCCTTCGGTGGCTTCGGCGGTGCGGGCTTCGGCGGCATCGGCGACGTCATCGACGCGTTCTTCGGCACCGCGTTCGGCGGCGGCGGGGCGCAGGCCGGTCACGGTCGCGGTCGCACCCCTCCCGGCCGGGACGTCCTCGTGCCGGTGGAGCTCTCGCTGGAGGACGTCGCGTCCGGCGTACGGCGTCCCGTGGAGGTCGAGGTCGCGACCGCCTGCGACCTGTGCGGAGGGTCGGGCTCGGAGACGGGCGGCGGGGCCGCGCGCTGCCGCACGTGCGGCGGCTCGGGGTCGGTCCAGCGGATCGTCCGCACGGCGTTCGGCCAGCTCGCGACCGCGGCGGGCTGCCCCGACTGCGGCGGCACCGGTCACGTGGTGGAGGACCCGTGCCGCGGCTGCGCCGGCGAGGGCCGCCGCGTCTCCAAGCGCACGATCACCGTCGAGATCCCCGCCGGCGTGGCCGAGGGCGACCGCCTGCGCGTGTCGGGCGCCGGCGAGGCGGGTCGCCACGGCGCGCCCGCCGGCGACCTCTACGTCGAGGTCCACGTCGCGGAGCACGACATCTTCCAGCGCGACGGACGCGACCTCTGGGCCGAGGTGTCGGTGCCGTTCGTCCAGGCGGCCCTGGGGACGACGTTGAAGGTCCCGCTCGTCGACGGTGGCTCGGAACCCGTCGAGCTCCCCGCCGGCTCGCAGCCCGGTGACGTCCTGCGGGTGCGGCGTGCGGGCCTGCCGCCCCGCGGGGGCGGCAACCGCGGGGACCTGCACCTGCGCATCCAGGTCGAGGTGCCGAGGGACCTCGACGCCGAGCAGCGCGAGCTGCTGCGGCGCCTCGCCGAGCTCCGGGGCGAGGAGACCCCCGAGGACGGTCGCGGCCTGTTCACCCGCCTCCGCGAGGCCTTCCGGTAGTGGACCCCTTCGTGGTGCTGGCGCCGGGCGCCCTGGAGGGCCGGGCCGCCGGCGACCTCGTGGCGCTGCCGGCCGCCACGGCGAAGCACGTGCGCACGGTGCTGCGGCGCCCCGTGGGCTCCGGACTGGTGCTGGCCGACGGCGCCGGCGTGACCGCGCCCGCCGAGCTGGCCGAGGGGGGAGCCCGCTGTCTCGAGCCGCCCACCCGGACGCCGACACCCACCCCGGCGGTCCACGTCCTCCAGGGGTTGGCGAAGGGCCGCAAGCTCGACGAGGTCGTGCGCACCCTCACCGAGCTCGGTGTCGACGCCGTCACCCCCGTGGTCGCGGACCGGTCGGTGAAGGAGCTCGACGGCCCCAAGCGGGACCGCACGCTCGCGCGCTGGCGGGCCGTCGCCACCGCCGCCTCCGAGCAGGCGCGACGGCCCCACGTGCCGGTGATCGCGGAGCCGGGCACGGTCGCCGAGGTGATGGGCCGCCTCGCGGGCGCCGGGGAGGGCAGGCTCCGGGTCGTGGTGGCCCACGTGGGCGCGAACCGGCCGTTGTCGTCCGCGGTGTCCAGCGAGCTCGCCGGCGTGGACCGGGTCGTCCTGGCGGTCGGGCCCGAGGGCGGCTGGACCCCCGGCGAGGTCGCGAGCTTCGCCGACCACGGTGCGGCGGTCGTCTCCCTCGGGGACCCCGTGCTGCGGACGGAGCACGCGGCCGCGGCGCTCGCCGCGGTGGTCATGTTCACGGTGGGCAGGATGGGCTAGTCCCAACGGGTGGTAACTCGACCGAACTGGTGGTGGAGTGGGCCCGGAGCGTCATGACGCTGTTACCGTCGGGGGTACGGCGCTGTGCGGTTCCGTCCGCCTTCCGTTCGCCGTTCGTGTCTGGTGGAGGACGCTGGTGGACGAGGGCCGTGGAACGCCGTACGCGGAACAGCTGGGGGAGCGTCTCCGCAACGTCCGGCAGCAGCAGGGGTTGTCGCTCCACGAGGTCGAGTCGAGCTCGCAGGGTCAGCTCAAGGCGAGCGTCGTCGGCGCCTACGAGCGTGGCGAGCGGGCCATCTCGGTCTCCCGGCTCCGGACGTTGGCGGACTTCTACCGCGTGCCGATCACGCTGCTGATCCCGGAGCCCGAGGCGCCGCGCCCCGAGCGTGGCCGCGGTCGCGGCCTCCGCATCGACCTCACCCAGCTCACGCCCGACGAGCCGGACCTCATCGTGGTCGACCGGTACCTCCGCTCGATCCAGGCGCGCCGCGGCGACTACAACGGCCGCGTGCTGACCATGCGGGGCGCCGACCTCCAGGCGCTGGCCGCGGTGCTCGACACCGTCCCGGACGACCTCCGCGACCGGCTCGTCGACGCCGGCATCGCCTCGTCCTCCCCGGCCTGATCCGCACCGCCCTACGCTCGTGGCCGACCCCGACCGGGAGCCGAGCGCGGTGAGCGAGCACGACCAGGACCAGCCTGCGACCGAGGAGCCTGACGCGGCGTCGGGCGACGCGGCGTCGGGCGAGGACTGCCTCTTCTGCCGCATCGTCTCCGGCGAGCTCTCGGCCGACCTCGTGCACCAGGACGACGACGTCGTCGCGTTCCGGGACATCCAGCCGAAGGCGCCGACGCACGTGCTGGTCGTCCCGCGCCGGCACGTGCGGGACTGGTCCGACACCGCACGGCACGCGCCCGAGCTGGGGCCGGCGCTGTTGCGGGGCGTGGCCGACGTCGCCGACGCGCTCGGGCTCGAGCACTACCGCGTGGTCGCCAACACCGGGGAGAAGGCCGGGCAGTCCGTCTTCCACCTCCACCTGCACGTGCTGGGCGGACGACCGATGTTGTGGCCACCCGGCTGAGCCGCCGGCCGGCAGGGCGCTCGCGCCGGGTACACTCCGCGGTCCCGCGTGGCCCCCCGTCAGGAGCACGAACACCCCCTTGTCCAGCACCTCACCCGCACCGCAGGACGACGCCGACGCGCCATCCGCGGTCGACCGCCAGGGCAGGGGCGTCGACGCCGCGGTGACCACCGTGTCGGGCAGCGCCGGAGGCGAACCCACGGTCGTGAAGGTGCTGGTCCCCGGTGTCCACTCGATGGTCGCGCTCCTCGGCGCCCGGGACGAGCTGCTCAAGCAGATCGAGAAGGCGTTCGGCACCGCGATCCACGTCCGCGGCAACGAGATCACGATCTCCGGCGACACCGACGAGGTCGAGCAGGTGAGCAAGCTCTTCGAGGAGCTGGTCATCCTCCTCGAGCGCGGCCAGTCGCTGGACGCCGGCATCGTGCGACAGACCGTGCGGATGCTCAGGGAGGACGCGGGGGAGCGGCCGTCGCAGGTGCTGTCGGAGGCCCTGCTCACCCACCGCGGGCGCACGATCCGGCCCAAGACCCTCGGGCAGAAGCGCTACCTCGACGCCATCCGTCAGAACACCGTCACCTTCGGGATCGGGCCCGCCGGCACCGGCAAGACCTACCTCGCGATGGGCGCGGCGGTGCAGGCGCTGCGTGCCAAGCAGGTCAACCGGCTCATCATCACGCGTCCCGCGGTCGAGGCCGGCGAGCGGCTCGGGTTCCTCCCGGGCACGCTCACCGAGAAGATCGACCCGTACCTGCGGCCGCTGTGGGACGCGTTGATGGACATGATGGAGGCCGAGGAGCTCGCGAGCCACGTCGAGCGCGGCACCATCGAGGTCGCCCCGCTGGCGTTCATGCGTGGCCGGACCTTGAACGATGCGTTCGTGGTGCTGGACGAGGCGCAGAACACGACCGCGGAACAGATGAAGATGTTCCTGACGCGCATCGGGTTCAACTCGAAGGCCGTCGTGACGGGCGACATCAGCCAGGTCGACCTGCCCAGCGGCCGGAGGTCGGGGCTGCGGGTGGTACGCGACATCCTCGACGACATCGAGGGCGTGTCCTTCTCGTACCTCGCCGCCGGCGACGTCGTGCGACACCACATCGTCCAGCGCATCGTCGAGGCCTACGAGGCCCACGCCAACGCCGCCGAGCTCGCCGGCGACGCCGACCGGGACGACCGCTAGTGCCCGTCTTCCTGTCCGACGAGCAGGACCGCGACGTCGACGCGGAGGACCTCCTCGCGCTCGTGCAGCACGTCGTCGAGCAGCGCGGCGTACCGCTCGACATGGAGGTCTCGGTGCTGCTCGTCGACCGGGGCACCATGGCCGCGCTGAACGAGCAGCACATGGGCAAGGCGGGGCCGACCGACGTGCTCGCCTTCCCCATCGACGAGCCCGGGGAGTCGGCACCGGCGGGTCCGGCCGTGCTCGGCGACGTCGTGCTCTGTCCGGCCGTCGCCGCCGAGCAGGCGGCCGACCTCGGCCGCAGCGAGCACGAGGAGCTGCGCCTGCTCACCGTCCACGGGATCCTGCACCTGCTCGGGATGGACCACGCGGACCCGGTCGACGAACGCGAGATGTTCGGGCTGACCGACGAGCTGCTCGCCTCGTACCGGGGGAGCTCGTGAGCGAGCCCAGCACCCTGTGGGCGCTCGGCGCCCTCGTCCTGCTGCTCCTCGGCACGGCCTACCTGAGCGCCATCGAGACCGTCGTCGTGCGGCTCCCGCTGGTGCGTGCGCTGCGCCTGCGCGAGGAGGAGGCCAAGGGCGCCGAGCCGCTGCTGTGGCTGCTCGAGCACCGCGCCACCACCCTCAACGTGGTCCTGCTGCTCACCGTCACCGCCCGCATCGTGTCCGCGGCGATCGCGACCTGGCTCGGTGTCCGGCTCCTGGGTGGCGCCGTCGGCGTCGTGCTCGTGCTCGCGGCCCTCGTGGTCGTCTCGCTCACCGTGGTCGAGGTCGCCCCGCGCACCTCCACGCTGCGCCACCTCGAGGCCGCCGGCCTGCGGCTGGCGCGGTCGTTCCGCGCCGTGACCCGGCTGTCCGCGCCGCTCGCCGGCGCCTTCGTCGCGGCCGGCCGGGCGCTCGTGCGGGTGCGGGCGGACGTGTCCGGCCCCTTCGCCGCCGACGACGAGGTCCGCGACCTCGCGGTGGCGGAGGAGGCGGACGACGAGATCGAGGACGACGAGCGTGCGATGATCCACTCGATCTTCGAGCTCGGCGACACGCTCGTCCGCGAGATCATGGTGCCGCGCCCCGACATGGTCACGATCGACGAGGACGCCTCGCTCCGCGAGCTCGTCAACACCGTCATCGAGCACGGCCACTCACGCATCCCGGTGCACCGCGGGACGCGCGACGAGATCGTCGGGGTGGTGTTCGCCAAGGACCTGCTCACCCGGCTGTCGCACCGGCCGGGGGTCGAGGACTGGCACGATCTGGTCCGGCCGCCGACGTTCGTGCCCGAGACCAAGCAGATCGACACGCTGCTGCGGGACCTGCAGGAGGCGACGGTCCACCAGGCCGTCGTCGTCGACGAGTACGGCGCGGTCACCGGACTCGTGACGATCGAGGACATCCTCGAGGAGATCGTGGGCGAGATCGTCGACGAGCACGACCACGAGCAACCGCTCGTCGAGGTGGTGGACGACGAGCGGCTGCGCGTCGACGCGCGGCTGCCGGTGGACGACCTGAACGAGCTGCTCGACGCCGACCTGCCCGACGAGGGCTGGGACACCGTCGGCGGGCTCGTCGTGGGCACGCTGGGACGGGTGCCCGAGACCGGTGAGCAGATCGACATCGACGGCGTGTCCCTCCTGACCGAGCGGGTCCAGGGCCGGCGCGTCAGCCAGGTCCTGGTCACCCGGCGCGCCGTCACCCCGGATGCGTCCGACGACGGCGGAGGATGAGCGCATGAGACCGAAGCACCGCGGGGACGGCCCCACCTACGACGAGGCGGACCTCCTCCGTCGGGCGCGCGCGGCGAAGGGACGCGCCTACGCGCCCTACTCGGGGTTCCACGTCGGCTGCGCCGTCCTGACCGAGGACGGGCGGCTGTTCGAGGGCACCAACGTGGAGAACGCCTCGTACGCCGTCACGGGTTGCGCGGAGACGACCGCGATCCGGCACATGGCGTCCACCGGGTACCGGGGTCAGATCGTCGCCGTCGCCGTGGTCGGTGACGGGGACGACCCCGTCACGCCCTGCGGCGCGTGCCGGCAGGTGATCTTCGAGTTCGGTCCCGAGGCGATGGTGTACTCGTCGGGCGACGGCGGGCGGCCGCTCGTCACGTCCATCACCGAACTGCTGCCCCACGCGTTCGGTCCCAAGCGGCTGAACCAGGGCCGGGCGGAGACCGACTGATGGAGGGACGCGAGCTCGACCTCGAGGCGATCCTCGGCGGTGGCGACGACGGCGACCTGCCCGAGGGCCACCGCGCCGGCATGGTCGGCCTGGTCGGTCGCCCCAACGTCGGCAAGTCGACGCTTCTGAACGCGATGGTCGGCCAGAAGGTCGCGATCGTGACCCAGGTGCCGGGCACGACGCGGAACACGATCCGCGGGGTCGTCACCCGCCAGGACGCGCAGCTCGTGTTCCTGGACACGCCCGGGATCGCGAAGCCCAAGACGCTGCTGACGAAGCGGCTGAACGACCTCGTCCGCGACTCGTGGTCCGGCATGGACGTGATCTGCTTCCTCGTCGACGTCGCGGGCGGCGTCGGGTCGGGGGACGAGAAGCTCGCCGAGATGCTCGCGGGCGTGCGCACGCCGGTGGTGGCGGTGGCCAACAAGGAGGACCTGGTCACCGACAAGCACCGCATGATCCCGCAGCTGCAGAAGCTCTCCGCGCTACGCGAGTTCGACGAGATCGTCCCCGTCTCGGCCACCCAGGGCATGAACGTCGACCACCTCGTCGACGTGCTGGTCGGCTACCTGCCCGAGGGGCCACGGTTCTTCGCCGACGGCTACGTCACCGACCAGCCGGAGCGTCAGCTCGCCGCCGAGATCCTGCGCGAGAAGCTCATCGCGAGCATGGCGCAGGAGGTGCCGCACTCGATCATGGTGACGGTGGACGAGATCGCCCAGGCCGAGCACCGCGACGACCTCCTCGAGATCGACGCCGTCATCCACGTCGAACGCGACTCGCAGAAGGGGATCGTCCTCGGCAAGGGCGGCAGCAACCTCAAGCGGGCGGCGACCGAGGCGCGCACCGAGCTCGAGATCCTGCTGGGCGCGAAGGTGTTCCTGCGCACCCACGTCAAGGTCGCCAAGGACTGGCAACGCGACCCTCGCAAGCTCGGCCGGTTCGGCTACTGAGGAGGTGACCGTGAGCGTGACCGACGGGCCAGAGGACGACGACGCCACGCCGCTCCACCCGGCGCTGCGCCGCGTCGCGGCCCCGCCGATGGGTGCGCTGCTCGGCTTCGAGCTCGTCGAGGTCTCGGGCGGTCGCGCCGTCATGCAGGTCGCCCCGCGTGCCGAGCACGAGAACGGCGGCGGCGTCACCCACGGCGGGCTGACCGCCTCGCTGATCGACTCGGCGACCGGCTGCGCCATCCTCAGCGCCGTGGCGGCGGACGCCGTGATCGCGACGGTCGACCTCAACATCACCTACGCGCGGCCCATCCCCATCGACGGCGGCACGCTCACCGCCACCGCCACCGTCGACCACCTCGGCCGGACCGTGGCCGTGGCCAGCTGCGAGGTCCGCGACCCGAAGGGCAGGGTCGTGACGCTCGGCCGTGCGACCTACGCCGTCCGGACACGGTGACCACCGCGGGTACCCTCGCGTCGTACCCCCTGGAGGAGGCACCGTGCTCGACAACGGCCTCAACACCCTGCGCGCCGTCCTCGTCGGTCTGGCGGCCGTCGCGGCCATCATCCTCGCCGTCGAGGGCCAGTGGCTCGCGACCGGCGTGCTCACCGTGGCGATCGTCGCCCACGGGCTGATGTGGGTCTACCTCTGGCGTCGCGACGAGCAGGACCACGCCGGCGTGTGACGCATGGCCGGCCCTCCGCCCTCAGTGGTCGAGACGGTCGGGGGCACCGACGTGCCCGTCGTCGAAGACGTCCGGCTCGAGGTAGATGACGCGGGCCGCCGGGACCGCCTCGCGCATGCGCGTCTCCGCCGCGTCGATCACGTCGCACACCGCGCGGAAGCTGAGGCCGGGCTCGAGCTCGACCTTGGCCCCGACGAGCAGCTCCTCCGGCCCCAGGTGCTGGGTGCGGAGGTGGATGATCCGCACCACGCCGGGTGACGCCTCGAGGGCTCCGACGATGCCGGCGCGGTCCTCGGGTCCGGCGGACTCGCCGAGCAGCAGGCTCTTCATCTCGATGGTGAGGATGGCCGCGATGATCACGAGCAGCACGCCGATCGCGAGCGTGCCGATGCCGTCCCACACGGGCTCGCCCGTCACCAGGGTCATCGTGACACCGAACAGCGCGAGGACGAGGCCGAACATCGCGCCCGCGTCCTCGAGGAGCACGACCGGCAGTTCCGGGGTCTTGGCCGTCCGGATGAACTGCGACCAGGTCCGGTCGCCCCGGACCGTGTTCGACTCCTGGATCGCGATGCGGAACGAGAGGGACTCGATGACGATCGCGAACACCAGGACGCCGACCGCCCAGCCGACGCTCGTGACCTCGTGCGGGTGCCGGATCTTCTCCCAGCCCTCGTAGAGCGCGAACAGCCCGCCGAGGGTGAACAGCACCAGCGCGACGACGAACGACCAGAAGTAGCGCTCGCGTCCGTACCCGAAGGGATGCGCCGGGGTGGCCTCGCGCTTGGCACGCCTGCCGCCGAGGAGCAGCAGGCCCTGGTTCGAGGTGTCCGCGACCGAGTGGATGCCCTCCGCCAGCATCGACGCCGAGCCCGTCACCCCGAACGCGACGAACTTCGCCACCGCGATGCCGCCGTTGGCCACCATCGCCGCGACGATCGCGCGCGTGCTGCCACCGGCCATCGTCGTCCCTCGCTCTCGCCGGACGCGCGGAGGCTAGTCCCCGCGCCGGTGGGTAGCGTCGTCCGACCTGGACGGAGGGCACGTGGCGCAGATCATCGTGATGCAGCTGGGGCCCGAGGAGTTCCGGGTCATCGTGACCGACGCCGGCGCGAAGCACGAGCACACCGTCACGCTGCCGCGGCACGCCCGCGACGGACTGGGCCTGCGCGGGGTCCCCCCGGCGGCGCTCGTCGAGGAGTCCTTCCGCTTCCTCCTGGAGCGGAAGGAGCCCGACGACATCCCCGCCACGTTCGTGCTGCCGACGATCGCGGGGGAGTTCCCGGAGTACCCGGAGGAGATCCGCGGCCGGTTCGGGTGACCGAACGGGTCCGTTCCCGCGGACCCAGCCCCCTTCGGACGGGTCCCGGCGGGCGCGCCGGCGGCTCGTCGCGGCCACGCTGGCCGCACCCGACGAGGAGCGACGTGCATGACCGCGATCGACGTGACGCCAGCCGGCAACCAGCTGTTCCAGGTCGACATCCGTGACGCGCAGGGGGAGTCGCGCCACGAGTTCACCGTCCCGGACGACCTCCTCATCAAGCTGGACACCGACGGGCTGGCGATGCAGGACCTCGTGTTCGCGTCGGTCCAGTTCCTCACCACGCGCGAGGACCGCGAGGACCTCGCCCCGCGCGTCTCGCTGGCCGACGTGGCCGAGCGCTACGACGACTTCGTCGAGCAGGTCCCCGAGCTGGCCCGTGCCCGGGCGACCGACGAGCGACCGCCCACCGGCGCCCGCGCCGCGCAGGAGCGCGCCGACGAGGACGAGCCCCTGACCGGCCGGGAGCGGCTCATCGCCGAGACCAAGGAGGCGCAGGCCAACGGGCAGGCGAGCCGCGACACGACCCGGTACTGACCCATCGACCCCGACCCGACCGAGCCCGACCCGATCGATCCGGGAGCCCGTCGGCGCAACCCCTGGCGGACCACCGGGACGCGTGAGGTCTACGCCAACCCGTGGATCCGCCTGCGCGAGGACGCGGTCGTCCACCCGGACGGCTCGCCCGGGATCTACGGCGTCGTCTCCAAGCCCCTGGCCACCGGGGTCGTCGCGCTCACGCGGGACGACGAGGTCGTGCTCGTCGGGCAGTGGCGCTACCCGCTGGAGCGCTACTCCTGGGAGATCGTCGAGGGGGCGGCGGACCCCGGCGAGGACGGTCTCGAGGCCATCCAGCGCGAGCTGCGGGAGGAGGCGGGCTACCGGGCGGAGCACTGGGAGCTGCTCGTCGACGGCCTGGCCCTCAGCAACTCGGTCTCGGACGAGGAGGCGGCGCTCTACGTCGCGACCGGGCTCCGCCGCGTCCCGGTGGACCGCGACCCCACCGAGGAGCTCGAGGTCGCGCACGTGCCGTTCGACGCGGCGGTGGCGATGGTCGACCGCGGGGACATCACGGACGCGATGACGGTGGTCGCACTCCTCACGCTGTACCGGCGTCGCAGCCTCGGCCGGTAGCCTCCCGGCCATGAGTGCGAAGAGGAACGACCGCGGCGTCACGCCTCTGAGCGAGGACGTCTCCGCTTGGTACAACGAGCTGGTCCTCAAGGCCGAGCTCGCGGACCGTGGCCCCGCGAAGGGTTCCATGGTGATGCGGCCGTACGGCTACACCATCTGGGAGCTCCTCCAGCGCCAGCTCGACGACCGCTTCAAGGCGACCGGGCACGTCAACGCCTACTTCCCGCTCCTCATCCCCGAGGAGTACATCATGCGGGAGGCGGACCACGTCGAGGGCTTCGCGCCCGAGCTCTACACGGTCACACGGGTGGGGAAGAAGGAGCTCGAGGAGCCGCTCATCATCCGGCCGACCTCCGAGACCGTGATCGGTGAGTCGTACTCGCGCTGGATCTCGAGCTACCGCGACCTGCCGCTGCTGATCAACCAGTGGGCCAACGTCTTCCGCTACGAGCTCCGGCCGCGGCTGTTCCTCCGCACCACGGAGTTCCTGTGGCAGGAGGGACACACCGCGCACGTCGACGAGGACGACGCGATGGCGGAGGTCCTCACGATCCACGACGTCTACGCCGAGTTCGCCGAGAACGTCGCGGCCATCCCGATGCTGAAGGGCGAGAAGACCCCCGGCGAGCGCTTCGCCGGCGCCGTCCGCACCTTCACGATCGAGGGGATGATGCGCGACGGCAAGGCGCTGCAGTCCGGCACCTCGCACTACATGGGCACCAACTTCGCGACCGCGTTCGACATCCAGTACCAGGACGAGAACAACGAGCAGCAGTACGCCCACACCACCTCGTGGGGGATGTCGACGCGCATGATCGGCGCGGTCATCCTCGCGCACGGCGACGACGCCGGCCTGGTGCTGCCGCCGCGGCTCGCGCCCATCCAGATGGTGATCATCCCGATCGGTCGTGGGGAGGACGCCGAGGCGCCGCTCGCGAAGGCGCACGAGCTCGCCGCCGACCTCGTCGCCGCCGGCGTCCGCGCCCACGTCGACGACCGCGACCAGTCGCCCGGCTTCAAGTTCAACGACTGGGAGCTGAAGGGCGTGCCGCTGCGCGCCGAGCTCGGTCCACGCGACCTCGAGGAGGGGCACACCCTCGTCGCGCACCGCATCGGCGAGCTCGACGAGAAGGGCCGTCCCCTCAAGGAGAAGCTGCCGCTCGACGAGGTCGTCGCGCGCGTGCCCGGCATGCTCGACGCCTACCACGAGCTGCTCGTGAAGCGGGCGCTCGAGTTCCGGCTCGAGCGCACCGCCCTGGTCGACGACTGGGAGCGCTTCGTCGAGCAGGTCGCGATCGGGTTCGCCGAGGTCCTCCACTGCGGCCGGACCGCGTGCGAGGACGACATCAAGGCCGAGACCGCCGCGACCCCGCGCGCGATCCTGATGGAGAGCGACGACGAGTCCGGCCCGTGCGTCCGCTGCGGCCAGGACTCCGCCTACGGCAAGCGGGTCGCCTACGGACGGGCGTACTGAGGAGCACGACGTGGCGGTGACGATCGGCTGGTGGACCGTCGACGTGGCGGATGCCGCCCGCCTCGCGCCGTTCTACGAGGAGCTGTTGGGTTGGGAGCGGCTCTTCGACGATCCCGACGAGGGCGTCGCGCTCGTGCCGCCCGGTGACCTGGTGATGGGTCGGGGCCTGCTCCTCTACGCCGAGCACACCACCGGTCCCAAGCGGTCCAAGAACCCGGCGCACCTCGACCTGCGCCCCGCCGACCAGGATGCCGAGGTCGCCCGCGCGCTGTCCCTCGGCGCCACACGGGTGGACGTCGGCCAGGGCGACGTCACCTGGGAGGTCCTGGCCGACCCCGAGGGTCACGAGTTCTGCATCCTCGCCGCGGACGGCTCCGTCGCGGGAGGGCTCGAGGTCGCCTGCTGGGCGCTCGACGTCGCCGACCTCGACCGTGCGCAGGCGTTCTGGGCAGAGCTCCTCGGCTGGGAGGAGGTCGACCGCGTCGACGGTGCGGTCCGCCTCGCGGACCCCGCCGGCGAGGGCTACGCGCTCGATCTGCTCGTGACCCCCGACGCGCGCGACTCCAAGAACCGGGTGCACCCGGACCTCATCCCGTCCGGGGACGAGGGGGATGCGCAGGCGCGTCCGCGCGAGGTGGAGCGCGCCCTGTCCCTCGGCGCCACCCGGGTCGACATCGGGCAGGGCGACGCTCCCTGGGAGGTGCTCGCCGACCCCGAGGGCAACGAGTTCTGCATCCTCCGACCCCGCGGCTGGTCGCCCCCCGCGTGACCCGTCTCCGGGTCCGGCTCGTCGCCGGCGTCGTCCTCGTGGCGACGGCCTGCGCCCCGGGCACCCGGGCGACGCCGGCGACGCCGGGTCCCCCGCCCACGACGGCCGTCCCCGCGGTCCCGCCGCGGCCGACCCCGTCCCCGCCGGCACCCTCGCCCGTCGCGTACGGACCGGTGGCGACGGAGGCGACCGACGCGGGTGCGTGGAGGGGCAGCATCGAGGGGCCCGACGGGACCCGCACGTTCTCGCTCCACCTGCCGGACCGGCTCGTCCCGGACGCCCCGCTCCTCGTCGCGCTCCACGGCTTCACCCAGGGCAGCGCGGGGTTCGAGACCTACACCGGTCTCGCCGCCGCCGCGACGGCCCGGGGCATCGCGACCGTCGTGCCGGACGGGATCGAGGACTCGTGGAACGGCGGGTCCTCCTGCTGCCCGCCGGCGTCGCGGCGCGGCATCGACGACGTCGGGTTCCTCCGCGCCCTGACGCGGGGACTGCACGCCGAGCTCGACCTCGACCCGGAGCGGACGTGGCTGGTCGGCTTCTCCAACGGCGGGTTCCTCGCGCTCCGGACCGCCTGTGAGGCGCCCGGGGCGTTCTCGGCCGTGGTCTCGCACGCCGGGACGATGGACCTCGCCTGCGAGCCGCAGGAGCCGGTCTCGGTGTTGTTGTCGCACGGCGACCGGGACGCCCTCATCCCCTTCGAGGGTGGCCGCGGCCCGGTCAGCCCGCAGGCCGCCGGTCGTGGCGCCCGCGACGTCTTCGCGGCGTGGCGGACGCTCGGCGGATGTCCCGAGCCGACGCCACGCGACTCCCTCGCCGGCGAGGAGCTCCTCGCCGCCCCGTGCGACGGCGGCACGGCCGTCGGCCTCGCGGTCTGGGCCGGCGTCGGGCACGTCTGGCCGGCAAACCTGAACCAGCTCCTCCTGGACTGGCTCGACGAGGACGCCGCCCGCCGGCGCTGACGCCCCCGCCCGCACCTCGCCGACGATCGGGTGCAGGATCGACCATCGGCAGAGATCGGGAGCACGGACGACGGCGAACCGGGCGGGTGCTGCACCCGATCGGCGGGGATCGTCGAGCGTGCACCCGATCCGCGGGGGGAGGGGAGCGGGGGGCGGAGGTACCGTCGCCGGCGGGCCGAGGGAGGCGACGTGGATCGGCGGACGGTGCTCACCGGCGGGGCGGCGGCGTTGCTCGGCGCGGTCGGCGTGGGCCGGCTGATCACGCGGCCGAGCGCCTCACCCTCCCCGGCGGTGCGGCCCCTCGCCCCCACCGCTGCGGAGGAGGTGGCGACGGAGCCGAGCGGGCCGCCGGCGACCTCGGCCGCGGGCGGCCCGTCGCCGACGCCCACACCGACGCCCGAGCCGTCGCCGACGCCCGAGCCGTCGCCGACGCCCACGCCGTCGCCGACGCCCACGCCGGCGTTGGTCGTGCCGGTCCTGTGTCGCGACGCC
>JAHWJY010000151.1 GCA_019348135.1 Actinomycetota bacterium
GTGTGAGTTCCAGCCGCGGATCCCCCAGCCCAGCTGCGGTGGGTGCTGCCGTCGAGGACGAGCGGCCTCGCGCGCGTGCTGCCCGGATGACCACGCGGGTGGCCTCACGCTCGAGGCGTCCCAGGACGGTAGACGCTGATCGCTCGTGAGCGTCCCACCGAGTGGTGGAAGTAGGGCACGGGTCCGCGGATAGAGCGGGCCACCGTGCGACTCTCAGCGAGTTCCTCCTATGGATGTCGCCCGGCCAGACCGCGTCCTGGTCCCGGTACGTTCATCTACAAGGCATTCGAGGACGTCGGTGCTGCGTCATCGTGCACCGGGTCACGCTCGGTGCTATGCGACGAGGAGTTGAGCTCTGAGGCACGTTGTCGCTGCCGCTGCCGCTGTAGCTCTGGCTGCCTGCTCGCCGTCTCAAGACGGGCCGGCACTTCAGCGAGAACCTTCCACCGAGAGCCCCAGCACTAGCGACGCCGCCACCGAAGTTGCCACGTCCGGGTGGTGCCTGGACTACCCCGAGCTGTGCGCTGAACACGGAGACCTGACCCGGCCGGAGGACGTCGACACGCTGCCGCTCGGTGTGCAGAAGATGATCGCCAGCAACTACGCGGGCTGCGCCTACACCGAGCCCGGCTGCGCCGGCCCGATCTCCGGAGAACTGGTGTGGCAGCCGGAGGATCTGCGACTCGTCGCGCGCGCTAACGAGTTGCTCGCCGCAGCTGAAGATCTCCAAGGGCCGGGGACGGTCGCCTCGTGGCACGAGGAGCGCGCTCGGCTGCGCTACCAATGGGCTGACGAGCTCGAGGCGGGCAGCCGTCCCGCGCCGTCTCCAGGCATGCTCCCGGACTCCGACAGTGGCTGGTGCGAGACGTACGGCGGCTGGTGCCTGGGGTACGGCGATCTTGAGGAGCCGTCCGACGTCGACCGGCTTCCCGCCGAGGCGTGGGGAACCATCGCGCTCAACTACGGCGAGTGCGCCGGCGACACCACGGACTGTCCAGGCCCCATCTCGGGGCGTGAGGTGTGGACCGCCGACGATCTGCGGGTCGTCGCCCGAGCCGAGGAACTCCTCGCCGACCTCGCCCGAAAGACCGGCGACGACGAGAGGGCGCACTACGCCGACCTCCGCGCCGAGCGGCTCCACGACCAGGCCGACGAGGTCGAGGACGGTCGCCGGAAGCCGCCGTCACCCGCCCCACCGCCCTGACATCGGCCGCGAGGCGACCGCGTTCGCATGCGTGCCCTCTCGCGCGTACTGCCGCGTCGATGGCCACCGAGCATCCCGGCTGCTCCGACCGCGAGCACGGACCCGTCCATGAGCAGCTGAGCCGCGATATCCATGGCGAACGTGCTCACGGTTCACCGGCTGCCCACGGTGCCGTCTCCGAGGCCAGGCCGTGGGTCAGCGCGGGTCGGTGTCGTACGCCTGGCCGCGGTGGCGGATGGCGACGACGCGGACGGCTGTCGCGTCGCGGAGCTCGTAGATGATCCGGTAGACGCCGACCCGGTAGGACCACAGGCCGCTGAGGCGGCCCCGCAGTGGGTAGCCGGTCTCCGGATCACCCTCGAGGACGCCGAGCGCGTCGAGAACGGCGTCGGCCAACAGGAAGTCGAGCTGCGCCAGCGCATCTCGCGCGGATCGCGCCAGGAAGACGCGTGCCACTCACGACCGCCGGCGTGCGGCGTGTTCCTTGCGGATCTCGTCGAGGGCGACGAGGTCGCCAGCGGCGAGGTCGTCGAGTCCGCGCCGGATCGCATCTAGGGTCGGGTCGTCGGAGAGGATCTCGGCGGTCTCCTCCAACGCCTCGTACTCGTCGATGGGGATGACCACCGCCGATGGGCGGCCGTGACGGGTGATGGTCACGTGCTCACGACGGTCGGCGACCTCGTCGAGGAGGTCGGCGAGGTGGCTGCGGAACTCCCGGACGGGGACGGTCTTCGACATGCCTGGAAGAGTACACGTTTGTGTACGCACCTGCACGCAGGCCGATCCCGACGATGCAGCTGTACGCGCACGCCGACCGGACCGCGACTGGGCGACCGCGGGCGCCGCGGCGTACCGTGGTCGGGTCGGAGGAGCGAGCGTGCGCGAGCAGGTGAACGAGGTCCTCGCCGAGGGCCCACCGCCGGTGAACGGCTTCCTCCAGCGTGTCCTCGACTTCGTCCAGGCGCTGCGCCGTGCCGGCGTCGGGACGGCGCTGTCCGAGGACATCGACGCCGTCCGCACCCTGGGCCACCTCGAGCTCCTCGACCGGCGCCAGCTGCGTGAGGCGCTCGCCGCCGTGACGGTGAAGAGCGCCAACCACCGGCGTGCCTTCGACGACCTCTTCGAGGTCTACTTCCCGGCGCGTCCGGCGTCCCTCGACGACACACCGGAGGTCACCGACGATCCGCCGGACGAGGTCGATCCCGACGACTACATCCGCGACCTCCTCGACCAGCTGATGGAGGGCGAGGACGAGTCGATCCGGCAGATGGCGCGGATGGCGGTCGACCAGTTCGGTCGCGTCGAGGGGCGCGACGGCGGGGTCAGCTACTTCCAGTACAAGGTCTTCCGCGCGGTCGACATCCAGCAGCTCCTGCGCGACATGCTCGCCCGGCAGGCGGAGGACGAGGAGCAGGTCAGCCCCCTGCAGGAGCGACTGTGGCGCGACGAGTTCGAGGCGCGGCTGCGGGCGTTCCAGCAGGAGGTCGAGGCGGAGATCCGCCGGCGCGCGGCGGCGCAGCGCGGGATCGAGCAGGTCGCCGACCGCATGATCCGCCCGAGCCTCGACGAGGTCGACTTCTTCCGGTTGTCGGCGGAGGAGCAGGCGGCGGTGCGGTCGCAGATCCGGCCCCTCGCGCGCAAGCTCGCCACGCGCGTGTCGGTCAAGCGCAAGCACGGCCGCGACGGACGGCTCGACGTGCGTCGCACGGTCCGCCAGTCGCTCGCGACCGGTGGGGTGCCGTTCGACCCGAAGTTCAAGCCGCGCAAGCCCCACAAGCCCGAGCTGTTCGTCCTGTGCGACGTCTCGGGATCGGTGGCGTCCTTCGCACGCTTCACGTTGATGCTGGTGCACACCCTCCAGGAGCAGTTCTCCAAGGTCCGGTCGTTCGCGTTCATCGACACGCTCGACGAGGTCACGGCGCTGTTCGAGGAGGGCGACTTCTCCGAGGGCGTGAAGCGGATGATGAGCGAGGCCGAGCTCGTGTGGCTCGACGGCCACAGCGACTACGGCCACAGCTTCGAGCGCTTCCACGCCGAGTACGCCGCCGACGTGTCGCCGCGCTCGACCGTCCTGATCCTCGGTGACGGTCGCAACAACTACCGGCAGAGCAACGCCTGGGTCCTGCAGGACCTGCAGAAGCGTGCCCGCCACGTCTACTGGCTCAACCCCGAGCCGATCCAGTTCTGGTCGACCGGCGACTCGATCGTCGAGAGCTACGGCCGCTACGTGGACGACATGGTCGAGGTCCGCAACCTGAAGCAGCTCGCCACGTTCGTCGAGCGCATCGCGTGAGCGAGAGCACGCCCTCGGATAGAGCGCATCGCGTGAGCGAGAGCACGCCCTCGGATAGAGCGCATCGCGTGAGGGTCGGACTGCTGGGCGGGACGTTCGACCCGCCGCACATCGCCCACCTCGTGGTGGCGGAGTGGGCCCGGGTCGCGCTGGAGCTGGACGAGGTCCGCTTCCTCGTCGCCGGCGACCCGTGGATGAAGGACTCCGCCAGCGACGCGACGCACCGCGTGGCGATGACGGAGCTCGCGGTCGCCGACCACGAGGCGTTCCGGGTCGACGACCGGGAGACCCGGCGCGAGGGGCCGACCTACACCGCCGAGACCCTCGAGGAGCTCCACGGGGAGGAGCCCGGAGCGAGCTGGTTCTTCCTCCTGGGGGCCGACGCCGTCGAGAAGCTGCCGGCGTGGCACCGCGCCGCCGACGCCGTCGCGCTGGCCACGTTCGTCGCCGTGGGGCGGTCCGGCTACCCGCCGGTGCTCGACCACGAGCTCCTCGCGGACGTGGCGCACCTGGACGTGCCGCACCTCGCCGTGTCGTCGACGGGCCTGCGTCAGGCGTTCCGCGAGGACGGTCCGGTGCGCTACCTCGTGCCGGCGTCGGTGGAGCGCTACATCCGGGAGCACGGCCTGTACCGTTCCTGACATGACAGCGCCCGACGGTCCGACCCGTGTCGCGGACGACCACGAGACCGGGCTCGAGGACGACGACCTCGGGTCCGCGCCGCCGTCGCTGGGTCCTCGGCGCAGCGCGCCACCGCGGTCGCGCCGGTCGGCGGGGCGCCGTGCCCGCGCGCGCCGCACGCGCCGCCGGCGCGCGTTCCTCCGGTCCACCGGACTGGTCGGCGGCGCCGTCGCGCTGGCCGTGACGGTCACGATCGCCGCCGGCACGCTGGTCACCCGGGCCGTGGACGACCCGGCGCCCGAGCCGGATGCCCCGGTCGTCGCCGGTGAGGATCCGCAGCCGACGCTGGTCCTCGCCACCTTCGACGAGGAGAGCTCCGGTCAGGGCGCCTCGATGATCGCGGTCCTCGGGTTCGAGCGCGAGACGGGGCAGGCCACCGTGCTGTTCGTCCCGTCGACCACGGTGGTGGACATCCCTGGCCACGGGCTGCTGCAGATCGGGCGGGCCTACGGCTTCGGTCAGGGACCCCTGCTCGATGCGACGGTCGACAACCTCCTCGGCGTCGACCTCGACGACGTCGTGGGCATCAGCCGGCAGGGCTGGGCCTCGCTCTTCACGCGCATCGGCGGGCTGACCCTCGACGTGCCCGAGCGGCTCGACGAGCGCCTCGCCGACGGCTCGTCGCGAGCTCGCTTCCGTGCCGGGGAGCAGTTCCTCGACGGACCACGGGTCGCGGAGTTCCTCACGTTCCAGGAGGGCGGCGAGTCGGAGCTCGAGCGGCTTCCCCGGGCTCAGCGCGTGCTGCTCGCGCTCCTGGAACGGATCGCGGAGGATCCGGCGGTGCTCGACCCGGTCTTCGAGGACGGCGCGCCGATGCTCGACACGACCGCGGACCCGGAGCTCGTGCGGGAGCTGCTCGAGCGTCTCGCCGGCGCGGCCACGCGCGACGAGCTCGTCGTGCGGACGCTGCCGGTGTCCCCCATCGGCTCGGGGGAGGAGAACTCCTTCCGCATCGACGAGGCGCGGACGACGGCACTCGTGGAGGACCGCTTCCGCGCGTCCCGTCCCGTCGTGGTCGCGGGCGCAGGGCGGGATCTGCAGATCCTGAACGGCAACGGGGTCCCCGGCATCGGGCAGCGCGTGGCGGAGAAGCTGGTGCCGGCCGGGTTCAAGGTCGTGCTCACGCGCAACGCCGACCGGTTCGACCACGAGGAGACCCGCATCATCGTCTACGACGATGCGCC
>JAHWJY010000152.1 GCA_019348135.1 Actinomycetota bacterium
CGAGGACCTTCTCGACGAGCTCCTCGGCCTTCTCCTCGTTCTTCTTGATCGCGACGGCGAGCTCGGAGAGCAGGATCTGCTTGGCCTTGGTGAGCATGCGCTTCTCGCCGGCGGACAGGCCCTTGTCCTTCTCGCGCGTGGCGAGGTTCCGCACGACCTCGGCGACCTGGTAGATGTCGCCGGAGCGCAGCTTCTCGTAGTTGGCCTTGAACCGTCGCGACCAGTTGCCGGACGCCTTGCCCTCGGGCTCGCGGAGGACGTCGAGGACCTGGTCGACCTCCTTCTTGGAGACGACGCTGCGGATCCCGACCTCCTCGCAGGAGTCGGCGGGGACCATCACGGTGAGGTCGCCGTAGGTGAGCCGGAGGACGAGGTACTCACGCTTCTCGCCCTTGAGCTCGCGCTCTTCCTTCTTCTCGATGACCGCTGCGCCGTGGTGCGGGTAGATGACGGTGTCGCCGACGCTGTAGGCCATCGAGGAGCTCCTTGTTCGGGTGCGGGCGGCAGCCACCGGGGCCGGTGGCCGGCGTGCACAGGAGCCGGAGTCGTCGCGCGGCAACGAGGAGCGGGCGGGAGACGGCGAGGAGGCCCGGGAGGTGTCGGAGCTGGGCCGGGGAACCCGCGTTCTCGCGTCAGCCTGGCGTCGCCAGCGTTGCCTCCCGCTCCCGGCGATCGTGGGTCGAACGTGCGGGGACCCTAGCAGACGGGTGGTCACGCGTCCACCTGAAAGCGCTGGTCAGAGGGGGGAAACGACCCCGGACCAGCCCGGATTGACCACGGACCGCGTCGGTCGGAACGCGCTCAGACGTAGCGCTCGAGGATGCTCGACTCCGCCAGGCGACGGAGGCCGTCCTGGATGCCCCGCGCGCGGGTCTCGCCGACGCCCTCGACCTCGTCGAGGTCCTCGATGGAGGCTTCCATCACGCGCTGCAGGTCCTTGAACCGCTGGACGAGCTTGGCGATGACCGAGTCGGGCAGCCGCGGGATCTTCGACAGCAGCCGGAACCCGCGGGGGGTCACCGAGCGGTCGAGCGTGTCCTCCTCGTAGCCCAGGGCCGCGGCGATCCGCTCGAGGTCGAGGAGATCGTCCGTCGTGAGCTCGTCGAGGTCGCCGAGGGTGCTCGACAGCTTGCGTCGGCGGTCGGCCACGTAGTCCTGGACGACGAGCGAGCGCTCCTCGTCGACGGCGCTCACGAGCTCGTCGAGCTGGAGCTCGATGAGCCGGCCCTCGGTGCCGAGCTCAGCGACGTAGTCCTCGACCTCGACGGCGATGCGTCGCACCATCTCGGCGCGCTGGAGTGCCACCACCACGTCCCGCAGGCTCACCGAGTCCTCGACCTCGCGGGCCGACAACGTCGCCGACACCTCGTCGAGGCGCGCGCGGTAGCGCTCGAGCGTCGCGAGCGCCTGGTTGGCGCGGAACAGCAGCGAGCTCACCTCCTCGAGGATGCGCTTCCGCTCCCCGAGGTAGAGCGTCACCATCGACATCGACTCCGACACCGAGATGACGGGCTGGCCGGTCTGGCGGGCGACGCGCTCGGCGGAACGGTGGCGCGTGCCGGTCTCGGACGTGGGGATGGACGGATCGGGGACCAGGTGCACGTTCGCACGCAGCACCCGTTCGCCCTCGTCGTCGAGGATCAGGGCGCCGTCCATCTTGGCGAGCTCGGAGATGCGCTGCGCGGTCGAGTTCGTGTCGATCACGAAGCCCCCGGAGACGACCCGGTCGACCTCGCTCGTCCATCCGATCACGAGCAGCGCACCCCGGCCGGCGCGGATCACCCGCTCCACGCCCTCACGGAGGATCGTCCCGGGTGCGAGCATCGCGAGGACGGCCATCAGCTCCTCGTCGCGCTTCGGCACCGGGTCCTCCTCGCCGGCCGTCCCGGCGGGAGCCTAACGGACCCACCCCGCCGCGAGAGTCAGCCCGGCAGCGCCAGGGTCCCGTCGACGTACTCGGCGAGGCCGTCGCTCACCAGCCCGTCCGCGACGCGGCGCGCCCGGTCCGGGTCGCCGGGCCACCCGGTGACGTCCGCCACCCTCGTCACGTCGATGGGGCCGGTCCGCAGGGCCTGCACCAGACGGCCGCGCCCCTGCCGGTCGCTGCCCTCGAACCGCGACTGCGCGCCCGACGTCCCGGCGGAGCCCTCGGCCGGATCCGGGAACGGCCGGCCGGCCACGGTCCAGGCGCACGACGCCGAGATGGGGCAGACGTCGCAGCGGGGCTTGCGCTTGAGGCAGACCGTGGCGCCGAGGTCGAGCACCGACTGGTTCCACGCCCACGCCCCGCCGGGAGGAACGAGCAGGTCGGCGAGGTCCTGGGCCTCCTTGTGCTTCAGCGCCCGGCCCGCGACGGCGCGCGCGAGGAACCGCGCCGCGTTGGTGTCGAGGACGCCGTGGTCCTCCTCGAACGAGAAGGCCAGGACGGCCCGCGCCGTGTAGGGCCCGACCCCCGGCAGCGCCAGGAGCTCGGAGAGCGTCTCCGGGACCTCACCCCCGTGCTCGAGCACCATCGTGGTGGCGGCGCGGTGGAGGTGGATCGCGCGGCGGTTGTAGCCGAGCCCGTCCCACAGCTCGACGACCGCGCCCGGCGTGGCCGCGGCGCACGCCGAAGGGGTGGGGAACGTCTCGAGGAAGCTGCGGTAGCGCGGCAGCACCCGGCTGACCTGGGTCTGCTGCAGCATCAGCTCGCTCACGAGGACCGCCCACGGGTCGCGGGTGCGCCGCCACGGGAGGTCGCGTCGCGTCTCCTCACCCCAGCGCGACAGCGTGGAGACGAGCGAGCCCGCCGCAGGAGGGGGGACGGTCGACATGGCGTTCCTGGGGACCGGGAAGGGAGGGACGGTAACGCGGCGGAGGCGGGCCGGGTGGCCCGCCTCCGTCCTGCGAACGTCGCGTGCGGTCAGCCCTCGGCCGTCGCGGAGCCGTCGTCGTCGCCGTCCTTGCGGCCGGCGAGCTCGACGGGCGGTGCGTCGGGGATGCCGGGCGAGTCGACCGCGCGGAACGTGACCTCCTCGGCGTCCTCCGACTCGACGTCGGCGACGATGAGCTGGCCGGCCCGGAACCCGCCGGTCAGGATCTCCTCGGAGAGCTTGTCCTCGAGCTCGCGCTGGATCGTGCGGCGCAGCGGCCGCGCGCCGAGCTGCGGGTCGTAGCCCTTCTCGGCGAGCCACCCCTTGACCCGGTCGGTGAGCTCGAGGTCGAGGTCCTTGGCGAGCAGCTGGGTCTTCACCCGGCGGATCATCAGGTCCACGATCGTCTTCACCTCGTCCTTCGTGAGCGGGTGGAAGACGATGACCTCGTCGATGCGGTTCAGGAACTCGGGGCGGAAGTGCTTCTTCAGCTCCTCGTCGACCTGCTTCTTCATCTTCTCGTACATCGACTCGTTGTCCTGCTTGGACACGAAGCCGAGCGAGGGCGCGGTCAGGTTCTTGGTGCCGAGGTTGGACGTCATGATGAGGATCGTGTTCTTGAAGTCCACCGTGCGACCCTGGGCGTCGGTCAGGCGACCGTCCTCGAGGATCTGCAGGAGCGTGTTGAACACGTCCGGGTGGGCCTTCTCGACCTCGTCGAACAGCACGACGCTGAACGGCTTGCGGCGCACCTGCTCGGTGAGCTGGCCGCCCTCGTCGTAGCCCACGTAGCCCGGGGGCGAGCCGATGAGGCGGCTGACCGTGTGCTTCTCCATGTACTCGGACATGTCGAGGTGGATCAGCGAGTCCTCGTCGCCGAACAGGTACTCGGCGAGCGTCTTCGCGAGCTCGGTCTTCCCGACGCCCGAGGGGCCGAGGAAGATGAACGAGCCGGACGGGCGCTTGGGGTCCTTGAGGCCGGCCCGGGTGCGCCGGATCGCCTTCGAGACCGCCTTGATGGCGTTCTCCTGGCCGATGACGCGCTCGTGGAGGTGGTCCTCCATCTTGAGCAGCTTCTCGGTCTCCTCCTCGGTGAGCTTGAAGACGGGGATGCCGGTCCAGTTGGCGAGGACCTCGGCGATGACCTCCTCGTCGACGGTGAGGACGGTGTCCATGCCCTCGGAGCGCCACTCCTTCTCGCGCAGCTGGCGGCGCTCGATGAGCTTCTTCTCCTCGTCGCGGAGGGACGCGGCGCGCTCGAAGTCCTGCGCGTCGATCGCGTCCTCCTTGGCCTTGCGCGCGGCCTCGATCTGCTCGTCGAGGTCGGCGAGGTCCGGCGGCGCGGTCATCGAGCGGATGCGCAGGCGCGAGCCCGCCTCGTCGATGAGGTCGATCGCCTTGTCCGGGAGGAACCGGTCGGAGATGTAGCGGTCGGCGAGGTTCGCCGCGGCCACGAGCGCCTCGTCGGTGATCGTGACGCGGTGGTGCGCCTCGTAGCGGTCGCGCAGGCCCTTGAGGATCTCGATGGTGTGCTCCATCGAGGGCTCCTCGACCTTGACCGGCTGGAACCGGCGCTCGAGGGCGGCGTCCTTCTCGAGGTGCTTGCGGTACTCGTCGATGGTCGTGGCGCCGACGGTCTGGATCTCGCCCCGGGCGAGCATGGGCTTGAGGATCGAGGCGGCGTCGATCGCGCCCTCGGCGGCACCCGCCCCGACGAGCGTGTGCAGCTCGTCGATGAACAGGATGATGTCGCCGCGGGAGGTGATCTCCTTCAGCACCTTCTTGAGCCGCTCCTCGAAGTCACCGCGGTAGCGCGAGCCGGCGACGAGCGCGCCGAGGTCGAGCGTGTAGAGGTGCTTCTCGTGGAGGGTCTCGGGGACCTCGCCGGCGACGATGCGCTGGGCCAGGCCCTCGACGATGGCGGTCTTGCCGACGCCCGGCTCGCCGATCAGGACCGGGTTGTTCTTGGTGCGCCGGGACAGGACCTGCATGACGCGCTCGATCTCGCGCATGCGGCCGATGACCGGGTCGAGGTCGCCGTCGCGGGCGGCCTGGGTCAGGTTGCGGCCGAACTGGTCGAGGATGGTCGAGCCCTCGCGGCTGGCGCCCGAGGCGCCCTCGCCGACGCCGGCGCCGGCCTTGCCGGCACCCTCGCCCCCGGCGTAGCCCGACAGGAGCTGGATGACCTGCTGGCGCACGCGGTTGAGGTCCGCACCGAGCTTCTGCAGGACCTGCGCGGCGACGCCCTCGCCCTCGCGGATGAGGCCGAGGAGGATGTGCTCGGTCCCGATGTAGTTGTGGCCGAGCTGCAGCGCCTCACGCAGCGACAGCTCGAGCACCTTCTTGGCGCGCGGGGTGAAGGGGATGTGGCCGGCCGGCGCGGTCTGGCCCCGGCCGATGATCTCCTGCACCTGGTCGCGCACGGCCTGCAGCGAGATGCTCATGGACTCGAGCGCCTTGGCCGCCACGCCCTCACCCTCGTGGATGAGGCCCAGCAGGA
>JAHWJY010000153.1 GCA_019348135.1 Actinomycetota bacterium
AGCGGAGCTCGCGGACGGAGTGCTGCGCCGGCTTGGTCTTGAGCTCGCCGGCGGCAGCCACGAACGGCACCAGCGCGCAGTGGACGTAGCAGATGTTCTCGCGGCCCACGTCGAAGCGGAGCTGCCGGATGGCCTCGAGGAAGGGCAGGCCCTCGATGTCACCGACCGTGCCACCGACCTCGATGATCACGACGTCGACGTCCTCGGAGATGCCCTGGATCCGTTCCTTGATCTCGTTCGTGATGTGCGGGATCACCTGGACGGTCTTGCCGAGGTAGTCGCCGCGGCGCTCCTTGTTGATCACCGACGACCAGATCTGGCCGGAGGACACCGACGACCCCCGGTGGAGGCTCTCGTCGATGAACCGCTCGTAGTGACCGAGGTCGAGGTCGGTCTCGCCGCCGTCCTCGGTGACGAACACCTCGCCGTGCTCGAACGGGTTCATCGTGCCCGGGTCGACGTTGATGTACGGATCGAGCTTCTGGATCGTGACCCGGCAGCCGCGGTCCTTCAGGAGCCGTCCGAGCGACGCGGCCGTGATGCCCTTGCCGAGCGCGGAGGACACGCCGCCGGTGACGAAGACGTACTTCACGGGCTGCTCGGGCGTGTTGGGCACGTCTCGACTCCATCGTCCGGGACGCGGAGGAGCGCGCCCACGCGACGGTACCCGGCGGGCCGGGCGCGCTCAACGAGGTGCGCGCCCTCCACGGCTCAGCCGGTCCGCTTGACCTCGAGGTGCACGTGCGGCCAGCGGTCGGGCTCGGAGTACCGGTCGATGTGGCTCGGGAACGGGAACCGGTTCGCGGTCTCGGCGAGCACGGTCTCGCCGGCGACGACCTCGTCACCGACGCCGACGCGCACGCCGTCGACGTGGATCAGCACCACCCGCAGATCGGGTCGGTCGGCCGGGCGGATCTCGATGCGCGTGTCGGGGTACTTGCCGTAGAGCGCGTAGGGACGGACGTCGGTGACGGTCCCGGTCACGACGCTCAGAACGGCGACGCCGTCGCGGAGGACGACGTCCACCGCCGAGGTCGCCGGGTGGACCCGACCGCGCGAGGACAGCACGAGGTAGGGCGGGCCGTCGTCGTCGGCCGCCGGGGCGCGGAACTTCGTCGTGTTCTCGTTCATGGCGATGCGGCCCCGCGGCGCCATCTCGAGCGCGTCGTCGTAGGCCGCCTCGTGGAACCCGACGAGCTCGACCTCGTCGCTCGGGAGGTGCAGCGGGAGGTCGTCGAAGCGCGCGAAGACGGGTGGGGCGTCGACGCTGGCGGTCGCGATGGCGGCGACCGCACCCGCGGCGGGCGCGTCGGGGGCGACGTCGCCGGCGGGCTGGTCGAGCGACCGGACGGCGATGTCGCCGGACGCGGCGTCGGCCCCGCTGCGCGAGCCGATCGTGGCGGCGTAGGCCGCGGGGAGCAGGATGAGGGCGACGAGGCCGGCGACCGCGGGCCTGACACGCCGGACCGAGCGCCGCGGCGGGTTCACCCGCACCGAGCGCTGGTCGACCCGCACCGCGACCCCGCCGACGCCGGGGATGCTGCCGAGGTCGGCGCCGGCACGGGGCGCGAGCGTGCCCGTGGCGTCCCCACCGTCCACGTGCGTCCCTCTCGCCGACCGCGCCTCTGGCGGCGGGACCGTACCGCGCCGGGCGGGGCGGTCCAACGAAGGAGCGCCTACCCCGCCCGCCGGCGTGAGGCCTCCGCGAGCAGCTCGCGGGCGTGGTCGATGCCGGCCTCGCGGGTCGCGTCGCCCCCGAGCATCCGGGACAGCTCGGCCGGCCGCTGGTCCTCGTCGACCGCGCGGGTGGTCGTGACGGTGCGGCCCCCGCGGAGGCCCTTCTCGACGACGTGGTGGACGTCGGCGAAGGCGGCGAGCTGCGCCAGGTGGGTGACGCAGACGACCTGACGGCCGCCCCCGGCGGCGGACGCGAGGCGGGCGAGCTTCTCGCCCACGGCCAGGGCGGTCGCCCCGCCGATGCCGGCGTCGACCTCGTCGAAGACCAGGACCGCGGCGTCGTTCACGTCCGCGAGCGCGACCTCGACCGCGAGCGCCACCCGGGAGCGCTCGCCACCCGAGGCGGCGGTCGCGAGCGGACGGGCCGGCTCCCCCGGGTTGGCGGTCAGCGTGAACGTGACGCGGTCGGCGCCGTCGGGGTGGAGCTCGCCGTCGGGGTGCGTGGCGACCTCCGCGGCGAACCGCGCGTGCGGCATCCCGAGGTCGGCGAGGTGGCCGTCGACCGCCTCGGCGAGCCGCTCGGCGGCGACGGCCCGCCCCCGCGAGACGTCCGCGGCGAGCGCGGTCGCCTCGGCGGTCAGTGCGTCGACCCGCTGCTCGAGCTCGGCGGCGTCCGCGTCGGCGTCCTGGAGCGCGAACAGCTCCGCCGCCGCCCGCTCCCCGTACGCGATGACGGCCGCCACGTCGTCGCCGTACTTGCGGCGGAGGTTGCCGATCAGCTGCTGCCGGGCCCGCAGCCCGTCGAGGGAGGAGGGGTCCACGTCGATGCCCTCGCCGTAGGCCCGCAGGTCGGCCGCGAGCTCGGTGACCTCGGCGGTGAGCCCGACCGCCCGTTGCCGCAGCTCCTCGAGCTCGGGGTCGTCCACGCCGGCCGTGCGCCGGAGCGCGGCCACGGCGACGCCCAGCGGCTCGGCGGCGCCGTCCTCCCCCAGCGCCGTGCGCGCCTCCGCGACCGCGAGCTGGAGCTCCTCGGCGTGCTCGAGGACGTCGAGCTGGGCGTCCAGCGACCCGTCCCGGTCGGCGTCGAGCTCGGCGCGCTCGATCTCCTCGAGCTCGAAGGTGAGGCGGTCGATGCTGCGGGCGCGCTCCCGGGCGTCGGCCTCGAGCCCCGTCAGGGCGTCCCGTGCCTCGCGCAGCCGGCCGTAGGCGTCCCGGTAGGCCGCCAGGGTGCGGGCGTGGGGGTCGCCGGCGAAGCGGTCGAGCAGCCCCCGCTGGACGTCGGGCCGGGCGAGTCGGACGTGCTCGTGCTGGGCGTGCACCTCGACGGCGCTGCCCAGGACCTCCTGGAGCGCCGACACGGGGGCGAGGCGCCCGTTGATCCGGGCACGGGAGCGCCCGTCCGCCGGGATCTCGCGGGACACGACGAGCTCGTCCTCGCCGTCGAGCCACGCGGCGGCCGACGCCGGCGGCGGGCTGATGCGGGCCTCGGCGAGCGCCCGCTCGCCGCCCGCACGGACGAGCGAGCTGTCGGCGCGGTCACCCAGCAGCAGGCCGAGGGCCGTGACGACCATCGTCTTGCCGGCGCCGGTCTCGCCGGTGATGACCGTCAGCCCCGGTGCCAGGCGCAGGGTGACGTCCTCGATCACGCCCAGCCCACGGATGTGCAGCTCGTCGATCACGTGCGTCCGCCTCCTCCGTGCCGTCCCCCCGTGCCGTCCCCACGTGCAGGCTACGCGGTGGGGACGACAGGGTCGAACACCTGTTCCCCCGGGAGAAGCGGTCAGTGGAGGCCGAACTTGCGCCGCACCAGCCCGTAGAAGTCCGGCGAGCCCACCCGGGCGAGGCGGACGGGCCGGCCGCCGCCCACGACGTGCACGACGCCGCCCGCCGTCACGGCGACCGGTGACCGACCGTCGGCCGACACGACGGCGGACTCCTGGTCGGGCAGGACGTGCACCCGGACGGCCTCGTCCGGGCCCGCGACGAGCGTGCGGTCGAACAGCGTGTGCGGGGCCACCGGGACGACGAGCGTGGCGTCGACGCGGGGCGAGAGGATGGGGCCGCCCGCCGAGAGGGCGTAGGCGGTCGAGCCCGTGGCCGTGGCCACGACCAGGGCGTCGGCCGGGACCTTCGCGAAGAGGGTGTTGCCGACGTGGACGTCCATGAGCAGCAGGCGCTGGCGGGCCGTCTTCTCGATGGACACCTCGTTCAGAGCCCACCCGGCGTCCACGTGCTCGCCCTGCGGGTCCTCGACACGCACCTCGAGCGTGCTGCGGTCCTCGATCTCGAACTCGCCGACGGCGACGTGCTCGAGGGCGGGCCCGAGGTCGTCGATCTCGATCTCGGCGAGGAACCCGAGCCGTCCCAGGTTGACGCCGAGCACGGGCACGCCGGCGTCGCGGCAGAAGTGCGCGGCGCGGAGGAAGGTCCCGTCCCCGCCGAACGAGATCGCCAGGTCGAGTCCGTCGGCGAAGCGGTCGGTCTCGACGACGGGGACGGGCAGGTCCCCGGGGCTGTCGCCGTCGTCGGCGACGACCACCTCGACCCCTTCGCCGAGGAGGATGCGGGCGGCCTCGTGGGCCGCGTCGAGCGACGCATCGCGGCCGGAGTGGACGACGAGACCGATGCGCACGGGTTCCCCTTCCTCAGGTTCGGTGCCGGAGGGCCTCGCCCTCGGCGACGGCGCGGTCGATCCGGGCCGCCCGGTCCCCGGGCGGCGGGTCGACGGTCAGGTGCGCCAGGAACTCGACGTTGCCCGCCGGGCCCTGGAGCGGGGACGCGGTGAGGTCCACGCCCGTCCAGCCGATGTCGGCCGCGGCCGTGACCACCTCGGTCAGCACCCGACGCCACACGGCGGGCTCGCGGACGACCCCGCCCTTGCCCACCTCCGCCCGGGAGGCCTCGAACTGGGGCTTGACGAGCGTCACGGCCTCGGCGACGTCCGCGCCGAGCGCCCGCAGCGTCGGGAGCACGGTCCGGAGGGCGATGAACGAGACGTCGCACACGAGCAGGTCCGGGGCCGGTGGCGGCACGTCCGCCGGCGAGACGTCGCGGATGTTGGTCCGCTCGTGGACGTCGACGCGCGGATCGGTGCGGATGCGCTCGTGGACCTGCCCGTACCCGACGTCGTAGGCCACCACCGACGCGGCGCCGTGCTGCAGGAGGCAGTCGGTGAAGCCGCCCGTGGAGACGCCGGCGTCGAGGCAGCGACGACCGCCCGGGTCGACCGCGAAGCGTGCGAGCGCGTGCGCGAGCTTGTCCCCGCCCCGGCTCACGTACGTGCGGGGAGGCGCCGAGACGGCGACCGCCTGGGCCGGCAGGACCTGCGTCGAGGCTTTCAGGGCCGGTCCTCCGTCGACGGTCACGAGTCCCGCGGCGATGGCCTCCTGCGCCGCGGTCCTGCTCTCCACGAGGCCGCGCCGGACGAGCTCCGCGTCCAGACGACGGCGTCCCTGGGTGGCGACGGCGCTAGACCTCTTCGAGGGCGTTGAGCTCGGCGACGAGCGCCTGGTGGGCCCGCTCGAACACCTGTGCACGGTCCTCGAGCGGGACCTGACCGATCGCCTCGAGCTCCTCGCGGAGCGGGTCGAGCCGGTCGCTCACGACGAGGACTTCTTGGCGGTCGACTTCTTGGCGGTCGACTTCTTCGCG
>JAHWJY010000154.1 GCA_019348135.1 Actinomycetota bacterium
GGCACGGCGACCTACTACAACTACGTCAACCTCGGCATGGCGATCGACACCGAGATGGGACTGATCGTCCCGAACATCAAGGACGCCCAGGACCTGACCGTGCCGGGGCTGGCACGGCGCATCAACGAGATCGCCGACCGCGCCCGGAACAAGAAGCTGCAGCCGGACGACATCGCCGGCGGCACGTTCACGATCACCAACACGGGGTCCCGTGGGGTGATGATGGACACGCCGATCCTCAACCCGCCCGAGGTCGCGATCCTCGCGACGACCCTGATCGAGAAGCGCCCGGTCGTCGTCGAGGACGAGTTCGGCCAGGACACGATCGCCATCCGGCAGATGTCGTACCTGTGCATGACCTACGACCACCGCATGGTCGACGGCGCGGACGCCGCGCGGTTCCTCGCCGACCTCAAGTACCTGCTCGAGACGCACGACTTCGGTGCCGAGGTGGGACTCCAGGAGTGACGGTCCGCGCCGCGCTCCGCGACCTCCGGGCCGACCCCACCGGTCCGGTCTCGGTGGTGCGGGCCGGGACCGTCCCCTACGGCACGGCGTGGGACTGGCAGCGCGACCTCGTCGAGCGTCGGGCCACCGACGCGATCGGCGACGCGCTGCTCCTGCTCGAGCACCCGCGGGTCTTCACCGCGGGGAGGCGCGCGGACACGGCGAACCTCGTGTTCGACGAGGCGGAGCGCGCGCGAAGGGGCATCGAGCTGTTCGCCGTCGACCGCGGGGGCGACTTCACCTACCACGGGCCCGGCCAGCTCGTCGGCTACCCCATCCTGAAGCTCGCAGGGCCGCGGGTCGTCGACTACGTCCGGGCGCTCGAGGAGGTCTGCATCCGCGCGCTCGCCTCCTACGGCGTCGAGGCCGGCCGCGTCGACGGCTACACCGGGGTGTGGGTCGGCGACGAGAAGGTGGCCGCCATCGGGGTGCGGGTCTCGGCCGGCTGCGTCACCCAGCACGGCTTCGCCCTGAACGTCACGACCGATCTCGACGACTTCGGCGGCATCGTGCCCTGCGGCATCGTCGACCGCGGCGTCGCCTCGCTCGCGAGCCTCGGGGTCGACACCACCGTCGACGACGCGGCCGACCGGGTCGAGGCGGCGTTCGCCGAGGTGTTCGCCGCTACCCTCGGACGGGCGACGCCCCGCGATCTCGGGCTCGCTCCCTCCGACGCCGCGACCGCCTAGGACCCGCGTGACCTCGCAGCCCGTCATCCCGCCCGACGCCAAGCGTCTGGACGTCCTCGACCGCGAACGGACGCAACGTGCCGGGGTGGTCCGCAGGACCATCGACACCTCGCTCAAGGCCGAGCGCAAGCCCGAGTGGCTGAAGGTCAAGGCCAGCTACGGCGAGAACTTCCGCGACCTCACGTCGCTCATGGAGGGGCTGTCGCTCAACACCGTGTGCGCCCAGGCGCGCTGTCCCAACATCTACGAGTGCTGGGAGATGCGTGAGGCCACGTTCCTCATCGGCGGTGAGGACTGCACGCGGCGGTGCGGCTTCTGCCAGATCAAGACCGGCAAGCCGGCGGGCTACGACCGCGACGAGCCCCGCCGCGTCGCCGAGGCCGTCGAGCACCTCGGCCTGCGGTTCGCCGTCGTCACGATGGTGGCGCGCGACGACCTCGAGGACCAGGGCGCCTGGCTGGTCGCCGAGACGATCCGCCAGATCCGCGACCGCTGCCCCGGCGTCGGCGTCGAGGTGCTGCCATCGGACTTCGGCTACGGCAGGGACCCGGCCCAGGGCCGCGCCGCGCTGGCGCAGGTCGTCGAGGCCGAGCCGGACGTGTTCGCCTTCAACCTCGAGACGACCCGTCGGCTGTTCCCGGTCATCCGCCCGAGCTTCGACTACGACCGCGGGCTCGAGTTCCTCGCGCTCGCGCGCGAGCGCTTCCCCGTGACCACGGCCGTGAAGTCGAACCTGATCGTCGGCATGGGTGAGACCAACGACGAGGTCGAGGAGTGCATGCGCGACCTGCGGGCCGCCGGGGTGAACACGCTCACGATCGGGCAGTACCTCCAGCCCAGCGACCAGCACCTGCACCTCGACCGCTACGTCACCCCGGACGAGTTCGCGGTGTGGCAGCGCTACGGCGAGGACGAGCTCGGGTTCGACCACGTCGAATCGGGGCCGATGGTGCGGTCGTCGTACCACGCCGGCCAGCAGGCCATCGACGCCCGGGCGTGGCAGCCGAGCGGCGCACAGCCCGGCGCCTGAGCGACGTGGTCCTCACCCGGGACGTCCTGATGCACCGCGTCGACGTCGCCCGGGCGACCGACCGCGACCCGTGCTGTTCTGACGCCTACGAGCTCTTCTTCTCCGTCGTCGACTTCCTCGCCCGGGTGGGCTTCTTCGCCGGCGCGGGCAGCGACCTCGCGCCGCCGGTGTCGTCGTGCGAGCGCACCCAGATCGTCCGCTGCGGGAACGGGATCTCGATCCCGTGGGCGTCGAACGCCTTCTTCAGCCGCGCCCGGAGCTCGCGCCCCACGACCCACTGGTCCCCGGGGCGTGTCTTGATGACGAGGCGGATGTCGACGGCGTCGGGTCCGAGGTTCTGCACCCCCCACACGACGGGCTCGTCGAGGAACAGCGGTGCCCAGTCCTCCTCGGCGGCCATGTCCGTCGCCGTCCCGAGGATGACCTGCGTCGCCTCGTCGACGTCCGTGCCGTAGGCGACACCGATGTCGAGGAGCGTGCGCGCCCAGTCCTGGCTCATGTTCCCCACGCGCCGGATCTCGCCGTTGGGGACGTGCCACAGGGTCCCCTCGACGTCGCGGATCCGGGTGGTCCGAAGCCCCACGGCCTCGACCGTCCCCGTCGCCTCGCCGACGTCGACGATGTCCCCGAGCCCGTACTGGTCCTCGATGAGCATGAAGATCCCGGACAGGAAGTCCTTCACGAGCGACTGCGAGCCGAACCCGAGCGCGACGCCGACGATGCCCGCGCCGGCGATGAGCGGACCGAGCTCGAAGCCGAAGACCCCGAGGATCATGAACAACGCGACCGTCCACACGACCGCGGTGAGGACCGACCGGCCCAGGGCGCCCAGCGCCTCCGCGCGCTGGATGCGTCGCGGGTTCAGCGTCTGCGGTCCGTCGACCTGTTCGCCGAGCCGCATGCGACGACGGATCGAGCCGAGCCGTGAGTGGGTACCCGGGTCCTTCATCTCGGCGACGGACCGGGCGAGGAAGCGACGGCCGAGCCGGAGCAGGACGCCGGCGAGCAGCAGGATCAACGCGATCTGCAGCACCGGCTCGATCACGAGCTCGATGATCTCCACGTAGACGGTGTCACCGAACTGCTCGCGCAGGATGTCCGCGAACGGCCTCGCCTGCTCGGTCTCGTTCTCGCGCTGTGCCAGGAGGTGGCCCGTGGGCGACATCGTTGCTCCGCGGTCGGTGCTGGATCGTCGGCGCTGAGGCTAGGCGCCCGGTCGACACCCGTGGACGCGCGGCCTGTAACACGGACGAAACACGCGACACACGGTCGTGAAACGCACCGTCGTTAGCGTTCGGGCCGTCACGACCACCCCCGGACGAGGACCGTCCCGACCCGCCGCCCTAGGGTGGGGGTCGGATCCCACACACGAAGGAGCGAGCGACGTTGGGTAGCTCACCCGAGAACGCCAAGGATGTCCTGGACCTGCTCGAGAGCGGAGGCTTCGAGTTCGTCGACCTCCGGTTCGTCGACATCCCGGGGGTCATGCAGCACACGACCTTCCCGGTGACGAACATCGACGAGAGCACGTTCGCGGACGGCCTCTACTTCGACGGCTCGTCGGTCCGTGGGTTCCAGGGCATCCAGGAGTCGGACATGCTCCTGCTGCCGGACCCCACGACCGCGGTCGAGGACCTCTTCCGCAACCGCAAGACCCTCAACATCTTCTGCCACGTCCACGACCCCATCACCGGCGAGGCGTACTCGCGCGACCCGCGCAACGTCGTCCGCAAGGCCGAGGCCTACCTCGCGTCCACGGGCATCGCCGACACGGTCTACATGGGCCCCGAGGCGGAGTTCTTCATCTTCGACGACGTCCGGTTCAACTCGGGCGGCAACGGCTCGTTCTACGAGGTCGACTCGGTCGAGGGGGCCTGGAACACGGGCCGGCACGAGGAGGGTGGCAACAAGGGCTACAAGCCGCGCACGAAGGGCGGCTACTTCCCCGTCCCGCCGATGGACCACCACGCCGACCTGCGGTCGGACATGATCCACAACCTCGAGCGCAGCGGCATCAAGACCCAGCTGCACCACCACGAGGTGGGCTCGGGCGGCCAGGGCGAGATCGGCATCGAGTTCGACGAGATGTCGACGATCGCCGACAAGCTCATGGTCTTCAAGTACGTGGTGAAGAACACGGCGTGGCACCAGGGCCAGACCGTGACGTTCATGCCCAAGCCGATCTTCGGTGACAACGGCTCCGGCATGCACACCCACCAGTCGCTGTGGAAGGACGGCGAGCCGCTGTTCTTCGACGAGTCCGGCTACGGCCAGCTCTCCGACATCGCGCGCTGGTACATCGGCGGCATCCTGAACCACGCCCCGTCGGTGCTGGCGTTCACCAACCCGACGACGAACTCCTACCGCCGGCTGGTGCCGGGCTACGAGGCGCCCGTCAACCTCGTGTACTCGGCCCGCAACCGCTCGGCCGCCGTGCGCATCCCGATCTCGGGTCCGAACCCGAAGGCGAAGCGCATCGAGTTCCGCGTCCCCGACCCCTCGTGCAACCCCTACCTCGCGTTCTCGGCGCAGCTGATGGCCGGCATCGACGGCATCCGCAACAAGATCGAGCCGCCGGACCCGGTCGACAAGGACATCTACGACCTGCCGCCGGAGGAGCTCCAGAACCTCCCCTCGGTCCCGCGCAGCCTCGAGGAGGCGCTGCAGGGCCTCGCGAACGACCACGAGTTCCTGCTCGAGGGCGGCGTGTTCACCGAGGACCTCATCGAGACCTGGATCGACTACAAGATGAAGAACGAGGTCGCCGCCGTGGGCCTGCGTCCCCACCCCCACGAGTTCGAGCTCTACTTCGACATCTGACACCGCCACGCACGACCAGCCCGCGGACACCTCGGTGGCGGGCTGGTCGTGCGTCGAGGTCAGAACGGGAGGGGGTCGCCGAACGGGTCGGTCGGCGGGTCGCCGGGTGGGTCGGGGCCGGCGGCGGGCCCGGGGTCGGGGCGGAGCGGGGTGCCCTTCGGCAGCGACCGGTAGGTGCGCCCGTCGCGTCGGATGGTGAACACGCCGGTGGCGGGGTCGAGGGAGGTGGACCAGCCGCGCCGGTGCAGCAGCTGGTGCCAGCGGCTGCGGAGGCTGACGAG
>JAHWJY010000044.1:0-2663 GCA_019348135.1 Actinomycetota bacterium
TCGACGGCGACGCGCCGGCGCACGTCCTCTACTGCGCGCACTGGATGGAGCCGCACCCGGACTTCGACGACGGCGGTCTGCTCGCGGTGTCCTACTACGACCGTGGGACGCGGTTCGTGCAGGTCGACGACCAGGGCGTCATGACCGAGATCGCCTGGATCGTGCCGGCCGAGGGCTACAGCGGGTCCGTGCAGTGGATCGGCAGCGACGGCGCCGGTGGCGAGATCGCCTACATCATGGACTACCGCCGCGGCATGGAGGTCGTGAACCTGCGTCCGGCGGATCCGGCGTCGGCGGCGCTGACCTCCCAGCTGGACCTCGTCGCCGCGTCGGCGACGGTCACCCCGCTCGGCACGACCCCCGACGGCGGCATCCCCGTCCCGAGCGCCCTCGTGGCCGGCTTCGGCCTCGCGCTCGCCGGTGTGGAGGTGCTGCGGCGCCGGCGGGTCCGCGCCGGCGCCTGAGGCACGGGCGAGCAGCTGCACGAGGGGCGGGACGCGCAGGCGTCCCGCCCCCTCGCACGGTGGGCGCGACCGGTCAGGCCGCGGCCTCGAGGAGGTCGCGGCAGGCCTTCTCGCACCGGCGACACGCCTCGGCGCATGCCTTGCAGTGGTCCGTCTCGTGCGAGGCGCACTCGTCCGCGCAGTTGGAACAGGCGTCGGCGCACACCTCGACGAGCTCCAGCCACGGCGCGCCGGAGGCGCCGGCGCGGGCGATCACGGTGGCGGTGGCGTCACAGATGTCGGCGCAGTCGAGACAGGCGCGCACGCAGCGCGTCATGTCCATGTCCTCCTCGAGGCAGGCGTCGGCGCAGGCGTTGCAGTGCGCCGCGCAGTCGATGATCGCCTCGATCGCCGACGCGAGCGCGTCGACGTTCAGGTCGTCCTCGTGGTCCTTCAGCATCTCCCGGATGGCCATCCTGGCTCCTCGTCGTCGGTGTGGGCCCACGGTGGGGTCGCCGCGCCGACGCCGCTCGCCACGCCCCCCGACGGACGGGTGGGTGGCGGCACGTACCCTCTGCGCATGACCACCCCACCACGGCCGTCCGACCTCCGCGCCCTCGCGGGCCTGGTGGAGGCCGGCGGCGTCCTCGTGGTGACCGGCGCCGGCATCTCGACCGACTCGGGGATCCCCGACTACCGCGGCCCGACCGGCGAACTCCGCAACGCGCTGCCGATGACGTTCGAGCGCTTCGTCGGCTCGGAGCACGAGCGCCGGCGGTACTGGGCCCGCAGCCACCTCGGATGGCAGGCCATCGCGGGGGCGCGGCCGAACCGTTGCCACGCGGCGGTGGCGGCGCTCGACGACGCCGGCCTCCTCACGGGCACGGTGACGCAGAACGTCGACGGGCTGCACACGGCGGCGGGGAGTCGCGACGTCATCGACCTCCACGGCCGGCTCGACGCCGTGGTGTGCCTCGACTGCGGCGACCGCCGGCCCCGCCTGGAGGTCATGCTCCGCCTCGACGTCGTCAACCCCGGGTTCCGCGAGCGCCACGGCGCGACCGGGGCGCTACGACCGGACGGGGACGTCGCCCTTCCCGACGACGCCGTCGCCCGCTTCCGCGTCGTGTCGTGCCGACGTTGCGGCGGCGTGCTCAAGCCCGACGTGGTGTTCTTCGGGGAGCACGTCCCGCGGGAGCGCTTCGCCCGGGCGCTCGGGCTCCTCGACCGCTCCCGGGGACTGCTCGTCCTCGGCTCCTCGCTGGTCGTGGGATCGGGCTTCCGGTTCGTGACGGCCGCCGCACGCCGGGGACTGCCCGTCGCCATCGTCAACCGCGGGGCGACCCGCGGCGACCGCTACGCCGCCTGCAAGCTCGACGCCGACCTCGGCGAGACGCTCGCGCCCCTGGCCGCCCGGCTGTGCTCCGCGTGATCCGCATCCTGCTGACCAACGACGACGGCGTCGGCTCACCGGCGCTGGTGCCCTTCGCGCGCGCGCTCGCCGGGCTCGGCGAGGTCACCGTCTGCGTCCCGGACCGCGAGCGGTCCTGGATCGGCAAGGCCATCAGCCGCACCGGGTCCGTGCGGCTCGAGGAGACGGTGGTCGACGGCCACCCGGTGTGGGCGTGCTCGGGCTTCCCGGCGGACGCGGCGCAGCTCGGCATCCACGCGCTGGGGGACGAGCCCCCCGACCTGGTCGTGTCCGGGATCAACCTCGGCTTCAACCACGGCGCCGCCTTCCTGATGTCCTCCGGCACGGTGGGCGCTGCGATCGAGGGGTGGATCAGCGGCGTGCCGGCCATCGCCTTCTCGACGGGGGTCTGGGACGGCGACTGGGCCGACTGGCGGGCGCGGGCGGAGTCGCCCGAGGCCCGTGACGGCTGGCGCGAGCTCGCCGACACGTGCGTGTCGATCCTGCGGGACCTCGAGGAGGCGGAGCTGTTCGACCACAGCGACGTGGTGAGCGTGAACCTGCCGTTCGACGCCACACCCGACACCCCGCGGCACCTCACCGAGATCGCCCGGGTCGGCTACGACCGCCTGTTCCGCGCCGCCGGACCCGGCGTGTACGAGCACGACTTCCTCGCCATCACCCGCGGGGACGAGCTCGAGGGGACCGACGTCGCGGTCGCCGGCCAGGGCGGGGTCTCGGTGACCGCGGTCCGGCTCCCGCGCGCGGCCGACGTGCCCGACGAGGTCCGTCGACGCGTCGAGCGCTGA
>JAHWJY010000044.1:2763-16827 GCA_019348135.1 Actinomycetota bacterium
GCTCCCGCGCGCGGCCGACGTGCCCGACGAGGTCCGTCGACGCGTCGAGCGCTGACGGGACGGCCGCGGTCGACCGGCCGGGGCGGTCGCCGGCGACCCCCGCCGAACAGACGTTCGATGTCGGGCGACACCGAACGGAGGGACGCCCGTGGACGCGCAGGGACGCATCGAGATCCGTTACCGACCGGCGATCGACGTGGAGGAGGTCCATGACCTCGTCGACGTCCAGGAGCTGCTGCTGGTGCTCGAGCAGGACGACGGCCCCGCCCGTCTCGCCGAGATCGGTCGCAAGCGGCTCCCGCGTCCGGACGACGACTCGCCCAACTGGGGCCACGTCCGTCAGGTCGCGGACGACCGTGGGTCGTTCGACGACGTCCTCGGCGACTGGACGTACGAGACGCAGACGCAGGGGCGACGTCACCAGTCCGCCACCGTGGTCGCCGCCGACGGCACGTGGGCGCTGCGCCGGTCGGGCCGTTCGACGCAGCTGACGATCGACGTCGAGCCGCGCATCGACGACGACGCCGTCCTCGCCCAGCTCGGCATCGGCGCCGTCGACACCTTCGTGCTGAACGTCAAGAACCCGCGCGCCGCGGGCGAGGCGGGCCTCGAGCCCGAGGAGCGCGCCGGCTACCCGGACGAGCTGCAGGAGGTCTTCGACGGCAACCGCTGGGCGCCGGCGGACCCCACCGCGCTGCTCGACCACGTCGGCGCCGAGTTCCTGCTGGTACCCGTCGGCGACGGCTGAAGCCCCCCGGCCGGACGCTTCCCTCCGCGCGAGGACCGCACAGGGCAGGATGCGGCGCAGCGTCCCGGGCCGCCCACGCGTGTCCCGGGTGGAGGGGGTGAGGCGTGACGACATCGACCCGGAGGACGGGCGCTCCGGCCCACGTCGCCGACGCGCCGTCGTTCGAGTCGTTCTACCGCGGGGAGCGGGACGGCCTCCACCGGGCGCTGACCTTCGCCGTCGGCGACCACCGCCTCGCCGGCGAGGTGGTGGACGAGGCGATGGTCCGTGCCTACGAGCGGTGGAGCCGGATCGGCCGGTACGACGATCCGGCCGGCTGGGTCTACCGCGTGGCGATGAACCGCGCCCGGTCCCTGTGGCGGCGGTCGCGCTGGGTCCGACCCGGCGACCCCCCGGACCGCGAGCGCCCCGTCGCCGAGCTGCCCGACCCCGAGCTGTGGGCGGCCGTGGCGGCCCTGCCGCGGGGGCAGCGCGACGCGGTGGTCCTGCGCTTCGTCCTCGACTGGTCGTACGACCGGATCGGCGAGGCGCTCGGGGTGGCCACCAGCACCGCCCGCAGCCGCGTGGCCCGCGCCCTGCCGATGCTGCGCGAGGACCTGGAGGCGACGTCGTGACCACGCCCGGAGACCTGCAGGAGCGCTTCGACCGCGCCGCGGCACGCGTGCCGGTGACCTCCGGGGACGTCGAGGCCGTCAAGGCCCGGGGACACGCACGCCGGCGCCGGCGGCGCGCCGCCGGGATCGCCGCGGCGGTGACCGTGGCCGTCGTCGCCGGGACGGCCCTCCCGCAGCTGCTCACGGGCACGCCGCCGGTCTCGGTCGACCCGGTGGAGGAGGTACCGAGCCCGCCGGGTGAGCGCGAGGCCGCCGGAGCGGTGCTCGCGTGGGACCACAGCCGGTACGGCCCCGAGGGGGTCACCCGCCACGCGCACCCGGATGCTGCGGGCACGCCGCTGCTCGAGGACGGGGTCGAGCGTGCCATCGCGACGCCCGACGGCGGCGTGGTCGTGCAGCGCGAGGCCGGGGAGGCGATCGAGCTGCTCACCGCCGACGGCACCCGGCGCGAGCTCGTCCCCACCGGCCGCGGTCAGCGGTTGCTGACGGTGCACCACGGGGACGTGTGGTTCACGGCCCGGAGCGACCCCGGCGCCGGCGAAGGCGAGGACGAGGAGCTGCTGCTCTCCGTCGCCCTCGCGGGCGACGACGCGATCACCGGCCACGGGGTCTCGGCCGGCTACGAGAGCTTCACGGACGCGCTGACGTTCGGGCCCGGCGGCCGGGTGGCGTGGCTGTCGTGCCACCTGCAGTGCCGCGTCCTGACGGGTGGCCTGGCCGCGGTCGTCGGCGGGGACGAGCCGACGCAGCTGACGACCGAGCCACGCTGGTACGGCGCGCTGGCGTACGCACCCGACGGGTCGACCCTGGCGGTCGTGGACGGTCCCGACCCCGTGGTCGGCGGCACCAGCGAGCTGGTCCTGCTCGACACCGCCGACGGGCGCGAGCTCGCCCGCGTCCCGCTGGAGGTCCCGCTGGAGCTGCACGCCGCCGCCGTGGCGTTCACCCCGGACGGCCGCTCGGTGATCGTGGGCGACCACCTCCGCGCGCTGCTCGTGACGGACGTCGCCGGCGACGCGCCCCGGGTCGAGCCGCTGGCCGGGACCGGCGGCGCGACGCTGCACACCGCGGGAGGCGACGAGGAGCCGCCGGGGGACCCGTGACGGACGAGGCAGAGGACAGGATGCGGTCCCCCGGTGGCACGCATAGCGTCCACGGAAGAACGGCGGTCGGACGAGGGGGTGCCGGTTGGGCGAGACGCTCATCGAGCAGCGGGCGGACGTCGACCGCGAGTTCCGCTTCTTCACCGCCTGGTACGCCGCGGTCGGCGTCGAGACGGGCAGGACGGCGCTCTCCCATGGGCCGACGTCGCGGTGGTCATCGGGAAGGTGAGGTCTTCAGTCCCGACGACGCGCGCCGACCATCCCGGAGAGCAGCGGACGTCGGGCCGACCGCTCGCCGGGCTGTGGGGGAGGTCGGCATGCTGATCCGCGCCCGGTCCCTGGGTGCCGTGCAGGCTGCCGTGGAGCGGCTGCCGTTGTGGCACCGCATCGCCCTCGCCCTCCTGGCGCTGGCCAGCCTGAACCTCCTCGGCGCGTTCGTGACGATCCTCGTGGAGCCGCCAGGTCCCACACGGTTCGTCGCCGGTTGCTCGACGCTGGTCCTCCTGAGCGTGTGGATCTGGCACTCGTGGGCGACACGCAGGAGCCAGGGTCGGTTCGTGCCCCTGGAAGCCGCGCTGCTCGGGATCTACCTGCTCACGGGCCCCTCGAACGGGTTCGACCTGTCGGTCATGTACCCCCTGCTCATCGTCCGGAGCTACCAGGACCGGAGCACCAGAGGAGCGGCGGTCCGGGCGCCGCTGTACGCGGTCGCGTTCGCCCTCGCCAACATCGTGCTCGGGAGGACCGGCACGAGCGAGCTGATGTTCCTCCTGATCCACGCGGTCGGGCTCATGATCATCGCGGCGATCTTCCGGCGCGTGAGCCAGTGGGTCGAGTCCGACGAACGGACGGCACAGCTGCAGGGCGAGAGCATCCGTGCCCTGGAGAGGAACGCCGAGCTGAAGGACGCCTTCCTGACGGCCGTCTCGCACGAGTTGCGGACGCCCCTCACCATGGTGAGAGGCGGGTCGGAGCTCCTGAAGCTGCGGCAGACCGAGATGGACGACGACCAGCGGGGACTCATCCTCGACCGCATCGCCGCGAACGCGGACCGGCTGGAACAGCTGCTGGCCGATCTCCTCGACATCGACCGGCTCACCCGGGGGGTCATCCAACCGGAGCGGAGACTGGTCGACCTCCCGTCGGTCGTCGCGGCGGCGGTCGAGAGCGCCGAGTTGGGCGGGTCGGTCCGCGTGACCTCATCCGAGCCGTTCGCGCTCCGTCTCGATGTCGGCATGACGCAGCGGATCGTCGAGAACCTGGTCGTCAACGCGTGGAAGTACTCGCCCCCGGGGGCGCCCGTCGACGTCACGGTCACCGAGACCGAGACCCATGGCCTGCTCATCGTGGCGGACCGTGGCGCAGGCGTACCGGACGCCGACAAGGATCAGATCTTCCAACCCTTCCACCGACTGGATCACACGGATCCGCAGCCCGGGATCGGGCTCGGCCTGGCGCTCGTTCGGCGGTTCGCACGCCTCCAGGGCGGCGACGTGTCCGTCGCGGACCGGGAGGGGGGCGGCTCCGTGTTCACGGTCACGTTCCCGAAGCGCCACACGGCCACGATCGACGGCGAGCCGCGGGCCAGCTAGCCGCCCCGCGAGCCCCGCGAGTGCTCAGGCGGCGGGAGGCGGGGCCGCGCGGCGCTGGGCCAGCCAGATCCCCGCGACGATGACCGCGAGGCCGGCGAGGACGTGCAGGCCGAAGCGCTCCCCCAGCACGAGCGCGCCGGCGGCGAGGCCGACCACGGGGATGAGGTAGGTCACCATCGTCGTGTTCGTGGGTCCGACGCGTCCGATGAGGAGGTAGTAGAGGAGGAACGCGATGCCGGTCCCGAAGGCGCCGAGGAGCAGCATCGACACCACGACCGACGGTGCCAGCTCGGTCCACTGCGGGGTGGGCCCGGCGATCCACGCGACCGGGATCGACGCGACGGCGGCCAGAGCCACCTGCCCCGTCGCGATGGTGAGCGGGCGCACGTGGTCGCTGACGAACCGCTTGGCGTAGACGGTCGCGGCGCCGTAGAGCACGGTCGCACCGGCGAGGATCACGATCGACAGCAGCCGTCCGGGAGCCCCCACCTCGCCACCGACCACGATGAGCGTGCCGACGACGGCGAGCGCGAGCCCCGCGACCCGGCGCAGCGTCAGCCGCTCGACGCCGACCGCGGCCGCGACGGCGAGCGTCGACGCCGGGACGAGCGAGTTCACGACGGCGGCGAGCCCGGACGGGATCGTCTGCTGTGCCCACGCGACGAGCGCCCACGGGACGGCGTTGCCGATGGTCGCCAGCACGAAAAGGTGCGCCCACACCGTCCGGTCCCGTGGGAGCCGGCCGCCACGGGCGCGCAGGATGACGAGGAGGATCAGCCCGCCGACCGTGGTGCGGACGGCGACGACCCACAGCGGGGACAGCGCCCCGACCGACACCTTGATGAACACGAACGACATCCCCCAGCTCGCGGCGAGCAGGAGGAAGAGCCCGACGTCGCCCGGCGTGAAGCTCGAACGGGAGGTCGGGTGCGGGGGCGCGATGGTCGTCGTCACGGTCGTCCTGGAGGTCGGCAGCGCAGGCTAGTCCGGGGGTCGTTCGACCTCGAACGGTCGCGTGCGTCGAACCCTTCCCGTCCCGCGCGCCCGCGTCCCGCCCTGGGGGCGAGCGCTCGGTGCCGGCGGGGCGGGGTCAGGCGGGAGCGGAGGCGGCGTCGGCCGCAGCCGCAGCCGGCAGGGCGGTCGCCTCGTACGGATCGAGGCAGAGGAGCACCTCGACCGCGGTGCCGTGACGCTCGACCTGGACGGTGCCCGGCCAGCGGTCGAACAGCCCGATCGCGGCGCGGTTCTCCGCGAGCACGGAGGCGGTGAACGCCCGGAAGCCCTCCTCCCGCGCGGCGTCGGCGAGCCACGCCACGACGCGCGTGGCGAGCCCCCGCCGGTGCCAGTCGTCGGCGACGGCGAGACCCAGCTCCGCGACGCCGCGTCCCACCCCGGCGTACTGGCCGAGGGCCACGACGGCGCCGGAGGTGTCCCGGACGACGACGGTCTCCCGGTCGTGGTGGTCGACGTCGACGAGGCCCGCGAGCTGGCCGCTGCTCAGGCGCCGCACCGCCGCGTGGAAGCGGAGGAAGCGGCTCCGGGGCGACAGCCCCCGGACGAAGCGGTCGATGCCGTCGAGGTCGCTCGGGACGACGGGGCGGAGCTCGAGCCGCTGACCGTCGACCACGACGGACGACCGTCGGTGCACGGGGTGGCCGCGGAGGAGCTCGGGGCCGGAGCGGAGCGGCGCGGGCCGGGGCAGCAACGCGGGACCGCTGGGGTGGGTGGTGGATCGCACGTCGCGCCTCCTGGGTTCGTCCTGAGAACTCAGACGCTACACCTCTGGGTTCGCGAACGCAACCCAGGTGGTACCCTGGGCGGCATGAAGTGGAACGCCTACGACGCCGCCAGCTGCTCGGTCTCCCGGACCGTGGGCATCCTCGGCGACCGCTGGACCGTCCTCGTGCTCCGCGAGATCTTCAACGGTGTCCGTCGCTTCGCCGACATCCAGGAGCACCTGGGGGTGTCCAGGAGCGTGCTGACCCAGCGGCTCTCCCAGCTCGTCGACGACGGCGTGCTCGAGCGGCGGCCGTACCAGGAGCCCGGCGACCGTCCGCGGCACGAGTACCGCCTCACCGACCTCGGCCGCGACCTGCGCCCCGTGCTGGTGGCGATGATGGACTTCGGTGACCGGCACCTCGCCGGGGGCGAGCCGGCCGTGCGCCTGCTCCACCGCGACTGCGACGGCGAGGTCCACGCCCGGCTGGTGTGCGACTGCGGGCACGCGGTCACGTCGGGCCGGGAGGTCGCCATCGCGCCCGGACCGGGAGCCGAGCCGCTGGCCGGCTGAGGCCCCGGTGGCCCGGTCCGTCCGCCGGATCAGGCCGCGAGGTCGCCGAGGACCTCCCGGTGGACCGCGAGGTCGTCGCGGCTGTGCAGCACCATGCGGACCAGCCGGACGGTGCGGAGGTCGGGAGCGACGTCGCGGATGGTCCGCAGCGCGACCTCGGCGGCCTCGCGCACGGGGTAGCCGAAGACCCCGGTCGAGATCGCGGGGAACCCGATGGACGCGAGCCGGTGCTCGTCGGCGGTCTCGAGCGCCCGCCGGTAGCAGGACGCCAGCAGCTCGTCGCCCGGCTCGTCGCGGCCGTGGACGGGGCCGAGGCAGTGCAGGACGTGCGGGTTGGGGAGCGCGTGGCCACCCGTGAGGACGCACTCGCCCGGCGCGATCGGTCCCAGGGGGACCGCCTCCTCCGCGAGTCCGGCACCTGCCGCGCGGTGGATCGCCCCGGCGACCCCACCGCCGGGGCGGAGCTCGGCGTTGGCGGCGTTGACGATGGCGTCGAGGTCCGGCTGGTCCACGATGTCGCCCTGCACGAGCTCCACCGTCAGCTCCGCGAACCGCTGCTCCACGCCGGCCTCCGTCGTCGGTACGACGACCGTGCCGGACCGCCGGCGGCGGCTGGGGGGCGGCGACCGCTCGAACGGCCGGGCCCGGCGCCGGTCGCCGGGCTCAGTCCGCGACGGATCCCACGGGCAGCTCGACGGTGAACCGGGCGCCGCCCCCGGGGCGGTCGTCGACCACCAGACGGCCACCGAGCAGCGCGGTGAAGCGGGAGACGATGGCGAGGCCCAACCCCGAGCCGGGCGTGCCGGCGTCGGCGCGCTCGAAGGCCTGCAGGACGCGGTCGCGGTCCCCGGGCGGGATGCCCGGACCGTCGTCCTCGACGACGACGCGCAGCCGCTCCTGCTCCACCCGCAGACGCACCCACACGGTGGCGTCCGACGGGGTGTGCCGGACGCCGTTGGTCACGAGGTTCAGGATGATGCGTTCCAGCCACGCGGCGTCGACGGCGCACCGGAGGCCGTCGGGGACGTCACGCACGACGCGGCCCTCGGGGAGGTCGAGATCCTCGAGCAGACCGTCGACGAGCGCCCCGAGGTCGGCGTCGACCACGAGGGGCGCCCAGGTGCCGTCGCGCAGCCGGTCCATCGCGGTGAGGTTGTCGAGGTCGCGGTCGAGACGGTGCGCGGCCGAGAGCAGCCGCTCGTAGAGCTGACCGCGCTGCTCGGGTGACAGGCGCTCGTCCCGGGCCTGCAGCAGTCGGCCCATCCCGACGATGATCGTCAGCGGCGACCGGAGGTCGTGCGACACGGCACGCAGCGACGCCTCGGACGCCTCCTGCGACACCTTGGCGTCCGTGATGTCGACGTGGGAGACGATCACGCCGGGGAGCTCCGGCCACCAGGCGACGGAGACCAGGAACCACCGCAGACCCGTCGGGGTCTCGCACGCGTAGGCGAAGGGGACCGACCGACCTCCGGAGGCCAGCACCGCTCGGATGTCCGCGGCGGCCCGGGCGGCGGCCGTCTCGCCGGCCTGGGCCGCACGGTCGCAGACCGCGAGGTAGTCGCTGCCGACGCCGCAGCCGGTGGTACCGCCACCGGCGTCCGCGAAGTCGTCCCAGTCCTGGTTGGTGAGGACGAGCTGCCCCGTGGCGTCGAGCACGGCGACGTGACCGGGCACGGCGGCGAGGATCCCCCCGGCGAGCCGCAGCACGTCCGGATCCGGCGCGAGGGGACCGGCGGCGGAGGGCGGGCAGGCGGAGGGCGTGGTCATGTCACACCCGTCGGCGGCGGCTGCGGCCGGTGTAGGTGTCCCGGCCGGGGCCGTTCGACCGGAGGGTCAGGCCGCCCGCGCGACCGCCGGGACGGGTGCGTACGGCATGCCGGCGACGTCAGCGAGCGAGCGCATCATCCGGTGGCCGTCCTCCTCGACGGCGCCGGTGGTGACCACCGCGGCCCCCCAGCGCAGGGTCACGCGCCGGCGGGCCCACGGCCGCCACGCCCGGAGGTCCGGGCCGGAAGCGGCGTCGTGCCAGTCGATGGCGAGGGGCTGGATCGCGACGCCGGCGGCGTGCGCCATCCGGACCGCGCCGGTCCGCGGCGCTCGCAGCGCGGCGCCCTGATGCGAGCCGCCCTCCGGCGCCAGCCAGATCCGGCCACCGGCGCGGAGGTGGTCCGCCGCCTGCTCGTACGCCGGTCGCGGATCCCGACCGGTCCCCGCCGTGGTCACGACCGAGCCACCGGCCCAGATCGCGAACCGGGCGGCCCGGTTCGGCTGCCAGCGGGCGACCGGTCGGAGGCTGCGGTCGGCGGCCACGGCGACCGGCCCGTCGAGCACGTGCGGGTGGTTCGAGACCACGACGCACGGCCCGTCGACACGCCGCTCGGCGCCCTCGACGCGGACGTCGACGACGGCGCGGAGGAGCATCCCGATGGTCTCGCGGACGACCAGGCGGACGACCGTGGCGGGGCTTCCGACGGTGACCGCCGCGGCGAGGACCGGCAGCACCGCGAGCACCGCGAGCGCCCCCGGGAGCGACAGGACCGAGGCCAGCGCCGGGGCACCCACGACAGCGACGCCGGTCGAGATCTTGAGGATCGCGAAGGCGCGCGCGAACTGCGACGGGTCGGACGCCTCGTGCTGGAGACGGTTCTGGAGCGCGAGGTAGGCGGCTCCGGCGCCGGCGCCGAGGAGCATCAGGCCCACCCGCCACGAGCCGTGCGCGGCGATGGCCGTGCCCGCAGCAGCGACGCACAGCGGCACGGCGGCGGGCAGCGACGAGCGCAGGTTCGCGACGGCGAACCCGACCGCGCCGCCGGCGATCACGAAGGCATACAGCGAGCCGGTCGCCGCGCGGTCCCCGACCCAGAGCTCGGCCAGGGCCGGACCGACCGCGAACAGGCCGACCGCGGGCATCAGGCCGAGCGCGGCGGCGGCGACGGTGCGCCACGGCGTCCCGACGGCGCCGGCGGACGACCCGGCCGCGACCGCGCCGGCCGCGACCCGGGCGACCGGTGCGGCGGCGCGGCTCGGCCGGCCGATGCCGTACGCGGCCGTCAGGGAGAGGTAGCCCGCGAAGGCTCCGACGAACGCCACGGCCGGTCCGGTGACCGCGACGAGCGCGGCACCCAACGGCATCGAGCCGTAGGACAGCACCGCCGTCGCCGTGTTCACCGGGGTGAACAGCGTCCGGGGGACGTGGCGCGAGATGAGCGACTCACGGGCGGCCGCCAGCATCGCGGCGCCGTACTCGAAACCGACCACACCGGCGATCGCCAGCGGGACGGAGCGGGTCGCGGCGCCGGCCGCGACCGCGACGACCGCGGCGACCCGCAGCGCCTCGTGGCGCAGGAGGCAGGCGTCGAGGTCGCCACGGTCGGCCCGGCGGGCGGCGAGCGGCGCGAACGCCACCCCGGGGAGGAGCCGGGCGACCACGACGGCCGCCACGGCCCACGGGCCACCGCCGAGCAGGGCGTCGACGGTGGCGACCATCGCGGCGAACAGGGTCCAGTCGGCGATCGACCCGGCGGCGGCGGTGCCGACGACGAACCGGGCGAGGCGGTGGCGGATGAGGGTGGTCACGGGGCTTCTCCTTCGTCGACCTGATGGTCGACGAACGGCTCCCCGCTGCCATCGGGGATGTCCCCTACGCCGTCCTCGCGCTGCCGCATCGCGTGGTAGGCCCAGGCGAGGAGCGCCACGCCGCCGGCGAACACGAGCAGCGTCACCAGGGCCTTGCCGGAGAACAGCGCGGCCAGGACCCGGACGCCGGCGGCGAGCGCCCCGACCGAGCCCATCACGACGAGTCCGGCCGACTCGGTGACCATCCCGTAGATCAGGAAACCGAGCACGACGGCCAGCGCGGCGACCGCACCCACCTGCGTCGGCAGGACGTTCAGCTCCAGCGCGGCGTAGCCGATCAGCACGCCGGCGCCCGTGTGCGCCAGCGAGCGGACGCGTCCCTCGAGCCGGCGGGCGGCCGCGAGCAGCGCCACCCCGACGACCAGGTGACCCAGGCCGGTGAGCAGGAACGCGTCGGTCATGTACGACGGGTCGAGGAAGCCCACGAACGGGGACCACAGGAGGTCCGCCGTCCCCGGCCCGAACCGGTCGTGCGCCGAGGTCCCCACGGGACCGGTCGCGTAGAGCCCCGCGGCGACCGCGGCCGCGAGCTGGGTGAGCGACCGGGGATCGCGGGACCACATCGCCAGCGCGTGCGCCAGGGCGGCGAGCCCGCCGGCGGCGATGGTCAGCCGGCCCCAGCCGGGGAAGGCCGTCGACGCCGCGAGCGTGACCGCGCCGGCGAGGCAGACCGTCGCGGACGCCCAGCACAGGCCCACGACGTAGTCGCGGGCGGCCGAGGCGAGGTCCCGGGAGCGGGCCCACAGCCCCGCCGCCGTCAGTCCGGCAGCGGTGAGGCCGAGGAGCATGGCCTTCGGGTACTGACCGAGCTCCTCCCACGTGGAGGACAGGAACCCGGCCACGGCGAGCACGACGAGCACGACGCCGACGGTCGCGACGACCTCCGGGAGCCGGTCGCGCCACGGCGTGCGGGGACGGCGGGGGGTCGCGGTGAACGGCGGCCCGCCGGGTGCCCAGGCGGTCCCGGGCTCCGGCGGCGGGAGGTCGCGCGAGGTGGATGTGGACGGTGCCATGACGGCTCCTTCGGTCGGGAGGTGGATGACCTCACCGTCCCCGGAGCCGGGGGTGGTCGCGTCGGGGATGTCCCCTACGTGGACGAGCCGGGGTCGAAGCCGTGGTCGATGGCCCACCGGGTGGCCTCGTGCCGGTTGGTGACCTGGAGCTTGCGCAGGACGTTGCGGACGTGGGCCTCGACGGTCTTGGGAGAGACCTCGAGCCGGGCCGCGATGCGCTTGTACGGGTGGCCGAGGGCGAGCTCGCGGAGGATCTCCCGCTCGCGGTCGGTGAGGCTCTCCCACTCGGCGTCCTGCACCCGCGCGCCGTCCAGGTCGAGGTCGAGCAGGTGCCCCGCGAGCTCGGCGGAGAAGACCGGCTCCCCGGCCGCGGTGGCGCGCACGGCGTCGGCGATGACGGCGACCGGTTCCGTCTTCAGGAGGTAGCCCGTCGCGCCGGCGGTGACCGTGGCGACGACATCGGCCTTGTCGTCGGAGGCGGACACCGCCAACGTCGGGGGAACCTCGCCTCCCTCCTCGGCGAGCCGCTGCAGGACCCGCGCGCCGCCGCCACCGGGGAGGCGGACGTCGAGGAGCACGACATCGGGCCGGTGCTCCCGGACGGCGGCCACGGCGGACGCGACGTCCTCACCCTCCCCCACGGTCTCGATGCGGTGCGGCGCGAGCGCGGAGGCGAGCCCGTGCCGGGTGACCGCGTGGTCGTCGACGACGACCACGCGGACCGGTGGTCGCACCGCGGCGGCGCGGGGGGCGTCAGGCATCGGTCGTCTCGCGCGCCGTGGCGGGGAGGCGGAGGATCCACTCGGTGCCGTGCTCGTCACTGGTGACGGTGGCGGTCCCGCCGGCGCGCTCGACCCGTCCCACGATGCTGTTCGCCACCCCGAGCTTGTCGTCCGGCACGGCGTCGGGGGCGAACCCACCGCCACGGTCGGCGATGGTGAGCACGACGCCGTCGTCGCCGTGCTCGCCCAGGACCCGGACCGGCGAGCCCGTGTGCTTGACGGCGTTGCGGACGGCCTCGGTCGCCGCCGCGACGAGGAGCAGGTGGCGGTCGTCGGGCGCCGGTACGTCCGGCCCGACGGTCGAGACCGTGACGTGTCGCCCCGCGGCGACGGTCGTGACGGAGGCGTCGAGCCGCTCCCACAGCGTCCCGCGGTCGGTCCGGGCCCGGAGGTGGAGCCGTAGCTCGGCCGACGCCTGGGTCGCCAGCTCGCGCATCTGCGCGGCGTCGTCGCGTCGGCCGATCTCGGCCAGGGTCTGCAGGACGGAGTCGTGCAGCCGCGCCGCGGACTCGGACCGCTCGGCCGCGACCGCCCGCCCGCGCTCCGAGGCGGCGAGCGCGCTCGCGAGACGGGACCGCTCGGCCACACCCTCCGCCACCGTCCGGAACAGCCACCACATCGCGACGCCGGCGAACGAGAACATCAGCACCGTGCCGAGCGACCATCCGAGGGACCAGCCCGTACCGAGCACGCCACGCGACAGCGCCGCGAGCGACAGCACCCCCACGACGAGCGCGACCTGCCAGCGCGTCCCCTGCACCGCCGCGGCGGCGATCACGAGCATCGCCGCGCCGCCCGTGACCGACCAGCCGTTGGTGCCCGCCAGGGGGCCGAGGAGCTCGGCGAAGGTGGCGACGAGCAGCCAGCCGACGATCAGCGTGCGCGCCCGGACGGCCGGGTGCTGGGACACGACCGCCCAGGTCACGACCACCCCGATGCCGACCCACAGCCGGGTCGGGTGGTCGACCGGCGACCGCTCGGGCGGGACCGAGACCGCGAGGAGGAACGACCACAGGGCCGCCACCAGCCCGAAGCGACGCAGGAACCGCAGCGCGTCGGACGCGAGCCGCTGCTCCGGTCGGGAGGCGGGGACCGTTCGGGACGTCACGCGGCGACCAGACGTTGCGGGTGGGACGTAGTGTGCCCGGCTCCGGACGCCGTGACGTGGCGGTCCCCCACAGGAGGCCCCGTGGTACCGGCTCGAGGCCGAGGACGATCGGGCCGTCCTGCTCGGCCTGCAGGCGACTTCGAGCGGCTCCTGACCGACGGGGCACGACCCTCGTCAAGGTCTTCCTCCACGTCTCCGTCGAGGAGGAGACGCGCCGCCTGCGCGGCCGCGTGGAGGACCCCCAGCGGCGGTGGGAGCTCGACCTGCACGACCTCGACATCATCGAGCGCCACGAGGCGTTCCGCGAGGCCTACGAGGACGCGATCCGCGAGACCTCGATCGAGCACGCCCCGTGGCACGTGGTGCCGGCGGACGTCCCGATCGTGCGCGATGCCGCCGTCCTCGCGCTGTTGCGCGACGTGCTCGAGGAGCTCGACCCTCAGGTGCCGACCGACGCTCGACGACGACGACGAGCTCGCCGAGGCGCGCGAGCGCCTCGGCGCGGGACCCACCTCGGATCCCGCGAGCGAGCTCGACCGCGCCCGCTAGCTGTGGAGCTGGAGCGGGGATTTGAACCCCGGACCTATCGCTTACGAGGCGATTGCTCTGCCGAACTGAGCTACTCCAGCGAACGACGCGCACGAGGCGCGTCGGGCGGGGAGCGTACCGCCACCCTCCTGCCGGGACGAACCGGCCACGGGCTCAGTAGTCGATGCCGCGGCGGGCGAGGATGCCCTGGTCGTAGGCGTGCTTGACGTGCTCCATGCGGGTGACGGTGTGCGCGGCCTCGATCAGGGCGGGCGAGGCGTCGCGGCCCGTGACGATCACGTTGGTGTCCTCGGCGCGGTCGCGGATCGCGGCGACGACCTCGTCCTCGTCGAGCCAACCCCAGTTGACGGGGTAGGTGATCTCGTCGAGGACGAGCAGGTCGTACTCGCCCGAGGCGAGCCGCTCCTTCGCGACCGCCCACGCCTCGCGCGACAGACCCTTCGACCGTTCGAGGTCCTCGCTGTCCCAGCTGAAGCCGTCACCGATGGACCGCCAGTCGACCCCGAGCTCGGTCAGGACCTTCTCCTCGCCGACCCGCCACTCCCCCGACTTGATGAACTGCACCACGCCACCCTTCCACCCCCGGGCGACGGCGCGGACGAGCGTGCCGAACGCCGCCGTGGACT
>JAHWJY010000155.1 GCA_019348135.1 Actinomycetota bacterium
CGGACGCGCTGCGGGGCGCCGGCGTCGACCTCCTCGGCGACGACCGTGCGCGCGGCCACGCCGAGATGACCGCGGTCACCGACGAGGACTTCGCGACCGAACACCTCGACTACGTGCTGAACGTCGCGGTCGTCGACGATCTCGACACGGCGCTCGGCCACATCGAGCGGTTCGGCACGAGCCACACCGAGGCGATCGTCACCGAGGACCGGGGGGCGGCCCGCCGCTTCCAGGCCGAGGTCGACGCCGCCGCCGTGATGGTGAACGCCTCGACCCGGTTCACCGACGGCGAGGTGTTCGGCTACGGCGCCGAGATCGGCATCTCGACCCAGAAGATGCACGCCCGTGGCCCGATGGCGCTGCCCGAGCTCACGACCGTGAAGTACCTCGTCGACGGCGACGGCCACATCCGGTCGTGACGGTCGTCGGACGACCGGGCGCCTCACGTCCGACCACGGCGTCTAGCGGCGCCAGGGGGCGTGGGGGTGGCGGTCGGGGCGGAACCCCGCCGCCTCGGCCATCGCGGCCGCCGCCGCGAAGCCCTGCCCGACGGCGTCCGGCTGGTGCGCGTCGCTGCCGAACGTGAGCGTCCGGCCGCCCTCCTCGACCCACCACCGGAGGATGCGGTCGTCGAGCGGGATCACGGTGTTGAGCTCGAGCGCCCGGTCCGAGCCGGCGAGCGCGCGCAGGACCGAGCGGAACTCCTCCTCGAAGTCGGCCGCGGGGAAGGCCGCGGGACCGGCCGGCCACTTCCGCACCGCGTAGTCGATGTGCGCCAGCACCTCGAAGCGGTCGCAGCCGGCGATGAGGTCGAGCGTCTCGGCGAGATGGGCCCGGACGACGTCCTCGGGCGTCAGGTCCGGCGGCACGAGGTCCGCCTCGAGGCCGGCGACGATCCACGGCCGGCCGTCGCGCTCCACCGAGTGCTGGGACCCGAGCACGCGGTCGAACGCGCCGCTGGCCAGGAGTCGGTCCACCTCGTCGGGGAACCAGTGCGGCTCACCGAGCTCGACGCCGGACAGGATCCGCAACGACGGGAACCGTTCCCGGCAGCGCTCGAGCGACGCGCGGTAGCCCTCGAGGTCGAGCGGCGGCGGGTCGTAGCGTCCGTCGGCGGCCACCCGGTGGCCGTGGACGTGCATGCGTGCCCGCAACGACGGCGGGATCACCCACCGGGTCACGTCCACGTGCTCGGTGAACGCGATCGCCGGGAGGCCCAGCTCGACGGCGCGGGCGCAGCTGCCCTCCATGGAACCGGTGGGCGCGTCCCAGGACCACTCCGAGTGCGAGTGGCTGTCCGTCGGGAGCCCGACCGATCCCGCCTCCGTCGTCATCCGACGTCGTAGGCCGCGACGAGGTCGTCGAGCGCGTCCGAGATCATCCCCATGAGGTCCCACAGGTCCGGGACGAGGTCCCGGCACGCCACGAGCCCGACGCCGACGCGGTCCTCGTAGCTCATGACCGTGATGTTGAGCCCGATGCCGTCGGCGATGGCCGAGACCGGGTACAGGGCCTTGATGCGGGCGCCGGCGTAGTAGAGAGGGATCGGCGGCCCGGGGACGTTCGAGATGACGCAGTTGAAGGGCAGCCGGAAGCGGTCGGCCCAACGGGTGCGCGTCGCCACGCGGGCGGCCCGGGCGGCGAGCGCCGGTGCGCCGAAGCGCGTGACGTCCTGGAGCAGCTGCGCCGGCACGGCCCCGGAGTGCTTCGCCACCTGCATGCGCTCGGAGGTGTAGGTCAGCTGCTCACGGGCGTCCTCGAGGTGCGTGGCCAGGGTCGCGACGAGCGCGGTGACCTGGTTGCCCATCCCGTCGCGGTCGTCGTCGGTCCGTACCGAGATCGGGATCATCGCCTGGAGCGGGCGGTCCGGCAGGGCGTCGTGCTCGAGGAGGTAGCGACGCAGCGCCCGAGCGCAGATCGTCATGATGACGTCGTTCACGGTCGCCCCGGCCGCGTTCTTGACCGCCTTGACCGTGTCGAGCGGGAGGTCGTCGAACGCCCACACGCGGTGCTGGGTGATGGCGCCGTTGAACGGCGTGGGGGGCGCCTGCAGGTGTGGGCGCTGCAGCATGCCGCCGTCGCCCACCCGTCGGCGCGCGACGTTCGGGACGGCCATCTCGGCGAGACCGCCGAGACCGGGGAGGGCACGCGCCGTCCGGACCGCGGTGCGGGCGAGACGGAACGGCTGCTTGACGAGGCCGCGCCCGCCTCGGGCGAGCATCTCGACCCGTCCCGGCTGGCGCTCGCCCTCGACCTCCACCGCGACCCCGGTGGGCGGGGGGAGCGGCTCGAGATCCACGAGCGCGGTCAGCAGCTCGGCACCGGAGACGCCGTCGATGGCGGCGTGGTGGATCTTGGAGACCAGCGCGACGTCCCCGTTGGCCAGGCCCTCGACGATGTAGAGCTCCCACAGGGGCCGGCTGCGGTCGAGGGGGCGCGCGTGGATGCGTGCCACGACCTCCGCCAGCTCGCGCGGCCCACCCGGCTTGGGCACGCCCGAGCGTCGCAGGTGGAACTCGAGGTCGAAGTCGGGATCCTCGACCCAGTAGGGCAGGTCGATGCCGAAGGGGACCTGGACGAGCTTCCAGCGGAACGGCGGGAGACGGTCGAGCCGGGAGGCGATGAGGTCGTGGACCGCCTCGTAGCCCCACCCGTCCGGGAGCGTCGCGCCGTCGATGATCACGGCCGAGCCGACGTGCAGGGGCGTGGCCGCCGTCTCGAGGCTGAGGAAGGCGGTGTCGAGGCCGCTGAGTTGCTTCATGACCGCGACCCTAGCCAGCCGTTTCGCCAGCGATGGAGGCGGCACGTACCGTTCGACGGCCGACCCACAGGAGCGCACGCGTGTCCACCGAGTTCACCGGCGTGTCCGACGTCCACGACCGCCTCGAAGCCGCCGGCTACCTCCCGGACGAGTCGATCGAGACCGTCGTCTACCTCGCCGAGCGGCTGCGCAAGCCGATCCTCGTCGAGGGCCCCGCCGGCGTCGGCAAGACCGAGCTCGCCAAGGCCGTCGCCGCGGCGCGCGGGGCCGACCTCGTCCGGCTGCAGTGCTACGAGGGTCTGGACGAGGCCAAGGCGCTCTACGAGTGGAACTACAAGAAGCAGCTGCTGCGCATCCAGGCTGCCGGCGTCACGGGCGGGACCGTGACGGAGGCCGGGTCCGAGGACTGGCACACCCTCCACGACGACATCTTCGGGGAGGAGTACCTCCTCGAGCGGCCGCTCCTCCGGGCGTTGCGCAACGACCACGACACGGTCCTGCTCATCGACGAGGTCGACAAGGTGGACTTCGAGTTCGAGGCGCTCCTGCTCGAGATCCTGTCGGACTTCCAGGTCACGATCCCCGAGCTCGGCACCGTGAAGGGGACCCACCACCCGTTCGTGGTGCTCACCTCGAACAACACCCGTGAGCTCTCCGAGGCGCTGAAGCGCCGCTGTCTCTACCTCCACATCGACTATCCCTCCGTCGAGCGCGAGAAGGAGATCGTCCTGTCACGCGTGCCCGAGGCGCCCGAGGCGCTGGCCGACCAGCTCGTCCGGATCGTGCGCAGCCTCCGTCAGCTCGAGCTCAAGAAGCCGCCGTCGATCTCGGAGACGCTCGACTGGGCGCGCACGCTGCTCGAGCTCGGCTTCGACACGATCGACGAGCAGGTCGCCCGCTCCACGATGAACGTGCTGCTGAAGTACCAGCAGGACGTGCAGAAGGCGTCGAGCCACCTCCGGCTCCCACCCCGTCCCGAGATGAACTGACGCGCAGGTGAGGGACCCGGAGGAGCAGCGGCGCCAGCGCCGCGCGGTGGCCGCGGTGCTCGCCGGCGTCGTCGTGCTCGGCGCCGCCGGCATCGCCGCCAGTCTGGTGCTCCTCGGGGGGCCGTGCGACGACCTGCTGCCCGCGAGCTTCACGTCGCCGCCGGCCGTGGTGGATGGTGCGGAGGTGCTGCCCGCCGTCGCACCCGACGCCGACGCGGCGGCCGTCTCGGAGGCGGTCGTCGCGACGGGGGTGGCGCTCGATCTCGGCCCCGTGCGGGGTGCGACGGCCGGTGCTCCGGACGCGACCGCGGTGCCCGTCGACGACGCCGTGTTCGTCGTCGCCGGCGACGAGCACGTCCGCATCCTCGACACGGGCATCGTGGCCGTCGCGACCGGTCGCGAGCGTCCGGAGCAGACGCGGTTCCTGCCCGCCGGGGAGCAGGTCGGGCTGGTCCAGCGCGACCTCACCGGGGACGTGCTGCTCGCCCGGTTCGACGAGGACCTCGGCCTCACGGGCTGCCGCGAGCTCGACCCGCCCGGCGTGGTCGCTCACCTGAGCCGCGGCATCGCGCTCGTGGCACGTGGTGCCGGTCTCGAGGCGGCGGGCTTCGACGGCGGGACCCTGTGGACGGTCGAGGGGGTACCCGGGACGCCGACGGTCGATGCGGCGACCACGGGACTGCTCGCCGTCCTGGCCTCCGGGACGGAGGTCGCCGCGCTCGACCTCCGCTCGGGTGAGCCGCGGTGGAGCGTGACCGCGGACCAGCTCGGCGGTCCGCTGACGGACGCTCCGATCCTCCTCGCCGGCGACGACCTGATCGTCGTGGCGACGACGTCCGGGGTCGTGCGGCTCGACGGGGAGGACGGGGAGGTGCTCGCCCGGGACGAGGTCGCCGCCCCCGCGACCGCGGCCGTCACGACCGGTCGCGACGTGGTCGTGGTGGCGGGTGGGGAGCTCCTCCGGCTCGCCGGCGACGCGCCGGCCGAGCGCGTGGCCCTGCCCGGCGCGGCCACCTCGGCACCGGCGGTCCGGGGCGACGACGTGCTCGTTGTGACCGAGGCCGGGCTCGTGCGTGCGGGGCCGGACGGCGACCTCGCGGTCGCGGACGGGCTGCCGTTCGGCACGGTCGCCGTCGCCGGCGGGTACACGCTCGTGGGCCTCGACGTGGGGGAGGGCCTGCTCGTGTTCTACGGGCCCGCCGGCGTCCCGGCTACCTGAGGTCGCGGCGGGAGCAGCACCACGGCCGCGACGACCATCGCCGCAGCGGACAGCACGAGCGTCGGGCCGCGCGAGCCGAGGACGTCCGCGACGAGACCGCCGATGACCGGTCCGACGGCGGACCCCGCGCCGCGCACGAGCGAGTACGACCCGAGCGTCGTGCCGAGGACCGCCGGCGAGGTGACGTCCCCGGCGTAGATCCCCTCGAGGGCCGCGAGGGCGCCGATCGCCACGCCGGCGACCGCGGTGAACGTCACCGCCGTGGGGAGGTCGCCGGCGAACGGGAGGATCAGCGCGCCGACGGCGGCCAGCACGAGCGC